>JBGQJK010000016.1:0-21437 GCA_041499035.1 Patescibacteria group bacterium
ACGCGAAATTTTTAAATTCTTTAACTTTTAAAGCTTTCTGATCGGGTAAAACTTCTGCCATCACGTTTTTAATCCCGGCCTCATGGGCAATTGCATTTGCAGTTCTTTCGTTATCCCCCGTTACCATCCAGGTAGATATTCCCTTCTTGTTTAATTTAGCTATAACTTCCGCTACCCCGTCTTTTAATGTATCTGCAACCGCAATATAAGCTAAGAATTTTGCTCCGGTTGTAAGCCCCATTACGGTTTTGCCGGCTTCTTCTAGTTTTTTGATTTCATCATTTTTCGCTTCAATCTTTCCAAAAAAGTAGTTTTTACCGTTAACGATTCCCTCAATTCCGCGTCCTGTAATTGATTTAAAATTCGTTACGTCCAGAAGTTTTACTTTTTTGTCTTTTGCATAATTAAGAATTGCTTCCCCCAAGGAGTGTTCCGAACCTTCCTCAAGAGAACCTACAATTGAAAGTATCTTGGAATCGCTTACATCAGTCACTACAGGTTTCCCTTGAGTCAGAGTTCCGGTTTTATCAAAAATAATAGTACTAATCCTATGGGCAGTCTCGAGGCTTGACGCATCTTTTATAAGAATTCCGCGCTCTGCCCCTTTGCCTGTCCCAACCATTATTGCTGTGGGTGTAGCAAGCCCCATTGCGCACGGACAGGCAATAATGAGAACCGCAACCAAGTTAACAAAAGCAGAAACGGGAAAACCGAGAACATACCAGACAACAAAGGTCGCTATCGCAAGCATTAAAACAATCGGTACAAAATAAGAGGAAACGAGATCGGCCAATCGCTGGATCGGGGCCCGGCTGCTCTGGGCCTCTTTAACCATTTCCACAATCCGCGCAAGCATTGTTTCGCTCCCAATTTTTGTAGCTTTAAATATGAAACTTCCGGATTTATTGATGGTTGAACCTATTACATTCATTCCCACCGTCTTATCAACCGGGATTGATTCGCCCGTGACCATCGATTCGTCAATTGAACTCATGCCTTCAGTAATTATGCCGTCCACCGGTACCTTTTCTCCGGGGCGTACTCGGATCCTATCCCCCGCTTTTACTTCCTCAATAGGAATATCAACCTCGAGTCCAGCTCTGATAACCCGTGCGGTTTTAGCCTGAAGCCCTAAGAGTTTTTTAATAGCATCAGAGGTGTGGCTTTTTGCTTTGGCCTCAAAAAACCTACCCAAAAGAATGAGTGTAATAATTACGGCTGCAGTATCAAAATACATTCCTTTTACAAGCCCAAACATGGAAGCAACCGAATATCCATATGCGGCGGTTGTTCCAATTGCAATTAGAGTATCCATGCTGGCAGCGCGGTTTTTGAGTCCCGACGAAGTTGCAAGATAAAATTCCCGCCCGGCCCAAAACTGAACGGGAGTTGCAAGGATAAGAAGAATTAACGGATTTAGACTAATCCTAAATAGTTCGGGGAAACTTCCCAAAAAAATAACGGACGCCAAGATGCCGGAAATAATAACTTTAGTCTTTAGTTTTTGAAGCTCTTTTTCCTTTTCTTCTTCTTTAATCTCATCCGGTGATTTATCCTCACCCTTTTTCTGAAACACCGCTTTGTAGCCCGTATTTTCAACAACATTTTCCAAATCCTGATCGGTAACCCTGCCCTCTTCCAACTCCACCATTGCGGACTCGCTGCCATAATTAACAGCGCAGGAGATTACTCCCGGAACTCTCCCGATACTTCTTTCTAAAAGCTTTGCGCAGCTGGCGCAGTGCATGCCGATTATTGGAAATGATTTTTTTGTAGTCATATTATTCAACAATTATTTTTCCGTGAAACATACCCATGCCACAATGTGTTTGATAAATTCCTATTTTTTTCGGCGTGAGAGTTACTTCCACTTTTTTGTTTAGAGGAAGATATTCCTTAATCTTAAAATCAGGAATTATTACTTCTTCTAAACACGAGTTTGGGTCTTTTCTTTCAAAGATCAATTTTGTAGTTTTCCCTTTTTTTATTTTTATATTTTCCGGTTTATACCCACCATCAACCAATACTTCCACCATATCTCCCGCCACATAAGCTTCATCCTTCTTTCCAAAGAAGAACCAATAGATAAAACCAACAAGACCAATCCCGCTAAGTATGACGACTATTTTGTCCATATTTATTTTTTCTGAAGAACCTCCATTACTTCCTTTATGGCTTCACTACTGTCCCCGTTTTTAATGGAATCAGAAACACAAGTTCTTAGGTGGTTCTCTAAAATCACTTCATCGGTTTTTTTAAGAGCCGCCTGTACTGCCAGTGACTGATGAACAACATCTATACAGTACTCATCATCTTGAACCATCCTAAGAACTTTATCTAAATGTCCCCTGGCAATTTGCAGCCTGTGGATTATTTTGTTTTTTGGGTCTTGCATAATAAATTAATCTTGATAGTATAAGTGTATATCCCCCTGGGGGGGATTGTCAATACCAAGATGAATAATATCTGGCTGGCTTTCATTACCGGTTTAACCACAGGCGGAATTTCCTGTTTCGCTGTTC
This sequence comes from Patescibacteria group bacterium, assembly GCA_041499035.1. Lineage (GTDB taxonomy): Bacteria > Patescibacteriota > Microgenomatia > UBA8517 > UBA8517 > DATFUL01. The sequence continues at coordinate 2,523 of JBGQJK010000016.1, forward strand.
AGGGCGGACTACTCGCTTCCGCGTTAACTGAGGAAAACAAAAAAATATCTACTCTAATTTTTCTAGGAGCAAAACTTTTTGCTTATACCCTACTCGGGTTCCTGCTCGGGTTTTTAGGATCAAGCCTACACATTTCTCCTAAAGTTCAGGGTGTATTTCAAATTTTAATCGGCCTATTCATGCTGGCAACAGCCGCGAGGATGCTGAACCTCCACCCGATTTTCCGATATTTTGCAATTACTCCCCCAAAGTTTGTTTTACGATTAATGAGAAACCAAGCTCAGGCAAAATCCTTTTTTACTCCGGCTATATTGGGCTTAATGACAATACTTATCCCCTGCGGAGTAACACAGGCTATGATGCTTTATGCTATCGGAACTTCTAACCCTTTCTGGGGAGCAGGAATATTATTTGCGTTCGTACTCGGCACCTCACCCGTATTTTTTGCGATAGGAATAGCCTCAAGCGAATTATTTAAAAAGAAGGCTTTTAACTACATTGCAGCAACGTTTATTTTCGTTATTGGCATAATTTCAATCAATAGCGGACAGGTCCTAAGGGGCTCGGTTCATACTCTGCAAAACTATTACGCAGTCATGTTTAATACAAATGCCATTTCAAAAGCCGGAAATGTGGTTAACATAGATATCACAAACAGGGGGTATAAGGCGGACGTAAATACTATTAAAGTCGGTGTTCCGGTTAAACTGGTTCTCAAAACCAATAATGTAACCAGCTGCGCCAGGGCTTTCACTGTACCGGACCTGAATTATTTCAAAATTCTGCCCGCCACGGGTACCGAGACCATTGAATTTACTCCGACTCATACAGGTCTTTTGACATACACATGCAGCATGGGGATGTACTCGGGTTCACTTAATGTAGTTGATTAAATGAAAAAAATATACAAAATCAAAGGCTTCGATTGCGCAAGCTGTGCAGCCTTACTTGAAATGGATTTGGAAGATGCCGGTGTCAAAGCTAAATGCAGCTACCCCAAAGAAACTGTTGAGGTCGAAGACTCTGCCGACTCCAATAAAGTTATCGAGATAATAAAAAAGTCCGGATATTCATTAGCGTAGAAATAAATTGTAGTTTATTGATAGGTTCTTGACCGAGGAGGTTTTTGCAAACATAATATGGCAGTGTTGCGAAACATATAGACTGTTTTAGTGTGCTTTCTTTAGCCATTTTCTTTTGCTAAAAGAAAATGGAGATTAAGTATGTGTCCCGTTTGTACAGTTACCGTTATCGCAGGCCTTAGCATCTCCCGCATCTTGGGGATTGACGATGTTGTTTCTTCTGTTTGGATCGGAGGATTAATTCTTTCTCTCTCTTTCATAACTTTTGATTGGCTGGAAAAATCCAAGTGGCGCGAAAAAATTTACGCGTTAGTTTGTAAATTCAAATGCGGAATGACGGAATTCCAAGCTCTTAAATTCTGGGTGATATCCCTGATGTACTCTTTTGTCATTATTCCCCTACTCTTAAGCCACACAATCGGAATTGCAAGAAATACCCTTTGGGGAATCGATAAAATAATTTTAGGCACAGCGGTCGGTTCAATAGTGTTTTTAATCGGAATATGGGCGGATAGATCGGTCCGGAAAGCCCGTGACGGCAAACAGCTTTTCCATTTCCAGAAAGTTATCTTCCCTGTTTTGGCTTTGACTATTGCCAGTCTCGTATTCTTTTTTATTACAAAGCGCTAAATGAAAATCAAAACGTATAAAGATCTGATAGAAAGAGTTAGTAATTTTAAGATCGACCAAAATATTGATCTCTCCTCCGGTGAAGATCTTTCCATCGGCATCATGAACCTTATTTCCATCGAAGAGCATCTTTTTTACACATACGGAAAAACCAAAAACAAAAAATATCTAAATTTACTTAATGATGTCCGGAAAATGCGCACGGAGCTGATGCGCGAAATTATTAAAGACTACGAAGGCGAAGTCTGGTGCATCAGTAAACACTTGCTTGCCTCCTCAATGCGCTTAATGGAAGTGGGAACCAAGGAGTTGAAAAAAGGAGAGAAGAAAAAAGCGGAAGAACTATTTGAAAAATCCTATCAGCTCTATTCCCTATTCTGGGGACTAAACTTAAGTACCGACAAGAAGGTATCAAAACTAAAAATGCCGGAGGACAAATCCATGTTTTCAAAACTCGGAGATATGGTACAACATGCCATAGACTGTTGCCGCGAATAATCTTCGCTTATAATGTTAGCTAATGTTTAAGTTTCTTCAGGAGGGATTTAACAATCATAGATCCAAGCAATTTGTACCTGTTCACATTTTTCTGACTGCAGTAACCGTTATAGCGGTAGCTTCCCTGATCCTGGAGGATTTCTCTTCTCTCGGAACTTATTCTTCAATATTCCTGACTATTGAATGGGCAACCGTAATAATGTTCACATTCGAATATCTGGCAAGAATAGTGACAGCAAGAAAGAAGTTAACTTATGTTTTCAGCTTTTGGGGACTACTCGACCTGGTAAGTATCTTGCCGACTTTCCTGGGTCTCGGTGACTGGGCATTTTTAAAATCTCTCAGGGTAATCAGGTTTTTCAAAATAATGAGGTCTCTGCATGTTTCGAATATCCCAGAAGACTATTCTTAACTGTCCTTCTCAACTTTGTGGTGGCCGAATTTTCCGCGCAGCGCCGAAATAACCTTGTTTCTAAAACCTTCAGGACTATGTTCGTCAACCTTGTCAGATTCTTGCCGTACTTTTACCGATCCTTCAATTATGGGAACTGCAACTTTTAATTCATGTGCTGTGTCAACTGTCCATTCCCCCTCACCGAGCATTCCTACAAATGAAGATATTTTCGTTAGATTTGGATCCTCAAGAAGTATTTCTTCCGTCCATTGAACCAAACGTGATTCAATTACAGACCTGTTATTGTAAACCCTAAATATTTCTGCTAAATCAAGATTGAAAGGGTTGGTCTTAAGAACTGCCGTACCCTCTGCAATTGATTCCATCATTCCGTATTCAATCCCATTGTGAACCATTTTGGCAAAGTGACCTGCTCCCGCTTTACCAAAATAGCCGTATGCCAGAGGTGATGAAATCGCTTTTATCAACGGTTCTACGGCTTCATAATCGGACCTTTCTCCCCCAACCATTAAACAGGCTCCGTTTCTGGCTCCATCAGGACCTCCCGAAACGCCTATGTCCATAAACTTAATACCTTTTGCAGTCAGGAGTTCGTTTCTCCTTAAAGAGTCTTTATAAAAAGAATTTCCACCATCAATAATTAAATCGTTAGGCGAAAGATATGGTAAAAGTCCGTTAATAGTGTCATCAGTCGGGGCTCCTGCGGAAACCATTAACCAAATAACTCTTGGTGTATCTAAAGACTTTACAAATGACTCAAATGTATAAGCACCTTTTAATCTTTCTCTTTCAAAGCTTTTCGTTACAGATTCAGTCCTGTTGTAAGCAACAACATTCCAGCCTTTTTCAGCAAGTTGCAAGGCGATGCCCGAACCCATTCTTCCAAGTCCGACAACACCAATATTCTTTTGCTTCATTAACTTTTGATTGTCGTAGTCACTAACATAAAAAGACTCCTCGCCCATATCATTACTGTCGGGATCATAAGTTTTAAGGGGCACGAGATTCTCTCCCCACGCGCTAATAATAGGATCGGTAAATTTCCACATGGCGCGCACTTCCTCCGTACTCGCAAATAATGTTTGATCACCCAGGATCGCGTCATACAAAAGCTTTTCATAAGACTCCACAAAATGTTTTTCCGGATCTTCACCTTTATAAAAGAAGCGGACATCCCTCTCTTCAACGTCATTTTCAAGACCCGGTTTTTTAGTATAAAGTTTGACAATAATTTCTTCTTCAGGTTCCATTCTGAAAATTATTGTGTTTTCAAAATGTTCGCCTTCCCTGCAAAAACACGGTTCCGGATGTTTAAATGTAACTATAATTTCTTTTTGAGTTGCTCCCATCCTTTTACCACCCTCAAGAATAAATGGAACCCCGCTCCACCTGTCCCCTTTAAGAGACGCTCTTATTTTGAAATAGGTTTCTGTAACGGAATCGGGTCCAACGTTCTCTATTGATTTATAGCCTTCGTATTGGGCGCGGAAAGAATATTTTTTGACCTCGTCGGCAGAATATTGCATCAAAAGCTCGAGCGCCTTTGCTCTACTTTTACGAACGTCCTCTGCTAAAAACGAGCCTGTATTGTCCATAGCAATAAGAGCCAGCATTTGGAGAACATGATTTTGCCCGACGTCCCGGAATGCACCCGTTCCGTCATAAAACTTTCCCCTCCCCTCCACCCCTATACTTTCAAGAAACTTTATTTCAACTTTTTCTATTGACCTATTGTGCCAGGAGTCCTCAAAAAGATTATTGGAAAATCTAAAGCGGAGGATGTTTTGGACCATCTCTTTTCCTAAATAGTGATCAATCCTGTAAATTTGGTTTTCTTTAAAAAGTGACGATAAAAGTTTATCCAGATCTTCGGAAGTTTTGAGATCTTTCCCGAACGGTTTTTCAATTAAAACCCTTGTCCAGCCTTCTTCCGGCGAGCACGGGATTGTTAATCCGGACTTTGACAAATTGTTAAGTATCGGTTCATACATTGGCGGGGGGACTGCCAGGTAAAACAACTTGTTCGAGCATGTTTTCCATTCTTCGTCGTTTTTCCCGACAATTTTTGAGAGGGTGTTGTAGTCTTCAATGTTTTCGAGTTGCCCCACATGGTAAGAGAAAGTGGCCACAAAAGTTTTTATTTGCTCTTGTTTGTTCTGATTTGCCGAGTCTTCAGTAAGAATCTCCGTTACATATTTTCTAAAGTCATCATCACTGAGGGGGCGCCTTGAAAAACCAATAAAATGGAAAAGTTTCGGAAGCCTTCCGATTTCGTAGAGATTAAAAAGGGCCGGAACAATTTTACGCTTCATCAAATCCCCAGTTGCCCCGAGAACTATAATTATTGTGGGTATGTTTTTTGAAACGTTATCGTTCTCCATGATCTTTGGATTATACAAAAATTCCCACACCGGAAATCAGTACCAGCATGATAACCCAATATACTTTACTTTGCCTGAGGTCAAGCTTAAAAGGCAAATAGGTAAACCAGTTTCCCAGACTTTTTAAATCATTTAGATCGATCAGCTGATCTACCGACAAGTGAAGTATGAAGGACAGCACCATGCCTTTTCCAAAGTTAGACCCGGAAGAACTTAGCATCCAAAAAGTCAGAACAAAAAATATGAGCTGAAAGAAAATCGTGTGAAATATTAAACCTGTCCGCTCTACCCTGGTTTCATACAAAAGCTCCACCCCGCGTGTAAGCTCTTTTTTGTTAACGAGATAGTTAATTCTCTGCGAGGTCAGGTCGGTCGGCTTGATGAAATATACATAAATAACATGATCCAAATCGGGTAGGATAAGTCCGACAATACCTCCAAGCCAAAAAGGAATGTAGCTCAAAGAAAAATAATGCCTGATTAAAGCAATAAAAACAAAGAAAGAGAACCAAAAACTAAAATGAAGAAAAAATTCCCGCTTCATTAAATATATTATGCCACATTTCGTCTCCCAAAGTATGGCTTGGAGAGCGGAATTTTTATTAGAATTTTTTCCGAATACAAAGGGTCCAGTTCCAGTTTTTTGACAAAGTTTTTGTCGGGTACAAATCTATATTTATCGATATCCAAGGTGAAATCTTCATCAACCTTTATTCCTTCCTGAATAAGCAGTTCGCGTTGTTCATTAGCGGAGTACCTGGAGCCTTTTATGCTGATCCGACCTTCGTTATTGATAACTCTCCACCAGGGAATCAAGTCACGATCGTTGGTCTGATTTAGCATCCAACCAACCTCCCTCGCAGCCCTCGGCGCGCCGACATAAAGTGCCACTTGACCATAACTGACAACGTTCCCATGCGGGATCATTTTGACAACTTTAATCACAGCTTCCTTAAACTTTGACATCGGGGGCTTGTTTCTCGTTTTTCAGCTGCTGCAATTTCCACATGAAGAGTTTTCCCTTACTCCTGGCATTTTCTGCGTCTTTTACAAAACTTCTGGCTTTCTCCAAAAGAATTCTCGGACTATCTTTGGCCAACTTCATATACAAGGATTTGTGAGCCAGGTCATTAAGCTCAACTGCTAAATCATAAGCATAAAGCTGAAACTCCCTAGAAACAGTTTTATCACGATCGTCTAATTTATATTTACTTAGTAAAGATCCGACTGAAGTTAAAGTTTTATTATTTGCCATTGGCAATTGGTAATTGGAAATTGGAAATTAACTTATGGCATACTTCCTTTATCGTTTTGTCCAGAACCTCTCTTTCCTCAGGTGTAAAATTCTGCAGAACATACTCCTCCCCCATCGGCCTGCCGTCCTCTGGCCTGTTATCTACACCAATTCTAACGTGCCAATATTGATCTGTCCTAAGAGATTCGTCGACCGATTTTAATCCGTTGTGATCTTTGGGTCCGCGCCCAAACTGAATCTTGTGCTCCCCCAATTTAATATCCAGATCGTCGTGAATAATATAGAGGCCGGAAAGGTCGAGTTTATATTTATCGGTAAGTTTTTTAACAAAACTACCCGAATTATTCATGAAAACATCAGATTTCCGGAGAACTAAATCCTTAGGAAGTTTTGTTTTTTGAAGTTCATCAAGCACTAAAAAACCAATATTATGCCGCGTATTCTTATATTCTTCCCCGGGGTTCCCAAGCCCAACAATCAATTTCATATTTGTATTCTAGCATAGTGATTTCCCTAAGCGTCTGAACCACCGTCTGAAATTTGTTATTGACGGAGCGAGTGAATTCAACCTTTGGGCAAACAAACAACGAACACTAACGTGTTTAATGAAGAAAGAAAAGTAATATTTTCTTTAATTCTTATTTAACCTTTTTGAGAAGGTTTTCTGCTATTCCGCCAACAATCGGCACTACCCAACGTTCCCCCTGCCATGATTTATAAACGTAAAGTAGCCAGAGAACGAATCCCAAAAGCATTAAAATTCCGTTAACAAATGCAACTAACGGGGCGAGAATTATAGTGAAAGCGAAAATTCCAATCCCCCAAAAAACTACAAATAGCAAAGCCGATGTGACCACTGACTGCATTGCCCAAAACCTAACATATTCGTCTTTTTCTATTAAAAGAAAAAGTATAGGAACAACAATTGTTGGTCCAAGTAGGGTTGCCAAGGCTGCAGATGTTTCTTTTTTAAGTCCTAAGCCGTTTTTCATAAATCTCACCCGTCTTCCTTAACTCTATCTTTTCACAAAAAGGATACCGGGGTCAACTAGGAAGATTTCTGGAGCTTGAAAAGCACACGGAGCTCACTTAGATCAGTCGCATCTTTCGGGCTTCTGTCATCGCGGAACCGAACAAGCCGCGGAAATCTAAGGGCTAAACCCGATGAATGTTTTGGGCTTTTGGTAATTTCGTCCGCCGCCAGCTCCACAACAAGACTTGGAACTACCCAGAAGTCAGGTGTTAAATCTTTGTGAACTTCATATTCCTTTGGTTTTTCCTTAGTTGAAAGTTTTTTGAGCCTGGTATTCAATTCTCTGAATTGTTCGTCTGTTAGCCCTGTACCCACCTTCGTTACTGTTTTGAAGATATCGCCATCTTTTACACCAACCAAAAATTGTCCCACGCCGAAGCCTACTCTCTTCCCCTTCCCTGTGGTGTAGCCCATAACTACACAATCCACCGTATCGGATAGTCTTCCCGATTGCCCCTCGGCTTCTTTCATTTTCACCCAATTCCAACCGGTCCGCCCACTAACATAGCCGCCGCTGGCTTTCTTTACCACAACTCCCTCGAGTCCCATTTTTAAGTATTTTTGATGAAATTTTTTAATTACTTCGGCATCGGTCGTAATCGTATTCTCATCAACCCTTAGGAGGCCTCCATTAACTACGGTTTTTTCCAAAATTTTTCTTCTTTCGGTATACGGGGTGTCAATAAAACTTTTACCGTTTAGAAGAAGTATGTCAAAAACCTGGAATTGAAGCGGGATTTCGGATGCATTTTTTGCTACATCATGTTTTCTTCTTCGTTGAATGGTTTTTTGGAAATCCAGAAACATTTCGCGCTTGGGATCCACCCCGATTGCCTCGGTATCGAGAATAACTTCATTTGCATGAATGTATTTACTGACCTCCGTTAGTTCCGGAAAAGTACTAACCGGAATTGAGTTCATATTTCTGGTAAAAATCTTAATGAAGTTCGGTTTTTTGTAGTGGATAAAAATTCTTAGGCCGTCGAACTTAGGTTCAACGGAAACTTCCGTCATTTTTTTAATCATCTCGCTGGTTGAGTTAAGCCGCTGGGCCAGCATGGGCACAACTGGCACCCCGACAACTGGCTTTGCCGCTTTGAGGTTTCCTTCTTTGACCAGCTTTGCCACGTAGCCGATGTCGGGACGGATGTTATAGGCATCTTCTATATCTTTTGAAGCGGTACCCGTTGCGGAAGACAGGGCGCCAATTACCGTTTTCTCGGAAAATCCGAGCCTCAGTCTTCCAACCGGAATCCTGGCAACAAAGCGGCATGAAAGCGGACCCAAGTTCTTAAAAAGATCCGCCATTTTTCCTATTTTACGGTCTTGTGATCCTTCTCCGTTATCTTTGGCTATTGCCAAAAGCCGTTCGTAGACCTCCGAAACACTTAAGCCGTTCTTTTTACTTTCACTTAAAGCCTGGGCTACGTTCCCCACATCCCCTTTTTCCTTATATAATTTTGTAACCTCATGGATCTCCTTTCCATATGCCAACGCGATCGCCCTTATAACCATTTTTTCCGCCAAATTAAGAATTACACCCTCGTAATTTGGGGCCAAAATTCCGAGCGACAAATAAACCGTCTTTTGTATTTCCGAAGAACTCGAAGTCTTGAATAATTCGGACAAAATTCTGGTAATCTCAAGCCTACTTGACGTCCTTTCCAGTTTTTCAAGATACTCCGCAAGCTCGGCAAATTTCATAGCTTATTATAGCTTATTTTGAGAATTTTCAGGATTATGGTAGGATCACCACTAACATGGCTGAAAAAGAGGGCTGGGGACGGGGTAGGTACTACGCCATGATGTGTCCTAATAATGCTTACCGGAATTCCCAGCTTCTGGGGGGCATTGTGAACTGCTCTTTCTTCTGGATTGATGCAAGAAGGATGCTAGCCGAGATGGGATTCGAAGGACCCAAAGCCGAATTCGTAAAACCTAGTATAGAAACAAGCATAAACAAGTTTATCCGGAAAAGGAAGTTTCGTTTCTAGACCGCTTTGTGAGCCGTGAGATAGCTTGAGAAGAATAAGTAGGTAAAAATCACCGCTCCCAGGAATAAAAATCCAAAGACGATGGAGAGGATCCCGCTCCATTCTTCATGAACCACTTTGTTTATGCCTTCACCAACCAAAGTCAGCCCGAACAGGCTCGGGAGTACCAAAATCATATATAGAAATTGCGGATCGGTTGTCATAACTATTTATTTGCTACCACATACTTACTGGCCTTAGTTGTCCCCGTCTTTTTAAGTATACCTTTAGTTAGCAAATCCCGGAGTTCCCGAAGAATTGTATCCTCGGAAACCATGGGCAAAACCTTTTTAAGTTCGCTCATCCCTCCGCTTCCTTGATCGGAAATGAACTCGATGAGTCTCATTTGCCGCTCGCTTAAGGATATCTGCTCCCCAAATTTTACCTTAAGGCGGGTATCTACCGAAAGCTTCCTGACTTTATCTTTAACCTTTTCCAGCTCAACTGCAACTACATATGTAAAATATTCGAGCCACGGGGTAAGATCTCGCGAACCGATATTTGGAGATTGCCTGTCAACTTGTGCAATTGCTTCGTAATAATCTGCGGGATCGGTGTCAAAATGTTCTTCCAGCGAGAAAAACTTTTTAACGTTGTAGCCCTCCCTCATCAGAATTAGCGTCGAAAACGCCCGGACAGTGCGGCCGTTACCCTCAACAAAAGGGTGGATTGAAACAAGAATGTAATGCGCAATTCCGGCCCTAATAATTGGGTGGATTTCGCTGGCCACAGAGTCATTTAGCCAGACAAAAAAATCCTCCAGAAGGTATGGAACTTCAACATGCGGCGGAGGGGAAAAAATAACTTTGCCGGTTCCCTCTTCTTTTATAACAACTTCCGTGGTTCTAAAAACCCCGACCTTGTCGGGTTGCACTACCCGATCGACCGTAGCCCTATGAATATCTTTAAGCATATCGGGCTCATAGTCCCCCCGCTTAACCGCAAGCTCATCGAGTAGCTCCGTAACGTTCCTGTAATTAATTACTTCCTGGATATCTCGGGCTCTGGCATAAACTTCCTGGCCTTCAAGAATCTTTTTGGTTTGATAAAGCGTGAGATCGTTGCCTTCAATATGTGTGCCGTGATGAATCGTACGGATCATGGCGTCGCTCTGAAATTGCTTTTCGAAAGAAGGAACCAACGGAGCATTTTCGATTACTTCGCGGCTGGCCTCAATAGAACCGATATTCTTAAGAACCTTATTGGAAATGAGATATTTCGGAGCGTACATACCTCTAATATACCGCAAAACCTGCGGTAAATACAATGATATAATGAGTCATGTGGAAGCTATTATTTGGGGCAAAGAAACACGCAACCGAACTTCAAAAGGACCTGTTAAAACAGATGTTAACACTGGCTACGGGTGGGCTCGGGCTGGTGGCTGCTTTAGCTTGGAATGAGTTAATTAAGGAAGTTGTTGCCGACTATATAAAACCGCTTGTCGGAGGAAATTCCGGAGTAATTTCGCTTTTTATTTACGCTATCCTTGTAACACTTCTGGCAGTCTTTGTTACCTACAGCCTGACAAAATTAGTGAAGAAGAACTAAGTACCTCCCTGGCGGCTTTGCTGATTTTTCTTATTTTTGGCTTCCGCCTCGGCTTTCTGTTGCGCCTCTTGCAAATCATCAACGGGTAGTGGTTTTAATGTCAGAAAGTTTGTTGTTGACTCAAACATATTAACTTCACCTGCAGGCGCCTTCCGTTGAACTGGCTTCCGATGTCTTCTCGTCTTCTTGTCGGTTTCCAAGAGAGGTGGGCTATCACCTGTTAACCAGGAGGCTCTACCTCCAGATTTTATCCTTTCAAGGTCTGTTATCAATTTTTGACGTTCGTCTGACATGTTTCTAGGATATTTTATAACTAAATTTCAATCTTTTCCACCCTCCCAAATCCTTTCAAAAAGTGCTCATCGGCTGTTGTAATAATAGTTTGTTGTTTTTTGGCAATCTCCATGACTATATCCCTATGCTCGTGGTCGAGTTCGGAGAAAATATCGTCAAGAAGGAGTGTGGGCCGCTCACTAGTTTTTTCCTCAATGAAGTTAAGCTCCGCCATTTTAATCCAGAGAACCCCCATACGTTGTTCCCCACGGCTTCCATAACTGCTTAAGTTCCTTTTTCCCTCAAAGAAAATGAAATCGTCGCGGTGCGGCCCGACTAATGTTGTTGCTGCAGAAACTTCCTCCTCTTTATATTGTTCCAGTCTCCCCTCGCTTATTACTGACTTATCGTACTCCAAATGAAAATTGGAAAATGGTAATTGGAAATTACCAGTGTTTACAAATTCTATAAAATCATTTCTACACTGGCTTATATAGTCTCCGTTTTTGATCAAGAGTTGGTTCCAAAAGACAAGTTGAGACCTCGGGATCCCTTCTTCGCGGATCCGGAAAAGAAGTTTATTGCGTTGCCTGAGGCCTTTTTCGTAGGAAAGCGTGGACCGCCTATATTCCCTGTCGACTTGAGAGATAACATTGTCAAGAAATTTACGCCGTATTGATGGACTTTCGGTTACGAGCTCCATATCCCACGGGCCAAAAAGAACCGTTTTAAAGTTTCCGGCAAAGTCCACCATACGTTTGGGCACTCCATTAACCAGTAATTTTTTCCTGGCAACCTTTTCGGGCCTGGTGGCTCCTATATCAATAAGCCCTCTGGTGACTACCGACTCCAGAATCATTCCCGACAAGAGTTTTCCCTTAACTCTCCCCAAATCTTTTGTATAATTAATCATTTCCTCTTCAATTTTGGCTTTGAAGCTCTTGCCGGTTGAAAGCAAAAAAAGAGATTCCAGAATATTGGTTTTACCGGAAGCGTTGGGCCCAACTATAGTTGTAATTTTGTCCGAAAATTCCAGAGTCTTAGATTTGAAATTCCTGAACTCTGTTAGTCTAAGTAGTTTGATCATCAGATGTAAACACTCATCTAAAACGGCAGACGCAATATAATAGCTCCTTTGGCAACACCAAGCCAGAGGGCAGCGCCAACAGCTGAAGAAAGGATAATTATTAGATATTTATGTTTGTAATTGTGCAGCAAAAACCTTATGGCTAAAGCTCCTATGAGCGGCCCCCCGAGAACAGTAATTAAAATTGCCGACAGTAACTTGCCGAAATGTAAAAAAAAGTGCTCCCACCGCTTTTCTTTCTTAACATTCTTACGTTCGATTTCACGGGCGAACTTAAAAAAGTCCTCGTGGCTAAAAAAATATAGAAACAACGATCCAAACAAAAGGCCTAAAAAAACATTAAGAAGATACGCATTTACTCCTGTTATTGTTTTTGTAAGTCCGGCCAAAAATGATCCTTTAGTAACTATCGTGTAGATAGTCCAAACCGCTAAAGCTTTGTAGTGTACCGATTTAAGCATTATTGAAAAAATTTACCACCTTTACGAGAGCTTCTTTATCCATTCCGGCAATATTGTCCCCAATCCAGAGGGACATATTGTTTTCTTTTGCGAATCTTTTATGCTCCTCTATCGTTTCCTCCCGAATTCCGGTCCCTTTTCTGAAAATAAGCATGTCTGGGTCTGCCCTCCAGACCTTACCGTTCAGGAAAAGTCTTTCTTCGCTTTCTTTTATATTTTTCTCAAGCATAAACTCGTTTACCATTTTATTTAGTTCCGGAATTCCACAAACAAACGGGTTTAAGCTGTCTATTCCGGTTCTAACATAATCCGCAATCCCAACTATGGGAGAAAGCTGCGTAATACAGGTTAATATTAAAGATTCATCTCCAAGAATTTTTCTCATAAATTCAAAGCCGCGCCTGAGGGCCTGAGCTCTTGTAACCGGTTTTGAATAGTTGTTGGAAAGACAAACAGGATAAGTAAAGTCAATTTTAAAAAGTTCAAAGCCCAAACCCTTAAAATGTAATAAAACTTTTTTTAGATATTCCAAAACTTCTTCGTTTGTCGGGTCGAGTACCTCTAAGTCAACTGAATCTAAAACCGTATCAACTGGGCTACTTAGCCGCCCGTCAAAGTGTCCATGGTCCGTGCCCTTTAGGAACCAGCCGGGGTGATAATCGTGGAGTTTGGTTCCCGGATTTATTGCAAATGGCGAAAACCAAATACCCGGTTTATATCCTAGAGACTTAATTCTTTTGATAATCGGCTCAAAGCCGTCCGGAAATCGCTCTCGATAATCCAGCCAGTCGCCAAAATACTTAGTGTACCCCGCATCAATCTGAAAATAATCAAGTTTTAACTTCTCGGGGAGAGATTCCAAAACATCGAGTTCATTGTTAATTAAGTCTTCATCAATTTTATTGCCGTTCCAATAATACGAATTGCACATCGCCTTGATGGATGGAGCAACTTTCTTAACGTTCATGTGTTTTGCCAAACTTTCCGCGAAATCTTTTTTAACCTTTTCTTCTTCTCCAAGCCCAAAGAATATTTTCTCACTATAAACTACTCGTCCCGGATCTATAGTCAGTCCGTCGTATTGACATGTAACACGGACTCTTGTTCCCCCATCTTCTTTCTTCATGAAGATTTGAGCAAATTGATCCCCGGTTGTTACAGCGCCAATAAACAAATCCTTGCCGTACATTTTTATTAGAGTAAACCACTCACTGATAATCGAGTCCTCTATATACCCGTATTCTTTTTTGAAAGAAAAATGGTTCTGATCGCGTTGAAGAAAAACTCTGCTCTCCCTGGTCGGATCATTAGGTTTCTTGAAGGAAACCTCACTGCACTGAAGCCAGCCATGTTCCAAAACTTCCTTTACTTTTTCCATGATCACAAATTCCGCTACAACAAAAGAAAAAGTCTTAACAGGAACTCTCGAAGAGTTTCTTACTCTTAGTTGTAAAATCAGATTTTCTTTCTCCTTCGAAATTACCCGGTCTGTTTCTACATTTCCGTTATCTGATAAAAGCGTATACGAAGAATTTTCAATGGTTACAAGCATAAACTATATTAACACTATGAGGGAGTCTATAATTGCATATGCTTTGGAGTTATAAAATCCTAAATAAGACGGTTGATTTGGGAATAAGATGGCGCTCCACTCTTCAAAGGAAGAAGAGCGTCTATCTCTATAAAGTTAATAAAGAAACCAGGTTTTTTGTCAGAAAAGGTACTTTGGATAGTTACATTATTTTTGAAAACTGGCGGCTGAGAGTTTATACCAAGGGGCCCATTTCCATAAGACCAAAGGATACCGTTGTTGATATTGGCGCCCAAATCGGCTGTTTTTCGATTTACGCGGCACAGCTGGCAAAAGACGGAACGGTTTATGCTTATGAACCGCACCCGGGAAATTTTGAGCTTCTCAAAAAGAACAAAAAATTAAACAAAATCAAAAATTTGCGGATATTCAATACTGGTGTTTCAAACAAAAAGGGTTTTAGCAAACTTTTTTTGTCTGAGGATAATTCGGGTGCTCATTCCATATTTGAAGCTGACACAAAAAAATTTTTAGCCTTCAAAACCACAACATTGGCGGAAATAGTAAAAAAGATAGGGAAAATCAATTTTCTGAAAATTGATGCCGAGGGTGCAGAGTATCCGATCCTTCTGAGTTCCGGGGAGGAGACTTTTAATCTGATAGACAAGATTGTTCTTGAATATCACGACTGCTTAGACCATGGCCATAATTACTTAGAGCTGGTAAAGCTTTTAGAAAAAATGGGTTACAAGGTAAGTTTAGAGGGTGACTTTTTTACAAGAAAAGTTTTTGGCTTGGGAATTATAAAAGCCATAAAATAGGTCTATTTTTGGCAAACAGGGCAAACATAAGTTCCCCGTCCACCGAGGAAATATTTTTGGAATGTGGCTTTATGGCAGCGTTCGCAGGGTTCACCGTCGTGACCATAAGCTAAAGTATGGTTTTGATATTCCCCTTCTGCGCCGTCAGGTGTAACAAAGGCTAGTTCCGATGCTCCGCCATACTTCATTCCGGCTTTAAGAACGGTAAGCACTGCTTCATAAAGAGTTTTAACTGGCTTCTCATCCAAAGTTTTTGCGGGTGTTTTTGGATTAACTTTAGCAAGCCATAAAGCATCTGTTGCATAAATATTCCCTACTCCCCCCATCTTTTCCTGATCCATTAGAATAATTTTTATTGGCCTGCCGGATTTAGAAAGGACTGTTTTGAAAACATCAAAGGTTAGGTCTTTGAAGGGTTCCGGGCCAAGTTTTTTGATAAATTTCTCGTTCTCGACGTCTTCAGTTTTTTCGATGCGGATCCAGCCAAAACGGCGGACGTCGTTGTAATAAAGTTTCCCGCCATGATCGAGATTGAAGATGACTAAAGTGTGCGGCCCCGGAACACCGCCGGTAACTTTTGCTGAAAGTTTGCCCGGATTTTTCAAATTCGGTCCCCTGTAAATATATTGTCCGGTAAGTTTTACGTGTGTAAGAATTGAATAGCCGTTGGTTAGATCAATTACAGATACCTTGCCGAAACGCCTTGTTGCCTCAACTTTTCCTCCAATAACCTTTTTTTCATCGCCCTGAAAAGTTTTACGGTTTTTGACCTCGACCGACACAATTTTGTGCCCCGTAAGGAACTTCCCTAATTGGATTCTCATTGTTTCTACTTCCGGAAGCTCTGGCATGATTAGATAAAACTCCTTTCAACTCTTGCCCCGTATTCACACCCCTCGCGAGCGCGAGCACGAAGTACTCCGGCGTGAGGTAAGTGTAGTATGGGGTCAGGTAATTCCGGCATATTTAAATTATATCTTTATTAATCTTTACAAAAAACCCTATTGCCCTAACCAATAAATGCAGCCCTAAACCCACAACCAACAACACACCTGCTTGCCAGGTAGACCACTTCACTATCGGCCAACTAAAAATCAACATCCCGATTATCCAGTCTGTTTGGTCCCAAGGGAACCATGATTTTCCGGGAGGTATACCCACCCGCCGTTTTAAAAAACTTTTCATCAGATCCCCCATTAACGCTCCTGCCCCGGCCACCATTCCCATCACACCCCCCACAAGTGTCGCCACTCCGACCCCACAAATCAATCCCCTCCAAGTCTTATGACTCCCAAACGTTTTTTCACTTATCGGCTTACTCCAATTCGGCCAAAATTTCGCCGCAAACACCGGCGCCATGTTGGCCACTCCAGCCATCACTAAAAACCAAATAATCTTATCTATTCCTTCCATATCAGCTTTTTTTATCCAAAACTATTTGATACCGGTAGTCCACAATCAACATTTGAATTATGTAACCTACAAGATTCATAACAAAAATTATCTGTAGTGCTAGGTTAAAGTTGGTAAAATAACCAAAGATCAAAACGACCCTCTTAAAGCCCGGGTCAAACCCTGCTCTTTTTCTCAAAAGTCTAATCAAGATAACAGCCAAGCTTGCCAACACTGCCAGCTTGATACTTCCATATCCACTAACTGCTATCGCCAAAAATAAAGTTATCTCAATAACCGGATCCAAAATATTGTCCAGTGTCTCGCCTTGCCTGGACACCAACTTATACCTTCTCGCCACCATCCCGTCTAATCCGTCCAAAATCAGTGCCAGCACTATCATTACCATGCTCCATCCAATCTGTCCCAAAAGTATCAGCGCTGCTGCCAGAGTTCCGGTACCAAATGATATCCAAGTCAACTGATTGGGCGATAGACCCAAATCTTCATGGATTACCCTGATTAGTGGATAAAACAACCGACCTATTTTTTGATCAAATAAAGGACTATATATAAGCATCCAAAAAAACCCAACACTACACCCTCTTTCACCCAACTGGGTATCTTGGGCAAAATTTTACCCACGATAACATCGCTAAAAGGCATAAGGGGTCTATTTATCGGATTATAAAGATAATCCAGTGCCAGATGACCGCAAAAAGCGACTACCGGTACCAAAGTGCCAAAGTAAATAGATAATGGCAGAATCCAAGATAACGAAATCGGCTCCTGAAGGGGAGTTTTCCAGTTATAAAACCGGACCTTCTTGAAACCGTACTTCCGTAAATATAACGGAATCTTGATTAGGTGATCCAAATCGATAAACACTCCAAACGTATATGCCCAAAACACATCCATGCCCTTGAGCCCGAACAATTGCACTCCGGCTGCCGTTACTATCGTATGAGTGATAAACGTCATCTTACAATTCTCTCCACATATTCTAAAAATCTGCCAACAATTTTATCCCAATCATACTCCTCTACCTTTTTATTCTGCCACTCAACCACCTTTTTCCTCAAATGATTGCTATTTGCAATCTCCAAAATCGATTTTGCCAAACCTTTATACGAACCAACTCGGACTAGACTTCCCTTCCAGGGATTACCCTCCATAGGATATTTATAGCCAACATTGGCGTAGGCTATAACCGGAGTTTCAGCTGCCATTGCCTCAATTAAAACTATTCCAAAGCTTTCCCCACCCAAAGAGGGAGCACAATAAACATCTGCTGACCTGTAATATCTTGGTAGATCTTCATCATTTACTCTTCCAACAAAAGTAACATACTTTTGAATGCCTAAGGTTTCAACTAAACTCTCTGCCTCGGATCTTTGCTCTCCGTCTCCAACTATCCACAACTTCGATGGGATCTCCTTTAGAACTATCGGCATCATTTTTATAGCCTCGAAGACCCCTTTTCTTTCATCAAGTCTTCCCACAAACAAAATATTGAATTGCGGCCCTAAATTTAGTTTGCCCGCAGTCCTGAACCGTTTGATGTCGACTCCGTTAGGAATAATTATTCCTTTATCGTCATTAAAAATGTAATTCCACTCTTTATAAACGCTAGGCGAAACTGCAATGTATCCTTTCATTTTACTTTTTAGCCAAGCTGAAAGGCCTCTTTCTACTAAATTAAATGTCGCCTCAACCTCTTCATCCATCGTAGTATGAAACCAGCCAATATTTACTGAGGTGGAATAGTATAGAGCCTCCCAACAAAGCATCGGTATATGTGGCGCGTGAACACAAACCAGGTCAAACCTTTCTTTGTTCAAATATTTCTTAAAATGTCGCGACTCTTCAGGATCTTCAAAACTCATCTCTGCAAAAGTTCCATCCATTTTTATTGGCAAACCCGAACCAAAATAAGAAACGTCAATCCCTCCTACTTTTTTGACCGGTTTAATTGAGATTATTTTTACTGTGTGGCCTAACTTTAGAAGCCCTTTTGTTGTACCAAAAACAACGTTCTGAACCCCTCCGAGTTTTGATAAATCACTAGGACAAACGACAGCAATTTTCATATTGTTACATAAAGATCTTATCCAATAGTGAAACCACCGGTGATAGTCGTTTTCTAAAATAAGAGAAAATATAGGCTCCATAAAAGTGAATTATCAACTCCTGAATTAACTTCAAAACAAAAAGGAATACTAAGATAGTTATATCTGCAGTCTTATAAAAATGAATTTTTGGAAAAACCTCAGGCAAAAGAACTGCCCATATCCAAACAGATTCGAAGAAGTTTGGGAAAAAAACTAATAGTTTTTCTTTTCGTGTGGCAAGAAAAATAAAAACACCTAAGAGCCGGAACACAGAAAGAAAAAGCATAGGCATAAAATAATAGTTATTGTATGAAGATAAAAGCATCGCCAGACACGGAGGAATATCAACATATTTATCCAG
>JBGQJK010000017.1:0-20934 GCA_041499035.1 Patescibacteria group bacterium
GCCAGGACTACGCCTTTATCCAATATTTTTTCCGATTTAAGAAGTTTTTTAATATCCACGCTGCAAAGAAAAACTCCAAGAAAAATTATTACGATGAACAACGCTTGAGTTCCTGTTACTACATCCTTAAAAATCAAGGCTGAGAGAATTAAAACAACCGCCGGAAAGGCTTGAATAATAATACCAACCAGAGGAGCGCTCGATAACCTGAATGCCTCACTAATAAGAACATTACCCGACACAAACAAAATCCCCAGGAAAATATTAAGAAGTAAAAGCGGTAAAGTAATCAGGCCAAAATTATGAGGTGCCAACGGAAGAACAAAAAGTGAGAGAATAAAGCTAAAAAAGAATACCCAAAAAGTAGTCAGGTTCGCTCCGATCTTTCTTGCGGCAAGGATTGTAAACAAGTCCCCCGTTCCCCAACCCACAAAAGTAATTAAAGCGAGGAAAATCGGCAAATTCATTTCTCAATTTTAATTCACACGGGTTTAAGAAGCAACGACTACCGCTTTATTAATTTAAACGCGTAGAAAACGATCAGGATGAACTACAGTGCTATCTAAAAATCATTACGGGTTTGCTACCGGAGTTGCTGTGGGTGTGGGTTGAACCAATGGTGCAGCGGAAGGAATAACAGGTTTGACTGTGGGTGTTGGTTTACCAGATGCCACCGGGGACGGAACTGTTGTTTGCGTCTGTTGATTTATATTAACCGCTCCCACTTCTATCACTCTACTCTCGGACTCTCTGAATAAAATTGCCTTTTTGGCGTTGGTATAAATCAAGACCTTGTCGCCGTTTTTGGCGTTCTTAAAGAAAGGTTGATCCTTAAGCTTAGTGAAGTCTGTAATAGTAGCCACTGTCGGCTTTTCGTCTGTGGGAAGAACTATGACTTTGCCTACTTCAGCAACCAACCTGTCTGCTTCTGCCTGGGCCGCAGCATTGCCTTTAGAAAGGCCAAAAAGCTCCGGTTTTTGCTGTGCTGCGTAGACTCCGCCGGCAGCGCCTGCGGCGAGGAGAATTACTGCTACCACAATCATAAAAAGACCTTTCGCACTACCCTTTTTCTGCTTTTTTTCTTCCGCTACTTCCTGAGCTCCGTCAGACATGATGTATGTATATCACTGAGTTTTGAGCTTTGCAAGAGGCAGTTTCGAGGCTACCTATGCATTGCTTAAGCAATACCTAGGTAAGCCTATAGTAGCTACTTATCACTATGGGCTATACACTAAAAACCTCAAGTTTGGGGAAGGGCATTATGATTTTAGACTTCGTGGGCAGTAAGCTCCTGACTCTGCCCAATATCTGATCCTGGTAATTCCATGCCAGAAGCAGACAGTAATCCGGCCTTTCGGCCGTCAAGCGGTTTTCAGGGTATACAGGTATATGCATCCCGGGAATAAGCCTGCCCTGCTTACCGGGAGTATCATCAACTACGTACGAAACTGTTCTCTCGTCAAGGCCAATATAATTAAGGTATGTTACCCCCTTGGCAGGGGCGCCAAAGCCTGCAATTTTGGCGCCCTTAATTTTTGAGAAAAGGGCGTTAGCTTCCACTTTATAGTCAACTATTTTTCGCGCAAACGCCTTGTAATCGTTCAGATTCGGGACTTTGAAAATAGGGATTCCACCGCCATCTTTGACCGCAAAAATCCTAAGCTCGCCTCCCCTAAACGGCGTACGCTCGGAGAGGATAATCTTGAGGCCGTTCCTCCGGAAAAGGTAATTAAGTGACTCCGGAGTGAAGTATGAGTAATGCTCGTGATAAAAAGTATCAAACTCGCCGTTTTGGCTCAGCTCGTCAAAAGCATCAACCTCGACCGCAAAAATTCCCCGGTCGGCAAGAAGGTTCTTTACCCCAGCCATAAAGTCATTTAAGTCAACTATATTGGCAAGAACGCGCGTGGCCGTTATTACATCAAACTTGCCGTAGCTTGCAAGAACTTTCTCCGAGAGGGCAAAATTAAAGAAAGAATTTAAAATCGGCATTCCCTTTTTCCTTGCCAGATCTGCGGCAAGTTTACTCGGCTCGACTCCAAGTCCGTCAAAACCGCGTTTTTTGAAAGAAGCCAGGAGATTTCCGTCATTGGCGCCGATATCAAGAATGCGGCTGCCTTTTTTAAGCCCTGAACTCCTGATTAGAGTAGAGGCAAACTTATCCAAATATTCAACGAGAGGCGGAGCCGCGCTAGTCAAGAAATGAGAGTTTTTAAATACTTTAATGGGTGGAACAATATAGCCAAGCTGAACCAGAGAGCAATTGGAACAGACATAAACATCCAAGGGATACTTTTTTTCGGTCTTAATCTCCTCTGCATCCGGAAAATAATTAACAATTGGGATCTTGCCTAAAGATATAATCGGTTCAAGACTCCCCCCGCAAACGCGACAACTTTGAATTATCATTTTCGGGCCATTATATATCCTATCGGCGACTCACCCAATAGATAAAATAAGCTCTCAACCACAGCTCCGACAATTGTTCCCGGAATAATTAAAACAAATTTTGAAAGATCTCTAAAATTAAAGTTTTTGACCCCGAATGTCGACAAAAGACTAATCGCGAAACCTGCAAAAGTATATTCAGGAGCGTAAACCCGGCTCCGGGATATAAACTTAAACCCGGAACGTCTGAGTAAATCGGATAGCCCGGCATCCGTCAGGTGGAAGGTGTGCCTCGGAATATCCAAATGAAACCAGTTCTTACCGAAAAGTCTAGATTCAAAGCCGCGGTAACGGGGATATTCTATAAAGACATAACCGCCATTCCTAAGAAGACTGAAGGACTTTTCAAGATAAGCCCGGGGGTTAGGTGTATGCTCCAGAGATTCCCAAAAACAAACAGCGTCGAAACTCCTATTGGGTCTGTACTTAAGAAAGTCAGACTTTATGACGTCTTTATTTTCAACACCGGAAAACGGCATTTCAAGACTCGTAACTTTATACTTTTTATCGAGACTTTCTCCAAACCCACCCTCGCCCGAGCCAACGTCTAAAACAGCCCCCTTGGAAAGTACATTCTGAACCCAATCCTTCCTCCTTCTCTCAAAGAAATCAAAAAGAACTTTCCGAAGCCACCCAAGCAGCCCTTTATAGCGGTAGTAAACCGGAGGATAATATTTACTCAGATTGATAGGCATTGGGTAAATAAAGCCGAGTTTACAGCTCTTGCAAAAAAATAGATTGTAGCCTGCAACCTTTCCCTGATCCTCTACTAAATGGCTTAAGGAGCATATCGGGCAAACCGCACGCCTACCGGGCGTACTGAAAATGGGGTTTTTAATTCCAAGTTGTAGGAGAACCAACTGAAAAAGTACCCTAAATGTACCAAGCGTATAAAAGACGCTTGATTTTAAAGACGCTCCCCTCTTTTTACCGGAATAACTGGTTGAAACGGGAACACTCTCTATTTTCAACTTCTTAAAAGCCGCAGCTGCAATAATCTCAAAACTGAAAATGTAGTCATTGCTACCGGCCCTGAAATTTACCTTGTCGGCAAAGTTTTTAGTATAAATTCTGAAGCCCTGATGCAGGTCGGGGATATGAGCTCCGAGTACCATATTGCAAAACCAGGAAAGGAATTTCGTAACCGGATACTTCCACGCATACATTCCGCTTTCGACCAGACTTTTTTCCGCCCCAAACCGGTTACCAAAAACCATATCAGCACCCTCACGGACTTTTTGAAGGCCAGGTACTATGCCATCTGTAAGATATTCCCCGTCGGGGTGTATTTCAATAGCCACATCTGCTCCACTGTCAAAAGCCAGGGAAAGTAGAGTTTTAAGGTTGCCGCCATAGCCCAGGTTGTGTAAGTTTTTGTGAACTTCGATCCCATTGAGTTTCTTAGCTATTTCGTAGGTATTATCTTTGCTGCCGTCATCAACCAGAATTATTTTACTGAATACCCCCTTGGGTAGTCCCGCCACGAATGCAGGAAGTGATTTAGCGACATTGTAGGCAGGCAGAATTGCTACTATCTTGCCCGGTTTAGCCATTTTTTATCTTCTTATATATAAAGATCTGGTCATTATAACCCGGTTTTATCTCTTTAAAAGAGTGGTATTCAATTTCAGGTCTGGTTAAATCCGAGAAAAAGACGGGCAAAACCGTTTCCTGATAATCATTCTTAAGGTCAGCCCTGGGAGCATAGGCGCTTCTATCATCCATAGTATAAAAGGTTCCGTCCTTACCCCTTTTGCTATAAAGAATTATCCAGTCCGGATCTTTTAGGAAAAAATAAGTGTAAAGAGGGAGCGTGTATCTATTTTTAGGAAAGACACGCGGGTTGGCATAATCGATCCTATTAACAAATTTGATCTTGTCGCCCAAAAGGAACATCAAAGGCTCATGGTCACGGTCGAGGTTGACGTACGCAGTGTCACCCACCTTGGCATTCTGCATTAAATAATCGGCTACCGCTTTATCCGGAACCGGGTAAGGATGCGCTATTTCATTAAGATAATTCCACATTAGGCTCTGAGGTTTTTCCAGTGTAAAAAAATTTGTTGCCAAATAAATAATTAAAAAAACTCCGCCCAAAGGTTTGTTATATTTGAAAATAGCAACAGTGATCATGGCCACCAAAATTGAAAAGTATGGAAAAATGACCATTGTATAGCGAGGGGCCAGAAAATTAATGTCACTGTCAAGAAAAACTAACGCAAGAACAACTTGTATAAATATAAATATGGCGGGAATTGCCAGAATCAAAATTAAAGAGCTTAAGTTCTTCTTGAATTTAATTTCCAGTAATATTACAAAAGGCAGCAGACAAGCAGCCACTACAGGGAAAGCGTTGTTGTGATTAAAACCTGAAATCACAAATAAGTAAAGCTGGGGCAAAGCTTGGAAAAAATATTTCAAATCAAACGGACCAATGGAAGCTCTTCCAGCTCCGGGCTGCATAATAAAGTACCAAGGCAGAGTAAAAATAGCAGCTGCCAGACTTAGTCCGATAAACCAAAGAATGAAAGTCTTGATTTTATTTATGCCTACCTTCTTAATTACAAAGTAGATAATAATTGATGCAAAAAGTGAAATATAAAAAACAAATAACGCTTCGTAATTCCCATAGAAGAATAAAACCATCGAAGCCAAAAAGGTAATCTTAGACCAACGGCTTTCTTTGGTTAAATTAATGGCAGAAAAAAATAAAAACAAGGAAGCCAGATTGGTAATGCTGTAATAGCGTGCCTGATAAGCGAAGAGGATATACGGAACCGACAAGGCCAGAATTATACAAGTTAACGTGGCGGTAAGCTTATCATCGGTTAATTTGATAACCAAATAATATATAAGCGGGATTGAGGCGACGGCAAGAAGTATAAATGGAATCCTGGCAGCAATGGCAGAGACTCCGAAGATCAGGAACGATAAAGCCGTAAGATAATACTGTCCCCAGGGAGACGTATGGTTTATTAAATCCTGGTTTAAGACTATCCCGTTTTCAATACCCATTATATTAGTTCCATCCCAGCCTTTTGGTATTCCGTACTTGAGAATATTCTTTGCAAAAAGTGCCGTCTCTGCTTCGTCTCCCCACAGAGGGTGCATATTTGCCCCAAGGATTACCAAAACAGCAAAGATGATTGTAGGTAAAATCCAGGGGTACTTTTTCAAAAAATCTAAAACTCTCATTGCCTAAAGTATAACAAAAGGGCCGATCCTTGGGATACAACATCAAACACATCAATTATATTTATTTGATGTTTCTACAGTTGACAATGAACTAATTTAGACACATAATAATTTTGATGAAGAAGGTTGTAAACCTAAAGACCTTAACGATAATTCTTCTTTCGGTTGCGACTCTGTTTGGTACAACACTTTATTCTCGTTTCTCAAGTTCAAGCGAAGTTCTTGCACAGCAGGCCAATAATCCACACTCTCAAGTCTATGTCACCTCTTCCGGCGGCAATAGCGTTTCTGTAATTGACGCGGCTAAAAATATCGTAACAACAACTATTCCGGTTGGAAATTCTCCGTCAGGATTAGCCATAAATCCTGCAGGAAGTCGAATTTATGTTGCCAATGGTGGTGGCGGAACTATTTCAATTATAAATACTACAACTAACGCTGTAATCAACGAGATAACACTACCAAACGGACCATCCGCTTTGGTCGTTAACCCAGCCGGAACCTTCCTTTACGTTACTCAGGACGGGGGCGCAGACGTAGCAGTTATTGATCTTTCAAATAATAGTGTTACCGCGACTATAAATGTTGACGCAAACCCTCGGAGCATAGCCATGAAGAGTGATGGCACAAGAGTGTACTCAGGTAATCTTTCCGGTTCAGTATCGGTAATTGATACTTCCAACAATTCTGTTGTCGCAACAATACCCGTCACGTCAGTTACCAGCTTAGCCGTAAACCCAAGCGGAACTTTTCTTTATGTTTCGGCTGGAGATGGGAATGTTTACGTCATAGACACGACGAATAACAATGTAGTTGCAACCATTTCGGTGGGAGATTTTGGAGGGATAGCTGTTAAACCGGATGGGACTAGGGTTTATGTAACATCTTCAAACGGATCCTCGACCGTGTCTATTATTGACACATCAAATAATACGGTTGTTGGAAAAGCCGAGACTGGGGCAGGACCAAACTCCCTTGCCTTCAATCCCTCAGGTTCGGTAATTTACGTAACAAATAACGGTAGCCACACAGTCTGGGGCATCGATACTGCAACTAACAAGCCTCAGATTGTAGTTCCAGTAGGGGTAAATCCAAATGGCTTGGTAGTTAAGCCTTAAAGCTCCTTAAGATTGCTTCTTGTGATAAATAAAAATCTGGTCATTGTAACTTGGTTTGGTTTCTTTAAAAGCGTGCGTTCCTATTTCCGGCCTCGAAAAGTCTGAGAAAAAAACGGGCAAAGCCACAACATTGTAGTCTTTTGTTAGATTTATGTTCGGAGGTAACGGACGGTAGTCAAACATTAACTCTGAATTATCATTCTCTCTCTTACTATATTGAATAACCCAATCCGGTTCGTTGGTGTAAAAGTAAGTATATATCGGAAGCACGGACCTACCTTTAGGAAAAACCCGGGTATTTGTCGGAATAATTCTATTTACAAATTTAAGTTCCTTAGTATTATAAAACATCAATGGCTCATGATCCCTGTCAAGGGTTAAGTAAACTGTTTCCCCTTTCCGGGTATTATCGTTTAAGTAGTTAACAACTTCCTGATCTGGCAAAACATACGGGTTCGAGACTTCACCAAGAAATTCCAATAATAAACTCCTGGGAGCCTGGAAAGAGAATGTGTTAGTAAAAATCAAAAGTGCGATTAGTGTGATAAAGATATATTTATTTAATGCTTTAATCTGAAAAATAGTTATCGAAAGAATAATCGCAAAAAGAGGAAAAGTAATCACATTATATCTGTCTGAGTAAAGCGTGGTATTGGTTGCGATAAAAAACTCAAGAGTAATTTCGGACAAAAAATAAATTAGGACCGTTAAGAGGATAAATATCATAATATTCGTATATTTATTTAAATTTTTCTTTATAACAGACACTATAATTGCTAAACCAACTAAAATTGGGGAAAAAATACCAGTTGTTACAAACTGATTAAGAACCTTTCGTATTAAAACCCAAACCAACTCCGGAGACACTTCGGAAAAACTAAAATCAAAAAGGGTTCTACCCGAAGTTGGCTTAAGAATCAAGTACCAAGGCAAGAAAAATAAAACAATAATAGCCCCACAGAGAAGATACCAAGCTGCAAACTTAAAAACTTCCTTTGAGGTCTTTTTGTTAATTGTCAGATAGACAACGTAAGACAATAAAAACGAACCATAAAAAAGCGGAAAAGTAAGATATTGGCTGTAGATACAAACCATTCCCGTGATAATCAGAAAAATTTTGTATTTTAGGCCTTCGGTCAACCTTAAGGCAAAGTAAATAAAAAGCAGAGCAAAAAATACAGTGAGAGCGTAATAGCGAGCTTGATATGAATAGAGCAAAAACCCTACATTACAGCTCAAAAGAAGAGTTGAAACAAATGTTATGGTCTTATTATTAGTTAGCTTGAGACAAATCAAATATAAAAGTGGAATCGATAAAATCGAAAAGATAATAAAAGGAAACCTTGCTTGCAGTGTCCCTATACCAAATATTTTAAACGAGGCTGCCACTAGGTAATATTGAGGCCAAGGACTTGTATGATTAACCAAATCCTGATTTAAAACAACTGCGTCATCCTGGCCCATTATATTGGTTCCGTCCCAGCCTTTCGGAACTCCATATTTAAGGATATTTTTTGCGAATAGAGCGGTTTCCGCTTCGTCTCCCCACAGAGGGTGCATATTTGCCCCAAGGATTACCAAAACAGCAAAGATGATTGTAGGTAAAATCCAGGGGTACTTTTTCAAAAAATCTAAAACTCTCATTGCCTAAAGTATAACAAAAGGGCCGGCTCTTAAGGATATGGTAATATGAGAATCAAATGCTGCGCGAACCTTTGAATTTTATAAAAAAAAACATTGGTAAAATTGCGGAAGTAATACTCCTTATTTTTGTTTACTTTTCCTCAATGGTCCCCTTGCGGGACTTTGACATTTGGTTCCATCTTAAAAGCGGAGAGCTCTTTGTTAATCAGGGACATCTACAATTCACCGAAGTCTTTTCCTATGCGGCACAAGGCAGGCAGTGGATTCCCTACGAGTGGCTATTTCAGATAATAGTCTACCTTATAAGTAAAGTTGGTTTGTTTTGGATTCCCCCGTTTATAGCAATATTCTCAACTTTGATGATTTTTTTCTTCATGCGGATCCTTGATTACATCTTCGGCTTAAAACTTTTCCCAAGACTCCTCCTTGGCTCGTTCTTTTTTGTCTCCGTTTATGAATTTATAACCGCCCGCCCTCACGTTTTGGCTTACAGTTTTGTCTGTTTGACACTTTTTTTAATTCTGGCCCGGATATTTAGGGGGCGAAAATGGATATTCCTAAGCCCCGTAATAGTCTTAATTTGGACCAATCTACATTCGACCGCGTTCATAGCCTGGGGACTTTGCCTGGCTTATGCCATGATTGCTCTTTTCCAATATCTCCTCAAAAAGGAGAAGAATAATTTAGCCGTTGCCAAGGATCTTTTTTTTGTTTCCGGAATCAATTTTGTTATTACGATTCTTCCCCCTCTGGGATTTTTGAGCTACCAGTTGTTGTGGGACTTTTTTAGAGACGAAAAGTTTTTGGCAACATTCATTTCCGAGTGGGGCGAGGTAACGTTCGGTAATAACCCGGGAAGTTTTATTTTCTTGACCGCATTTCTTGCTATATCTGTATTATTTTGTGGGTTTGTGGTTATCAAAACCAAAAAATATTTGGAAAATATGTGGCTTCTGCCGCTTTTTTTGATGGGCATCGTTGCTTATACCGCAACCCGTAATCTGGTCATGGGCCAGATGGCAATTTTTATAATCCTAGGCTGGAGTTTAAACTACCTGATTAAAAGTTCCGGCAAGAAAATGCTTTACTTTCTCTGGATACCACTTATTCTCTTCGGTATTTTTTATTTTGGAATATCTTACTATCTTAAGCGTGACTATGCGCTGAACCACAGATATTATTACCCTGTTAAGACGGCAGAGTTTGCAAAAAGATACCTGAAAGGGCGGATGTTTAACGATTACACCTATGGAGGCTATGTTATGTACACCGTCTACCCCACACTCAACATCTTTATAGACGGGCGTGCGGATGTATACCACATGGTTGAAATGCGTGAATATATGAAGCTTTCTTTACATAAATACGATTCGGATACAGATTATAGAAAGTTCTTAAACACTTTCTGGAATGAATATAATATCGACTTCGCCGTCCTGCCTGCCCCTAAAAACCAAGTAATGCGGAGGATTGCCAAGATGCTCAACACGGATCCAAACTGGGCCCTTGTTTTCTGGGACGATAGTAGCCAGGTTTTTGTCAGGCGCGACGGCAGAAACGACGATATTATTAAGCAGCTTGAGGCAAAATACGCAACCCCCTATCTTAAAGACCCCTTCGTCGCAGGGAAAGCTGATGAGGCATTTAAAGAGTATGAAAAAATGGAGAATATTGCCAAGTCGGCGAAAAATGAAAACGCTATCGGCTATATTCTACTCGGGAAGAAAGATTACAACAACGCAAGGTCAATGTTCCTGGAAGCAATTGCAGCAGACCCGACTTTTGAGTCGCCATACATGAACTTGGGCGAACTGGAAGCCAAAGACGGCAGGCTGGAGAACGCAATTGCGCTGTATCAAACGGCTAAATCTTACGCGGACGACCGGGGCCTAATTTACATACGCCTGGGGACTCTTATGCTCCAAAACGGCTCTGGCCCTACCGAGGTTAAAAAGGTTTGGCAGGAAGGCGTTCAAAAAACCGGAGATGACGATACTAAAGCCCAGCTGCAAAAACTGCTCGGGACACTGTAATATTACCTGAGATGAAACTTAAGCACTTTCTAAACGACAAAACCGCAATACTGACCATCATTCTCGTTGGGTTGGTTCTATATTGGCACTCGCTCGGGAACGGCTTTGTTGGAGACGATCAATCGCAAGTAATTGATAATACCGCTCTGCACTCAATCACAAACATCCCCTACCTCTTTTCTGCTAGTTCTTTTGATAATGGTGGTAGTTTAACCGGAATTTACTACAAACCCCTTATGTCCAGCTTCTACGCAGCCACATACACATTCTTTGGGCCTAACCCGACTGCATATCACACACTTTCCGTTGCAGTACATATTGCAAACTCCGTTTTGGTGTTTTTAGTTCTTGCGTATTTTCTACCGGAGATTCCATCACTTTTCTTGGCATTAATTTTTCTTGTCCACCCGATTAACAACCAGTCGCCTTTGTATATTTCCGCTTTGCAGGACGACCTATTTTTCTTGTTTGGAATGATAGCATTAGAGCTTGTTCAAGCTAAAAAATTTACACTTTGGAGACTAATTCTAACTCTAGTTATGCTCTTATTTTCGGTACTTTCAAAAGAAACCGGGGTACTTTTTTTTCCGATTGTAATTATCTTTAAATATTTATTTGACAGGAAACATATTCTTATTTTGACAATAACAGAAGCGGCTGTCTTTGGGCTATATGTGTTTCTTAGAATCCGAGCAATTGGATTGCACCCGGGGACAGCGCCAAACGCTCCCATTGCTACCCAAAATTTACTGGAAAGGGTGACAAGTATGCCGTCGATATTTCTTTTTTACATTAGAACTTTCATATTCCCTAAAGATCTGTCAATCTCCTGGCAATGGACTGTGCAGAAATTCAGCCTGACCGGCTTTTTTGTTCCCCTATTGATTGTGGTCATAGTTTTAGGACTACTTATTTATTTGGCAGTCAAATTGAAAAGATCCGGTTCCAAAAGCTTTAAGTCATATCTTTTCTTCCTGTCGGTTCTTTTGATCGGACTTATCTTCCACTCTCAAGTTATTGCTCTTGACGCTACCGTTGCCGAAAGATGGTTTTATTTGCCAATAGTTGGGCTTTTGGGGATCATTGGCATCATTACCAATAAATACGTACATGCAGGGAATCTAAAAATCATTTGCGTATTCGCATGTTTGACTATTTTATTATTATCAATCGGAACATATGTAAGATCGTTGAACTTCAAAGATAACCTTACCCTTGGCAATCACGATATCAAAGTTTCTACCGATGCATACGACCTCGAAAGCATGCTCGGGAATGAATATATTCTTACAGGGGACCTGGAAACCGCTAAAATGCATACCCAAAGGTCTGTCGAACTTTTTCCTTACATAACCAATTTAAACAATTTGGGATTGATATATCTCAAGCTCGGAGACAAGGCCAAAGCAGAAGAACTCTACAGAAAGGCAATCGCAATCGCGCCATTTTATCTGCCCTACCAAAATCTATCTGTGCTCTTAACCGCATATGGGGACCCGAAAGAAGCAGAAAAGTTTACCGCGGATGCTATTAATAAGTTTCCAAATAATGCCAAACTCTGGCTCTATTTTAGTGTTATTGAATACAATTTGAAAAGATATGATGTTGCTAAAACCGCTATCCAGAGGGCTTATGCATTAGATCAATCCGAACCGATCAATGGTGTCTACCAAAGCTTAATGAATAACCAACCCCTCGATATCCGCTTCTCTATTAATTAGATTAATCTTTTCCGTTAACACTCACCACATAATCATAGACAGTTTTTGAGACTTGAGTCATCCTCGCTTTTGACAAACTCTCATCCCCTTTGGAAAACATACAGAGAAGATACTGTCTTTTTGGCACGTAGACGATGCCGCAATCCTGGTAAAGCTGATCCGCCAAAATCCCAACTTTATTGGCAACCGGTACTCCCGTCCTTACCCCACTTTTTAATCCATCCTCAAGCGGAGATTCTACCAGGTAATTCAAGACTTCTTGAGAATCACCTTTATCCAAAACTGAAGAAAAGTAGAGAGATTTTAGGATCGAAGAATATTCTTTTGTGCTGAGTTTAAGAAGGTTTTTATCATCGGGAACAGGAATATCAAGCCCCAAAAACATTTCCCTGTAGTCTACAAGAGGGATGTTATCGGCAATTACCTGTGTGGCCGTGTTATCCGAAGCAACCAAAGCCAGCTTTGCAGCGTCTTTGAGACTGATTTGATAACCCGCCCCTTTTTGCCAAAGCTCGCCCGAGCCCTTATCAACTTCCTCGGGTTTGATAGTTACTGTGGGATTAAAATCCAAGCCCTGTTTTGCACCTACATAATAGTAGGCCATGGCTATTGGAACCTTTACCAGAGACATGGGGTTGTATTCAACTTTCTCGTTAACCCCTATCGAAGTGCCTGTGGGAAGATATTCAAAATAAAAAGAAAAATCGCTCCCCCAATCACCCGTAATTTTCTTAAGATTGGTTCTTAGGAG
Organism: Patescibacteria group bacterium; assembly: GCA_041499035.1. Lineage (GTDB taxonomy): Bacteria > Patescibacteriota > Microgenomatia > UBA8517 > UBA8517 > DATFUL01. The sequence continues at coordinate 12,911 of JBGQJK010000017.1, forward strand.
ACTAAAGTTGATGATTATATCGTTTGGATTTTCCAGCAATATTCTTTTTGCCAAAAGAGGATACTTGGCGCTCTGATCATCAAAGTTGGCTACGTTTGCTACCGCCACCGGCATTTGTTTTAGAAAACGCGAGGCCCAGAGACCGCCAAAGAAAGCAAGAAATATAAGTGTAATAAAAAACAATTTTGATTTCATAGTATCCAGAAAGGTTAAAAGTTTTCTTATGACAAATCAAGGATCAAATGGATTTAAAGAAAACCGATTCAAGGTGTTGGGATCGGAGTATCTGTAGAACTTGGTGTTGCAACCGGTGAGGCGGTCGGAATAGCCGTAGGTGTTGGCGTGTCTGACGGAATCGGAGTTGAAGTTGGCGAAGGAGTCGGTGTACTTGATTCAAATGTCTTGGCATTCTTTACGCTCAACGCAATCCAGCTAAACTTAAGATCGGTTACGGCCGGCTTATCAAGTACTATCGTAAATCCTTTGGTTGTGGCATTGACTATTATGTAATCCTGCTTGGGCAGAACATAAGTCCCGAGTTGTTTCATAACATCAAGTGTCGCCTGATCCGTTTCCCAAACGGGTGAAGCATTAACTACCGGGATTTGCAAATATTCTTTGTCAAAGTTAACCGTTACCTGTGTGTCTCCTTGCCTGACCTGTGCAAAGCCGGCAGTATCGCTATTAAAGACCGGTGTGATCACAAATGCCACCGGGCCATTAAATATTGTTTCGGCGTCAAACTCTGCCGGTCCTCCAACAGTAAGCCCTGCCTGACCAGTAATCTTACCCAAAACATTGAGTCCAAGGTTAACAGTAACGTCTTTATTGACAGTCATTGCCCCAAGTATTTGTGTGTCAGTTCCGCTAAACGCTAATCGGTTGGCCAGAGCGCCCGAAACCGAGGCTTCAATAGCGTTTATATCAATGTTAGAAAGAGCGTTTTGAACCATAACGTCCAGCCCTTCAATCTTAGCGGCTTTAAGATCGGCAACCTCAAGTCCACCAACTTTGAGGTTGGCAAACGCTCCCTCTTTAGCCACAAAGACGTTGTCCCACGACCTGCCTGAGGAATCTGTTAATCCGTACCCTCCCCCGACCAAGGCGTTATCCGGATTTTGCGAAAGGGCAATCTGTAAATCTTTAATATTATCCGGCGGCGGAGCCGAAGGATCATACCACCCGGCTTGTAAAAGTATGATAATTTTCCCAGCTTTTACAATTCTTGGGGGGCTCCCCGGAAGAGTAACATCCCAAGTATCCGCAGTCGGAAAATCAAGTATATCCTCACCGGATTTTGTCCCGTCAAAGTAGTCCAAAGCGTAGCCTAGGATCCTACCCGTCTTTGTAGCTTTCATAGCAATTCCCTGTGCCGAAGAGGTAACCAGCGGATCTCCGGGTTTTATGTTTCCATTCTCAACAGAAACCTTGGTATAAACTTGACCAAGCATACCTACGTTTGCCCAATGTGGATCTGTCTGCCTATTACAGGAAACCTCATCCCAACAGTAGGGATTGTTGTAGCTTGTTCCGTACCTGGTAACTACACCAAGAACGTTCTGTGAATACGCCCCTGTAGCCCTTTGAACACTTTCTACTTGGTTATCGGACAAGACCATAACGTCCCCAGGTTCGGAAGTATCGGACTGCTTTAGATACTCCGAATAATCTCCGGAGCCGTTGGTTATAGAGTTAAACCTGTAATTTTGCCCTTGAGACCTAATCCAAATACGACCGTTGGAAGTACCGACTCCTGTCGAGCCTATCATTATCTGGCCATTAGTCTGAAGAGATTGGCTGGTAGGGGCAACTGTTTGGTCGAACATCACCACTCTTGCATTGTTTGAGGCGTTTCCAAGGAAAATAGCAATTGCATTTGTGCCGGTCTGGTTTGAGCCACCCCCTATATTGATCGTGTCCAGAGCAGTTGCGCCTGTAGCGCCGATTGTAATGGTTTTTGTGGAATTAACCGTACCAATGTTGATTGTATTGGCATTGGTTGTACCAATGGAGATTGTGCCTGATGCTGCCGCCTGAATCGAGATTGCCGATGCTCCGTTTCCTCCTTGAATCTTTGTAACGTTGGCCGTAGCTGTAAGAGTACCTATTGTAATAGTATTGGTACCTGCAGGAGCACCGTCCCCGATATGAATTTGTTTAATTCCGGTTCCAACAGTGTTCCCTGTACCTATATTAACTGTATCCGTGATGCCGTTTGCGGTGGCGGCACCGGCAATATTAACGTTACTTCCGGCTGTAGTGACATTGCCAATAGCAACAGTAGATATTCCGGCGCCGTTTCCAATATTTACTACCTGAGTTGCGCTTGAAGAACCCAGGGTTATAATGCCGGTTCCATTTGATCCACCTATGTTAATAATTTTTCCGGATGAATTTGTAGAACTGCCGATCGCAATAGTTGGTGCACCTGTGGTGGGGTTACTGGTTCCCACATCCAAAGTTACGCTTCCGGCAGTACTTGTGGCGGTGGCCGCGTTTCCTGTCTGAATTGTAATAGCCCCGGTATTTTGAGCATTGGTAGCTGTTGTACCGGTTGCAATAGATAATGCACCGGAAGCATTTGTTGTTGAATTGCCTGTTTGAATTAACAAAGTGGCCGTTGCACCCGAAGCGTCGGCAGTAGTTATTCCCCTATCCCAGCCGGAACCGATCTGGATACCATATTCGGATCCAGCTCCAGGTGTAGTTATATTGTTAATATTTACCCCGACCAATGTTCCCGCGGCAGGGCCGGTGGTAATCACATTGCTGGCACCGGTACCGGCAATGTTTAAACCAGTCATTGTTCCTGCAGTAGTTATTGCACTGTTAGGAATGGTTATCTTTGCCCCTGTTGCATTAATTGTCCCGGCTGTCCCTGTAATAGTCGGTAGGGTAATATCGGCAGCGCGGATTTCGTAAGTTCCGCCGGCACCATTTTGGGTAGCATTATTTACAGCGTTGATAGTCAAGCCCCTATAAAAATTGGTATTTGCAGTATTAGTATTTACCGCTTCTGTTGGAATTTGAATAACAGCACCGTTATTATCAACTTTAAATAGATCGACAAGTTGAGGCTGAGGATTTGTGGGAGCAATTGAGAAGTTATCAAATCTTGTTGCTATTTGGTTGGTAACCCTTAGTACCCTGTCAACATTCAAGTTTGTTTGTACCAGGGTGTTACCGAACGGGTCATAAGAGTTGGTCATGAAATCTTTGAGTAAAGTATCATTTGATTCCATCCAAAGCCCGCCTGTGCTGGCAGCGTTTGTTTGCCCAATTGCTAAAAGTACTCCCGAACCGTAGCCTTTGGTTACCGAGATTGAGTTGATTGCATTGCCGTTTGTTGTATCATAATTTACATTTACATCATCCTTAGTAGTAATTGAAGTTGAATAAAGATCGGTTATAGTATCGCTATCAATTCCGATTACGTTAACTCCACCGGAAGTGCCTATATAAATCTGGCCATTCTCCAAATGAGGGTTAACCGCTTTAACGACAGTCGAGGCGTTAAGTTTTTGCCCGCCGTCGGCTGTGATAACTCCGGATGCTCCCCTTACCGTCTGGGCAGAATGGAAGGTACCCGTGCCGTTATTACCCGAGAAGAGTGCCCGGTTGCCGACATCGAACATAAACCTGACTTGAGCAGCGGTTATTGTTTGTGCAGTAAAGGTAAATTCGTCGATGGATCCTGTTGTAAAACTGGCAGCAGTTGTATTATCGGAATTAGCCATCAGAGTCATAAAACTGGCATTAGTCATCGAGCCGGTTTGGGCAGTATTGAGCGTAGATTGACCATCTTGAACACCATCTATATATTGAGTGACTTGGCAGCCTCCACCAGCACCCTGCGCATTACAAGCAGCCCCAGGTATAGTCCGGTTTTCAGTTACAACAACATGATGCCAGGCGTTGTCGTCAACGACCTTAGTCGACGTGGCTGTAATTTGAGTTGTACCATCCGTGGCAGTTGATGTTAGTTGATGACTAGCATTGAGTTGAACTACGTAACCGGCGGTCGGGGTAGCCGGGGTGACCATTTTATTTACAAGTACACGGGTCGTTGCCGAGCTGGCTGTCTTAATCCAAAAACTGACACTCCAGTTATTTTGGGCAACATCAACGTTGGCATTATTGGCACAAGTATTATTCACAGTTCCCGTACAGAGGTAGTTTGCGCCGGTAAATGCCTTACCTAGCCCTCTTACGGCCGACGGAGAAGTGATCCCTGCACCACCTTTTGCAGTAAATCCAACTGCCTTAACCGAAACATCACTATCAGGTGATGCCAAAAGAACGTTGTTGGGCGTAGTATTACCCGCCAAAGGAAGCGCAACCCTCGCATCGCCAAATAGCTCTTCGGAAATCATGTTATTTGTATAATATTTAACCGCGCCGTCAGTTTGGCCTGAAGCGGAGGTTTCTGTCCCAACTTTTTCCTCGATCACACTCATGCCTGCATTGTGCCCTACATACATAGTATTGCTTTGACCGTCCGCATCGGAAGTTCCGTTAGTTACGAATAGTGCATCGGGAGCAGCTGTGTTAAATGTCGGAGCAGTTGGCCACAGGGCAGGTTTGGTTGTTTCATCATAAAAAGTTGTTTTTGCAGAATTATTGGTTGCTGCCGCAATGCCGGATGCTACATACCAAGCGTCAAGCTCGGAAGTAGTTGAACTTAGGCCATAGACTATATCATCTGCTGTGTAAAATATTGATTGATAATTTTCATTGGCTGGCCCAAGATTAGCAACCGTCTGCGCAGTCTCGTTAACAAGGGTTATGCCGCCGTTTGCTGCCGTTGCGTTGCCGTTTGCTGTCAAGAAATAAGTCTTACCATTAATTATTTGTGCAAAGACGTCATTAACCGTAACACTTGTGAGTTTTGCTGCCGTACGCCCTTGACTAACATAAGCTGTACCGGAACCGACGTTTCTGCTACTTATCGTCCCCAGGGCAAAATCTTCCGCGTCGGTCTGATTGTATCTTGTTATCTTTTCAGTCTTGAAATTAATTTCATATGCACCGGAAGCCGAGCTGCCGTTTGTACCAACGTAGATGTTGCCGTTTAATGCGTATACAGACGACATTGTGTTATTAGCATTTGCGCCCATTGAAGCGCTAGCACCCTGATTAAACGCCATCCAAAGGGAATTATCCTTGGCGTCAAAGATATAAAGGGTATTTGCGCCTGTGCCACCGGCTACAACCAAAATCGCTTTATCCGGGAAGGCAGCAGCTCCGCAACGATCGTTGGTTCCAACTACACAGGCAGCTGCTGTATTATCAACTGTTTCCGTATACCAGGACGAACTCTGGGCACGCTCGTCCGATGTCCATCTACCGCCGTCCCTATCGCGTGCCGTATCATAAACAAACACATTTTGGACATTTGTTATAGTCATTTGATTTTTATGACCACCAAGTGTTAGCTCCTTATTATCCAGACTCATGTAGCTGTGGTCGGCCGAGGAAACATTTATCAGTTTTCCGGAAGTTAAGGTTCCGGCGTTATTATTGACTTTAGGATCACTCGAAGTAACCTGAAATGCCGTAGTTCCGGCTTGAGCTGTGTCAGAGAGAATAACGTCGCCACCACTAATAGTTAATTGGTTCGATGCAGACTTATAAACTTGCATGTATGTTCCCGAGCTGGCGCCAAAAGTTAAGCCATCTACTGAAGTATTGGTATCATCATTAAACTGTAATCTTGATACCGGGACGAGGATACCTCCGATTACCACCCTGCCAACGCCAGCCGTGCCGTCAACACTGTAACCGGGTTGTCCATTGGCTACAAATGATATTACGTCGGGACCTGACCTATAAAAGCCGGTATTGCTATCGTTTATAAATGTAATCGCAGGGGCAGTAACAGTTCCGGAATTTAACATCATATTCCCTAAAGCTGTAGTTACACTAAGTGGTGTGCCGGAATTGTTGGCAAACTTAATAAACGATTGTGTAAAACTAAAGGTTTTACCCGCACTTTGATCGGGAACAAAGCCTGTGTCGATAAACATATCAGTATCGGTATTGACTGCCGTTATAGTTCTGGTCTGGCCTGACTGAGCGCCACTTGTTAAAGTAAAGAGATCTCCGACATGCATCTGGGCAGTAAATGTAGTGCTTGTTCCTGTAACATCTCCGCCTACGGTTGAAATAGTGCCTGCGCCGGTTTGCGCAGCTTGAGCGTTAAAAGCGAGTTGGGCATTAGGTAATGTAGCTCCCCCAACTCCAATGTTGCCTGTTTGGTCTTGCAATGTAATCCCGGTAGTCCAAGCGTCAGGACCAGATTTATAGTCCAATTTCAGTGGCCCATAGGCCGGGCGGATTTTTGACCCGTTCCCTATTGTAAGTGTACCGGAAATCGAGGCATCCCCTGTCACAGTCGCTATAGTTGATGAGACTGAGAAATAGTTTGTGGTTCTGGCATTATTTTGAATCTCAAAAAGGTTGCCGGAAATTGGAGTGGCGTTATCCCGAATAGAAATTCCCCCGGGAGCCGCCGACAAAGTTATTTCAGGGTCGGTTGAAGAGTCATACGCAGTTTGCAAAGTAGCGCCGCCACCGGAGCAAGCTCCCCAAATTGGAGCGGTTCCTGAACTGGCCGTTTGTAAACATTGTGTTCCGGTTGAGGCTGCTGTTTCTGCTACCGTTCCATTGGTGTTGTTTATATAAAGAACGCCGTTGGCAACATTATACTTAGGTAGTAGGAGTGCTGTATTAGTTGCAGTGTTACCAATTGTAACTGTCGTGGAACCTGTTCCTGCAGGGGTCCCCGCGCCTATGTTAATTGTTTGTGTTTTGCCGGTTGCTGTTGCACCGTTGCCAATATTAATGGTATTGGTGTCGGTGGACTGACCAAGAATGATTGTTCCCGTTCCTGCAGTTGTTCCTATCGCAATTCCGCCAGCCGTTGCTGGGGCCAAGGAAATTGCGCCGGCTCCCGTCCCCCCCTGGATAGTGGTAACGTTGGCTGTAGCCGCAATTGAACCAATTGTGATGGTATTTGTACCTGCCGGAGTTCCGTCACCAATATGAATAGCTTTTATACCCGTTCCAACAGTGTTACCTGTACCGATATTAACCGTGTCTGTAACACCTGTTTGGGTAGCTGCACCGGCAATATTAATAGTAGAACCGGCTGTTGTTACGGTACCTATTGATACCGACGATACTCCTGCACCATTACCAATAAGGACGGTTTGGGTACCGCTTGAAGATCCTAACGTGATATTTCCAGTTCCTGCACCTGCGCCGATTACAATTTGACCGGTTGTTTGGGGAGTCAAATTAATTGCTGTTGCTCCGCTGCCTCCTTTAATAGTAGTAACGTGGGCAGCATTACCATTTGAACCAACTGAAACTGTAACTGTACCTGTGGTTGTGCCTCCTGAACCAATGTTTAAAGTATTAACCGTGTTTGTTCCCGGAGTACCGTTAACAAGGTTTAGTGTTACTCCGCCGGAGGTTGTTCCTGCTGCATTACCGTTACCAATATTAACAGTCTGTGTTTTGGTATCTGCGGGATTACCTGAAGCAATGGAAACTGTATTGGTTCCTGTGGACTGACCAAGTGTGATTGTTCCTGTTTCAGCTGTGGAACCAATAGTTATTGTTTTTGCTGCAGTTGTTGTTGCTGTACCAATGGCTATGTTCCCCGATCCTGCATCAAGACTTAAGGACGAACCGTTTAGGTCTTTGCCTATGGTAATTACCTCTGCACCTCCCCCGGTTGCACCTGCGCCAATGTTAATTGTTTGAGTTGCTGTTTGTGCGCCATTGCCTATATTAATAGTATTGCCGGCAGTGGATTGGCCAAGTGTTATTGTTCCTGTTTGATTAGTGGAACCAATTGATATTCCTCCGGCATCTTGAACTGCCAAAGAAATTGCATTGGCTCCGTTGCCTCCCTGGATAGTGGTGACATTGGCTGTGGCTGTAGTTGTACCAATTATAATAGTGTTTGTTCCTGCTGGAGTACCGTCCCCGATATGTATGGCTTTGACTCCTGTTCC
>JBGQJK010000018.1:0-20049 GCA_041499035.1 Patescibacteria group bacterium
AAGCGATCTGTAGGTACACCCCCAAAAACTTCGGAATGCATCCTTCCGTATTTATCTGGCCAAAATTCCTCTGCGCGCGCGCCAAGTTTTCTCATATTGACAGACGCATTCTCTCCCCGCTCTGGATCGTAAAGCCACTTCATTGATTCATAGCCGGATTTTTTCGCATAGTAAGCTTGTATAATCTTTAACTCTTTGCCGATGCCGGCACTTCTATAGTCCGTTCCCTTCATTGCCAACATACTAGAGATTAATGTTGGTTTTCCGGTAATTTTATCTGTGCCCCCGCCCATTCCGCCTGCAAAACCTACCGCTTGACCGTTTACGTCAAGAGCTGAAAAACAACCACCACCAGTATCTTCAAACAGGGCAAGAATGTGTACTGGTGGAATTTCAATATCTTTCCAACCGAAACCTTGCCTTAAAACCTCTTGGCCTTGTAGAAGCTCCCCTGGCGTTTTTATTTGTTTGAATTTGAATTCGGTGCCATTAATTTCCTTCGTGAAGCCGTTTTCAGCTGGACGAAAGCCAAAGGTGGAACAAAAGCCTTCAGGCGTCCATGCTTGGGCATAGTCAATCTGTGTCGCTATACGCTCATTAGCCATACGTTGGTTATTATAGTATTGTAGTGGTTGTAGTCAAGTTTTATCCCCACATGTAGGATACCCTATAAAATTGTGGATAACTTGCAAAATCAAAAATCCGAGATATAATCAAAAAAATGCCAATAAGAATCGACAGAGGATCGGGAAGCGAGGAAATTACACTTAACGGAAGGTCTTTTAAGTTAAATACGGTTATTGGGGAACAACATCAAAAATTTATTGAAGTTGGTGGTAAGCAGTTAGTGGGGGACTATTGGGAATTAGAAAAAGGGGTACACGATCGTGAAAATCCGGCATTTGTATTTGTAGACGGAAGATGGATTGAAGGCCATACTCATGAGCAAAGATTGACAGGTCTATCTCACCCTGAAAGGCAAAAGATTTTTACCTCAAATGATGGTAGCCTCACTTTTGTAGCATCTTCGTCGAGGATTACGGTATAATAAGGCTGGAGCTTATTTAGAGGATTTTGTAACCCTGTTTTATGTTTCGTAGCATAAAGAAATATTTATACTTTCCCGTTGCCGTATATTTCCGTTTTTTTGCGACTATAAAGCTTAAAAAATGGCACCCTAGGATTATAGTTATTACAGGTTCGAGCGGAAAGACAACTCTACTTCACTTAATTGAATCGCAGCTTGGGGGAATGGCTAAATATTCGCACGATGCAAATAGCTCAATTGGAATCCCTTTTGATATTCTGGGTTTACATAGGAAAAGTTTGACACTAGATGAGTGGCCTCTGTTATTTCTACTGGCACCTTTTAAAGCTTTTTCACCTAGTCCAAAAGAAAAACTTTATGTTGTGGAGGCAGATTGTGATAGGCCAAATGAGGGAGATTTTTTAAGTTTATTTCTTAGGCCGGAAGTAACGCTTTGGATTAATGTTGGCAGGACCCATGTTATGAATTTTGAAGATACTGTTAAAAGAGGGAGGTTTAGTTCTGTTGAAGAATCTGTTGCATTTGAGTTCGGATATTTTGCGGAGAGGACAAGGTCATTGGTTATTGTTAATGAAGATTCAGAGTTAGTTCAGAAACAATTGAAAAGAGTAAAATGCAAAGTCGATAAGGTTTCGTCCAAAAAGAATCTTACGAAATATGAAATAACATTGGTTGGGACCATGTTCGAGCTAAAAAATGAAAAATTTACTTTTCCATACTTGCTTCCAAAGGAAACTTCAGTATCAGTTCTACAATGCCTAAGTCTTTTAAGCTATCTTGGAGTAAGGTCAGATAAATCTTTCGTGAATTTTAGGCTCCCTCCGGGAAGAAACTCGTTCTTTAGAGGAATTAAAAATATTACTATTGTTGACAGCACATACAATGCAAACTTAGATTCGATGAGCGCAGTGATTGGCATGTTTGCTCGAATCAGAGTATCAGATAAATGGGTTGTTTTGGGCGACATGCTGGAACTTGGTAGCCTGGAAAGAGAAGAACATGAGAAGCTGGCCGATGTGATTTCGAACAATAATTTCAAAAGGGTGATTTTAATGGGGCCTAGGATATCGAAGTATACCTATCCAAAGCTAAAAAAACTTTTCGGGCCGGAAATTGTCATAATAAACTTTCTTAACCCAAAGGAAGTATTGGATTATTTGCAGAAGAATATTAGAGGAGGAGAGGTAATTCTTTTTAAGGGAGCGAGGTTTTTGGAGGGTGTAGTCGAGGGTTTATTAGAAAACAAGGATGAGGCTAAAAATTTGGCCCGCAGGGAAAAAATATGGGAAATCAGAAGGAAAAAATGGGGACTATGAAGAAAATTTACATTTTGCACGGGTGGACCTATTCTTTGGAAAAATGGGATGAATTCGCAAAATTATTAAGACAAAACGGATTTGATCCTGTTTTTCTAAAAATTCCCGGCCTCACATCAGAGAGTGATGAGGTTTGGGATTTAGATAAATATTCGGAATGGCTTGGTCGGGAATTATCAAAGATAAACGGTAAGGTAATTCTATTAGGCCACTCAAACGGTGGGCGGATAGCGGTGTATTTTACTGCAAAGCATTCCGGTAAGGTACAGAACTTGATTTTGATGGACGCAGCCGGTATATATCACAAAGAGTTAGCGCTACAAGTAAAACGGTTTATCTTTGGTTCTATTGTTAAAATCGGAAAAAAGTTTACTTCCTCAGAAACGTTGAAGAATCTCTTGTATTATTTAGCAGGTGAGAGAGACTATCAAAAAGCCAGTCCGAATATGAAACTATCGATGGTAAATTTGACCCATCACGATCTGACCCCATTCTTATCCAAAATTCGGGTTCCGACACTTGTTATTTGGGGTCAAAACGACACAGTAACGTCTATCAGCGACGGTAAGCTGATGGCAAAGTTAATTGAAGGTTCAAAATTGATTATTATTAGAGGTGCTCGTCATTCCCCCTTTTATACGCACCCGGCGGAAGTTGCTCAAATAATTAAAAATGATATTTAATTCTCTCGGCTCAAACTATAATTTTGATTTTGTTCTGAAATCGCTTTTTGCAGGGAATTCCGATACCGAAACGGTCAAACTAAAAAGTTTTTTGGAAAATAAATACGGAGGTGAAACTATACTTCTTTACAAAGGCCGGGAAGCTTTAAAATTGGCGCTCACTCTTGCAGGACTTCCTAAAGGTGCGAAAGTCGGGGTAAATGGATTTACATGTTTTGTTGTTTACCAGGCAATCTCAGAGGCTGGTTTTAACCCTGTATATCTTGACATAGATGCCAAAAGTTTAAATTTTAGTATTGGTAGAGTTCAAAAAAATAAAGATTTGAAGGCGCTAATTATTCAAAATACTTTAGGCAACCCTGTAAACATTGAAGCTGTTGAAGAGTTTTGTAAAAGCAATAACGTTGTTTTAATTGAGGATCTTGCTCACTCGGCGGGCGGGGTTTATGCAAACGGTATGAAAATCGGAAGTGTCGGTGATTTTGCCGCCTTGTCTTTCAGCCAAGACAAAATTATTGATGCGGTATCAGGCGGCGCACTGGTAGTGAGAACAAAGAAGTATACAAAAGATTTAAATGAGGTTATCAGAAAGGAAGTTCCACTGTTCGACACTCTTCATGATAGGTTATACCCGCTCCTAACTTTTAAAATAAGAAAGCTGTATCCTTTAGGGCTCGGAAAGTTACTACACTTCTTGCTTAAGAAGTCAAAGGCTCTATCGGATCCTATCGGAAGCACAGACCCTATTGAATACCACAAACTACCCGGTTGGTACGCATCATTGGCCCTTTTTAAGTTCTTAAGATCGGATGAAGAGTTAAAACATAGACGGCTGATAGCTGGTATTTATTTGCAAACAATTGATTCAGGTTTAATTCTATCTGAAATTCGTACTAATTATAAATTTTCAACAAACATTCGCTTTCCAATTTTCGTTAAAGGCAGAAATGGACTTATTAAACATCTAAAGCGTAACGGTATTTACGTTTCAGACATTTGGTACGATGCCCCCATAGCACCCGCTAAATTGCTAACTAAGACGGATTACAAAGGGGAGTGTCCTGAATCAGAAACTGTTTCTGGGCAAATACTTAATTTGCCAACTCATATAAATATTTCAACGAAGGAAGCAGAGAGAATATCTGTACTTATAAATAAATGGCTAAATACGAATCAAAATTAATTGCCGACAAGAAGTTATGGGAGCATTTTTTAATCGGCCAAAAACCGAAATCATTCCTTCAGTCCTGGAATTGGGGAGAAGTTAACGAGAAAGATGGGTCAAAAATATTCAGAATAGGCTTTTTTAAAGATAATAAATTAGTTGGAGTGTGTTTGGTCATTGAAGAGAAAGCTAAAAGGGGTCCCCATTTTTTAGTACCGGCTGGTCCTATTATCAATTGGTCTGACACAAAGGTTGTTAATCTTTTTGTGAAGGTAATAAAGGATTTGGCAACCAAAGAAAATTGTTGGTTTGTTAGAGTTCGACCAGAAATATTTGAAAATTGGGAAAATGAGGAACTGTTTGCTAAGTTTGGTTTTACCTCCGCACCAATGCATCTTCACGCCGAGAATACTTGGGTTTTAGACATTTCGAGGTCTGAAGAACAGATCCTTTCAGGTATGCGTAAAACTACACGTTATCTAGTCAGAAGGGGAGAAAAAACAGACCTTACAATAGAAACATCGATCGATCCAGAGGACGCCAGAGTTTTATATCGGTTGCAAGGTGAAACAATAAAACGACATGGATTTGTTGGTTTTCCTGAAAAACTTTTTAGGAACGAAATTGACATTTTTTGCAAAGATGATCAGGCTCGCGTTTTTCTGTGCAAGCAAGGTGAAAGGGTGTTGGCCATAGCAATAATCATTTTCTATGGTGAAACCGCTTATTATCATTTCAGTGGTTCGGTTTCAGATAGTAGAGATTTGCCGTTTTCTTATTTTCTTCAATGGCAAATTATTAAGGAAGCGAAAAAGCGAGGAATTAAATATTATAATTTTTGGGGAATAGCGCCGAATAGTGACCCGAATCACAGATTTGCGGGTGTGACCTTATTTAAAACGGGGTTTGGAGGTGAGAAAGTTGACTGGCTTCACGCACATGATCTGGCAATATCTTATAAATATTGGTTTACCTATATTTTTGAGACTGCAAGAAGGATTCTCCGGAGACTTTAATATATAATTGCGATTATTTTCACAGACAGGTTATAATATCAGAGCGAGATATGAATACACCGAATTTTTTGCCGCTTGCCCTGGGACTTGTAATCTTCTCCTTCTTAATTTCTTCGGTATTAATAGTTCCATTCATAGATCTCTTATATAGGTTGCATTTTACGAGGAGAAAAGAAGCTCCAAAACACGGCAAAGTTCCGCTTTTTGACAGATTGCATGATATTAAGGCGGGGACGCCGGTCGGAGGAGGAGTTCTTCTGATCGCTCTCGTGTGCGTGCTCTTTGCAATACTTTTTCCTTTGGCGGCGAACCTTGGTGTATATATTAAAACGGCTTACAACTTGAGATGGGAACTAATTATTATATTTTTTACATTTATCTCTTTTGGTATTTTGGGTCTTTCGGATGACTATTTAAAGCTGTTTGTTAAGCCAAGCAAAGGAATTCTTGGTTTATGGTTTGGGCTAAGGCGCAGGCAAAAGTTCATTTTACAGTGGATTTTGGCTTTTATAATTGGGTTTATGATTTATAGTAATTTAGGAGTCCATATAGTTCACATTCCCCTTATGGGAAAAGTAATTGATCTGGGTTATTGGTATATTCCTATTTCGGCCTTAGTGATTGTTTCATTCACAAACGCATATAATATTACCGACGGACTTGACGGGTTGGCTACCGGCCTTCTTTTAATATGTTTGGCCGCATTTGGAATAATTGTCGCGGGCCATCTTGATACGCCCCTTTCGTTATTTATTTCGCTATGGATCGGGTCACTTCTGGCCTTCCTGTATTTCAACATTTGGCCGGCGAGAATAATTATGGGGGACACCGGGGCTCTGAGCTTTGGCGCCACGCTAGCGGTGATTGGGCTTCTTACCGGAAGTATAGTAGCCCTTATTGTTATGGGTGGAATATTTATAATTGAGGTAGCTTCCTCGGGTGTCCAAATTCTTTCCTGGAAATTTAGGAATAAGCCTTTTTTCCAAATAGCTCCGGTTCATAATGCTTTCCTGGCAAGAGGTTGGGAAGAACCCAAGATTGTAATGCGCGCTTGGCTTCTCGGTATAATGCTTTCTATTTTTGGACTTTGGCTTTCCACTATATAATGTGCGAAAAATCAGGCTTTCAAAACAAAAAATATCGATTGACCGAAATTTTCTGATATTAATTCTGGTCTTTGTTTTTGTCGGGCTAATTGCAGTTGCGGACTCATCTGCTCCTCAGGCATTAAGTAAGTTTGGTGATAAATTTTTTCTATTCAAACAGCAGCTGGTCTGGGCGGGAGTCGGAATAATCGCGCTTTTTGCAACGTCGATAATCCCATATAAGTTTTGGGAAAAAATTGCGACCCCTTTCTTTTTTTTCTCCCTGGCCCTTCTTACTGTTGTTCTTCTTCCTCATTTGGGTTTTAAAGCACTCGGCGCAAGACGTTGGATTGACACAGGTTTTTTTAGTTTTCAACCTTCGGAAATAATCAAACTTAGTTTGGCCATGTTTTTAGCCAAAGTTGCCTCAAAAAATAAAAGCACAATATCATATTTTTTGCCAGTTGTTGTAGTTGCCGGGCTTATTATGCTCCAGCCCGATCTTGGGACGACGCTTGTGGTTGCAACGATTGGACTTAGTCAGATTTTTGTTTCCGGTGTCAGTTTGCTATATTTTGCCGGGTCATTGGTTGTAGGAATGCTGGGGACAATTGCTGTGATTTTAATATCTCCTTATAGAAAAGAAAGACTTTTAACCTTTTTACAGACGGAACGGGATCCGTTGGGTTCGTCGTATCACATCCGGCAAGTGCTTTTAGGCCTTGGTTCGGGTGGAATTTTTGGCGTCGGACTCGGAGCTTCCATGCAGAAGTATCTATTCCTTCCGGAAGCTTCCACAGACTCTGTTTTTGCCGTGATTGCTGAGGAGTTGGGTCTGGTCGGGGCAGGGGCAGTAATATTTCTTTTCGGATTTTTTATTTTTAAAGGACTTACGATTGCTAAAAACGCCCCTGATACATTTTCTAAAGTTCTGGCAACCGGAATTACTGCGTGGATCGGCGGCCAGGCATTTCTGAATATTGCCTCAATGGTTGCCCTGGTTCCTCTAACGGGAATTCCGCTTCCTTTTATTTCCTATGGCGGAAGCAGTCTGGTGATGATTCTCATTGCTTGTGGAATTCTATTAAATATTTCTAAACTCTCGGTTTTGTCAAAGCCGCACACCAGACATTAAGTTGATATACTTAAGGATAGATGGACAAAATAAGGATAGTTCTTACAGGCGGGCATGCGGCCACAACAGGAATTGCCGTTATAGAGGAAATAAGGAATACTGAAAAGCTTAAAGATGCCGAGATCTACTGGATAGGCTCTCTAACCGCAATCGAAGGAACCAAAATATCGACGATGGAGTCACGCGTTTTTCCGAGAATTGGCGTTGTCTTTATTCCAATTATAGCCGGTAAAATTCAAACTAAATTTACCCGTCACACAATTCCTTCTATTCTTAAAATTCCCATAGGCTTCGTTCAAGCGTTTTGGTTTTTAGTTAAAACTAAGCCGAAAGTTGTTCTATCTTTTGGAGGCTATTCCTCTTTTCCTGTGGTTTTTTGGTCGTGGCTTTTTAGGGTGCCAGTAATTTTACATGAGCAAACGGTAGCAGCGGGGCGGGCCTCAATCTCTTCGGCATTTTTTGCTACAAAAATTGCTTTAGCTAGGGAACAGAGTCAGAAATATTTTCCTAGAAATAAGTCAATTGTTACAGGCAATCCACTCATGACTAATATTTTGAGTGTGAAACAAAAACCTTTTCCCAGTAGAGTTCCCATAATTTTTGTAATAGGAGGCTCACGTGGGTCAAATTTTATCAATGAATTAATAATTGGTATGGCAAAGTCCTTACTGGCGCGTTTTATGATAATTCAAGTCACGGGAGCACACGATTTTGAGAGAGTCGAGAAATTCAGGGAAAAACTGCCTGCTGAATATCAAGAAAATTACAAAACTTATTTATCAATCGACCCCTTGGAAATCGGAAATTACTATGCGCAAGCAGATATAATCATCAGCCGTTCAGGCGCGAATTCTATTTCAGAAATCCTTTGTGTTAAACGTCCCGCTATTTTAATTCCGCTTCCCAGGACGTTTATGGGCGAGCAAGTAAAGAATGCCAAATATGCGGAAAGTTTTGGGTTCGCATCGGTTTTTCTTGAAAAGGAGGCAACCGCTTTTGCCATCATTAATGAAATAAATAGGATTTTTAAAGATTGGCAAAGGATTGAGGCCAATGCGGCGGAAACCGTAAGTCCTGACATAAATGCTTCCCAAAAAGTTGTAAAAATCCTGCTTGGCTATATATGATTAAAAAACTTCCTTTTTTTTTGATCTTTATTGTCGTTATGCTCGCAATCTTAGCACCCTTTTTTATCAAAGTTAAAATTGAGTGTAGAAGCCAATTTGGAGACTGTCCGGCCGAGGTCAATTCCGGGCTTGGTGCGATCAGTTACAAAAATTTATTTGAAGCAAGGCAAAAAACATCGGTATATCTTAAAAAACACTTTTTGGTTACAGACTTTTCCTTTCAATTTAAGCTTCCTGACACAATGCTTGTTAATATAATTGTGAAAAAGCCATATTTTGCATTAAAAAATGCTACCTCAGAAAAACTTGAACTTGTGGATCAAAAAGGAATCGCACTTGGGGTTTCGGGAAGCTCGAGTCTTCCCACTGTGGTTACGGCAGGGCCGTTTGTTAAAGTTGGGGCAGCAGTAAACAGTAACGATCTTTTCGCCTTAAATCTGGTTTCCGGAGTCTATCAGATGTATCAAGTAGGATATGGAACGATTGAGAATGATGCTTTGGCTGTTGATATGCCAGCGGGTCTTAGAGTAATATTTCCTCTAGAAGGAGATTCTGAAGTTTTGCTTGGGAGTTTAAGGCTGATCTATACAAAAGTTACAACTGACTACCCGGGATTATATTCTCAGATTGACATGAGGTATAAAAACCCTGTATTAAGGTAGGAGAGAGAAGTTATGACCAAATCAAGAATAATTGCGGGAATTGAACTCGGATCAAATAAAATTGCTACTTTAATTTCACAAGTAGTAATCGATCCGGTAACTATGGAAAGTTCGATTAATATAATGGGAGCTGCAACCAGTGTTTCGCGAGGAATTAAAAAGGGGCAAATTGTTGATATTGAAGACGCGGTTGAGGCGATAATTTCTTCGGTGGAGGCTGCCGAACGGATGGCGGGGTACAACCTTGAGTCTGCCTATATCGCTTTAGGCGGCGCGCATATTCACTCCCAGAACTCGCATGGGGTTGTCGCGATTTCTGAACCTAACGGTGAAATTAATCAAAATGATGTTGATAGGGCAATTGAGGCCGCTTCGGCTGTTTCAATGCCGACTTCCCGAGAAATTGTTCATGTTGTCGCCCGTGAGTATGTTGTTGACGGTGAAGCAGGGGTGCGTGACCCGGTCGGCATGAGCGGGGTGAGACTGGAAGTAGATACGCATATTGTATCCGCGGGCGCATCTGCGATTAAAAATGTTAAGAAAGCCGTTAACGAGGTGGGAATTCAAATCGATGACCTGGTTTTTTCCGGAATTGCGTCTGCCGAGGCAACGCTCTCACCGACTGAAAAAGAACTCGGGTGTGTGCTAATTGATATTGGGGGTGGTACAACTTCAATTGCCGCGTTTACAGACGGGGCTTTGAGTTATTCAGGGGTAATCCCGGTGGGAGCAAAAAATGTGACTAATGACTTGGCCATCGGTCTCCGGGTTTCACTCGAAACCGCAGAGAAAATTAAACTTGCCCTTTCGAGTAAAAAGAAAAAAGAAGAATCGGATGAGATGGATTTAGTTAATCTGGGCGTTACCGAGGTAACAAAAATTTCCAAAAAAACTTTACTTGAAGGAATTATCCGTCCACGGTTGAACGAAATTTTTACGATGGTCAGGATGGAACTTGAAAAGGAGGGTTTGGCTAATAGGATTCCCTCGGGGGCTATAATAACCGGGGGAGGTTCCGAAACAGCAGGTGCCATCGATTCTGCAAAAAGGATGCTTAGCCTACCCGTAAGGCTTGGAGTTCCGAGAGGTGTGAGTGGACTGATTGACGATGTCATGAATCCCGCATTTTCAACATGCGTTGGCCTTTTACTCTATGGTGCAAAAGACGTGGCAGTACCCGAGAGCTTGACAAGATTTACAAAAAAGATAAGACTACCAAGTGGAGCATCCGGAATGTTCGGAAAAATATTTTCATCTATCAAAGATCTTCTGCCCTAAATACAGGTATCTAGAGTTCCCGCCCTTGAATTATTGTTCTGCTCACTATACAATGCTGCCGCATGCCCTTTGTATATAAAAATTAATGTATGGCACTTGTAAAACCAGATAGCGCCCGTATTGCAAAAATAAAAGTTATAGGGGTCGGCGGCGGCGGTGGAAATGCGGTTTCTTCAATGATTGATGCGGGGAGCATTAGCGGTGTGGAATTTATAGCGGTAAACACAGATGCGCAAGTGCTTCTTCAGAATAAGGCTCCAACTAAACTTCAAATCGGTGAAAAATTAACTAAAGGCCTCGGAGTGGGGGGAAACCCTGAAATTGGCACGCAGGCGGCGGAAGAATCCGTTGAAAAAATAAAGGAACTTTTGATAGATAGCGATATGGTGTTCGTTACCGCTGGTATGGGAGGCGGAACGGGAACCGGAGCAGCCCCCGTAATTGCCAAACTCGCAAAAGAAGCGGGAGCCCTAACGGTCGGTGTGGTGACAAAACCGTTCGCTTTTGAGGGCACAAGAAGGTCCGTTGCGGCCGACGACGGAATTGAAAAGTTAAAAGAGTCCACGGATACATTAATTGTTATTCCGAACCAGCGCTTAATGGACGTAATTGACAGAAAAATGACGCTTCTAGAAGCTTTCAAAGTTGTCGATTCGGTTTTAGGACAGGCAGTTGGAGGGATTGCCGACATAATTACAACGGCAGGCCTTGTTAACGTCGACTTTGCCGACGTCAAGACCATTATGAAGGACGCCGGCTCAGCATTACTTGGAATCGGTACCGGAGTTGGGGAAAATAGGGCACAAATGGCAGCGCGCGCTGCTGTAAGCTCGCCGCTTCTTGATTTGTCAATCGAGGGGGCTCGAGGCGTGCTTTTCAATATTGCAGGTGGAGACGATCTTACTATGTTTGAGGTTGACGAAGCCGCAAGAATTATAAGTAGTGCGGCCGACCCCGATGCAAACGTTATCTTTGGTGCAGTCATAAAATCTGACCTGACAGACCAAGTTCGTATAACAGTTATAGCCACGGGATTTGACGAAACAAGAAGCAGAATCGCTCAAATGAGACAGCCAACCCAACAGCCTATTGTTCAGGGGGTAGTAAGCGAGCCTGTTAGGCCGTCCGAGCGTGATGAAAAAGAAGATGAAGGAGAAAACGAGCCACCGGAGGATCAGGGGGACGATGACGGAGACACATTCGGCGAGAAATTTGAAATTCCGGCCTTCCTTAGGAAAATTCACTAGTTTCACAAAGTCGGGTCTTCGTAGTACAATAGCTTCATAATATGGTTAAGAACAAGCCCTTTTTTGATGCTGTTGATCTAAAAGTTAATTTTCCCGGGTTTGAAAAAGAGCTTCTTACGGACTGGTACAAAAAGGGATTGGTCAAAAAGTATTTAAACCGTAATAAAACTTCCAAAAAATACTTCTCGTTTCTTGACGGGCCGATCACAGCAAATAATCCCATGGGAGTTCACCACGCCTGGGGCAGGACCTATAAAGATCTTTGGCGGAGATTTAAAAACATGCAGGGTTTCCGTCAAAGTTTTCAAAACGGGTTTGACTGCCAAGGCCTTTGGGTGGAGGTAGAGGTAGAAAAAGAGCTCGGGTTTAAGACTAAGAAAGATATTGAAACTTTCGGAGTCGCGAAATTTGTTCAACTTTGTAAGGACCGAGTTGAAAAGTACTCCGGCATCCAAACAGAGCAAACTAAACGACTTGGTAATTTTATGGATTGGGATCATTCCTATTACACACTAAGCGATGATAACAACTACATGATTTGGCACTTTCTTAAAAAGTGTGCCGAAAACGGTTGGATTTATAAAGGTAACGACTCCGTTCCCTGGTGCCCCAGGTGCGAAACTGCAATAAGCCAGCACGAAATGCTCACCGAAGATTACAAGGAGCTGATCCATCAATCCGTGTATCTGGCGTTTCCTATCGTTGGTCAGACCCAAGAATTTCTTTTGGTTTGGACAACAACTCCATGGACGGTTCCCGCCAACATTGCTGTTGCGGTGGACTCGGACTTGGATTATTCGCAGGTTGAGGTTGGTAAGAGAAAATATTGGGTAGCTAAAGACGCGAAAGATAGGGTCTTCGGAAAACAAGCACATAAGGCACTCAAAACCGTCAAAGGCTCTAAACTTGTCGGCCTCCGCTACTCTGGAGCTTTTGATGACTTACCTAAGGTAGCTGAGGTAATAAAAGGCAAAAACGACAAATTCCATGTAGTTATAGCAACGGATAATCTGATTTTGCCGATTACTACCACGGAAGGAACAGGTTTGGTTCATACCGCAGTCTCTGCTGGATCTGAAGACTTTAAGTTAGGTAAAAAGATTGGTCTCCCTATGATCCCGGTAATTGAGGATGACGCGAGTTATATGCAGGGGCTTGGACAATTTAGCGGCCAGAATGCTAAGAAACATCCGGAGGTAGTTTTGGACTATCTTAAGGAGCTTGACGAATCGGGAAAACATTTTTATTTCAAAATTGAAAACTATACGCACAGGTACCCCGCCTGTTGGAGATGTAAGACGGAGCTTGTCTGGAAAGTAACCGATGAATGGTACATTGCCATGGACAAGCCTATGGAAATATCAAAAAGTAAGCCGAAGGACTCGAATGTTATGGAATGGAATGAGGAAGATAAACCTCCCGAAATTCCAGATGTAAGAACCCTCAGGGAACGGATGAAGACTGTTGCGGGCAGGATTAATTGGATTCCGGCCTTTGGAGTGGACAGGGAGTTGGATTGGCTAAACAATATGCACGATTGGCTAATTAGTAAGAAAAATAGATATTGGGGCCTAGCACTTCCTATTTATGAATGTAGAAAATGCGGGCACTTTGAAGTTATTGGTTCTAAAGTAGAGCTTGAAGCGCGGGCCATAGCGGGGTGGAAAGAATTTAAAGGAAAGTCTCCCCATAAACCCCAAATCGATGCCGTTAAGATTAAATGCGCAAAATGCGGTGCTGTCGTGAGTCGTATAGAGCCTGTAGGTAATCCATGGCTTGATGCCGGTATAATTCCATTTTCAACAGTTAGTGATAACAACGAGGCTTGTAATTTTGCTGTAACAAAAACAAAGCCGCTCTATCTTACAAACAAAAAGGCTTGGCAAAATTGGTTTCCAGCAGATTTTATCACCGAGAGTTTTCCGGGCCAATTTAAAAATTGGTTTTATTCACTAATTGCGATGAGTACCGTTTTAGAAGACGTAAACCCGATGAAAAATGTTTTAGGTTATGGTTCAATGCTTGACGAAAAAGGTGAAGCTTTTCATAAATCCAAAGGCAACTCAATAGAATTTAATGCAGGCGCCGATGCGATTGGGGTAGACGTTATGCGTTGGATGTTTGCCAGGGCCAACCCTGCCGATAATCTTCTTTTTGGACCAAATGTTGCAGATGAGGTCAGACGCAGGTTTCATTTAAAACTTTGGAACGTTTACAATTTTTTTACAACTTACGCAAACTTGGATGGCTGGAGACCGGAAAGAAGCGATAAGAGGCTATTAAAAAGTTCTAATGTTCTTGATAGGTGGATTTTGGACAGGCTTAGCCAAACAATATCCTTCTCTACTGAAGCTTTGGAAAAGTTCGATGCTTTTACCGCGAGCGGCACGATTGAAAAGTTTGCTGATGACTTCTCGCTTTGGTACGTTAGACGGTCACGCGATAGAGTTGGGCCTGCGGCAGAGTCTGAAAAAGACAAAAGCGCGTTTTACCAAACCTGCTATTTTGTTTTGGTCACTTTGAGCAAACTTCTTGCCCCGTTTACCCCGTTCTTCGCAGAAGTAATATTTAGAAATTTAACAAAAGAAGAGTCGGTTCATTTGGCCGACTGGCCTAAATCTTCAGGAAAAATAGACGAAAAATTGATTCTGGAAATGCAGACGGCACGTGATCTTGTTGAAAAAGCACATTCCATCAGGAAAGAAAAATCCATCCCGGTTAGGCAGCCCTTAAGTTCATATTCGTCAACACTCAAGCCTGTTTCTAAATCTCTCGAATACTTAATAAAAGACGAAATTAACGTCAAGGGATTAATTTGGAATTCCAAGGACGATAAAATGAATACCAAAATTACTCCTGAGCTTGAAGAAGAAGCGCAGACGCGCGACCTTGTACGCAAAATCCAAGATGAAAGAAAGCGATTGGGTCTAAATCTTACCCAGAAAGCTAAAGTCTCGATCGAGAGGATGCCAAAGGATATAAAACTTGTTCAATGGATGGTCAAGAAAGCTCAGATAGCCAGTCTTAAAGAAGGTAAGTTTAGAGTGAGTAAAGTCTCCTAATGTTCAAAGATTTAAGTCTGACAATTTCAATTGCCTTTTTGTTGATTCTTAGCGTATTTATTCTTAACTCGATTGCCCCAAGCCTTTTTCCTTTGTACTTTATCTATATAGGACTGGCAGTTATTTTATTTTGGTTTTTTTCACATGTTGGCTTTGAAATTATTTCTCTTTTTTCCACTCACCTTTATATATTCTCCATATTTCTATTAATAGTGACTCTTGTTATTGGCCGGGTTACGCATGGCACCATACGATGGATTCCGATCGGATCTCTTACACTCCAGCCTTCCGAGTTTGTCCGCCCATTCTTATTGGTTTTCTTCGCTGCATATCTGAGTAAAGAAAAAGTTGATCTTAGGAGGTTTCTTACCGCGCTACTTTTGCTGGCGATTCCTGCTTTTTTAATTTTAGTTCAGCCGTCGTTAAGTGTATTTATATTAACTTTGGTGGCATTCCTGGGTGTGCTTTTTTCCTCTGAATTTAACAAGAAATATTTGCTTGTCGGAATTGTTGTGATTGGTGTTCTAATTCCGTTTTTGTGGCAGATAATGGCACCTTATCAAAAATCGCGACTTATGACCTTTCTTTCGCCGGGCTCCGACCCTCTTGGGGCGGGATACAACAGTATTCAGTCAACAATTGCTGCGGGGGCGGGTAAACTGTCAGGTCAGGGACTCGGGCACGGAATTCAAACACAGCTATCTTTTCTGCCGGAAAAACAAACAGATTTTATTTTCGCTGCCGTCGGGGAAGAGTTGGGATTTGTAGGAGCGGGCTTAGTGCTGACTGCCACTTTTTTGATTCTTTTTAGGCTTACTAAGTTTATGGAGAGTTCCAGCTCGCCCACCGCCAGAGCATACTTATCGGGCTTTTTCCTAACCTATCTTGTCCAAGTCTTCATTCATGTTGGAATGAATATGGGAATGCTGCCTGTTGCCGGCGTTCCCCTTCCGCTAGTTTCCGCCGGCGGGTCATCCCTCCTTGCCACAATGATAGCCCTAGGCATTGCATTAGGTGCCTATCGAAGGTAAGCAGAGCTTGCCACTCCCATAGCCTCGTGGTAAAATACGCATACACATGGCATCCACCCTCACTAAAGCTACGGCGGATTTCATACAATTTATATGACAACTAAAGGAATTCAAAAATACGCGGTTATAAGACTACAGGGGCGTCAATACAAGGTTATGGAAGGACAGGAGCTATTGATTGACAAAATGACCGATCTTAAACTTGTTCCGGAGGTTCTTTTAGTTGTGGATGGTGAAAAAGTTGATGTCGGCAAGCCGGTTCTAAAAGACGCCAAGGTTGCCATCAAAATCATCAAAGATGTAGAAAAGGGTGAAAAAATTGAGATTTACCACTTTAAAGCCAAGAGCAGGTATAGGAAACATACCGGTTTTAGACCCCAATATACAAGGGTCTTGGTTGGGAAAATTAGCTAGTCTACTTCAAACTACCTCGATATATATCTTTCTGACCTCTTGACAGCTGTGAAAATTTAATTTATATTGTCCCCAAGATGTCCACACACAAAGCGGCAGGCGGGAAAGCCTCGCAACATGTTAGTCCTGTAGGAAAACGTTTGGAAGTAAAAGTCTCCGGCGGCGAAAAAGTTAAAGCCGGATCGATTTTGGTCAGGCAAAGGGGTACGGCTTTCCACAAAGGCAAAAACGTTAGAGCAGGGCGAGACCACACTTTATATTCGGTAAGCGAAGGAACAGTTAAATTTGGGCAAAAACTTGGTAAAAAAGTTATCTCAGTAGTTGCTAATGCCTAGTATCTAGTCGCTAGTATTTTTTATATTATGGCCGAAGAAGTAGTACAAATTGAAATAAATCAGTTGCAGCCCAATCCACTTCAACCTCGTGGTGCGATAACTCCCGAAAGTCTTGTGGACCTGGTCGATTCAATCCGCGAACACGGAATATTAGAACCCCTGGTTGTTGCTAAAACCCCGGCCGGTTTTCAAATTATTGCCGGAGAAAGGCGCTGGAGGGCATCTAAACTTGCAGGGCTTACGCATGTGCCCGTAATTGTCAGGGAAACTTCACCCAAAGGCATGCTGGAAATGGCCTTGGTTGAAAACGTTCAAAGAGTAGACCTCAACGCACTCGATCGTGCAAAAGGTTTTGAACGCTTAATGAATGAGTTTGGTTTAACCACAAGTGAAATTGCAGTCAGGATAGGAAAATCTGTCGCATATGTTAGTAACTCCTTAAGGCTTCTTTCTCTCCCTGACGCTCTTAAGGACGGGCTACTTTCAGGGCTTATCACTGAAGGCCATGCAAGGGCCTTGGCAGCTATTGACGACCCGGGATTGATGATTGAGGCCTATAAAATTGTACTTAGGGAAAGCGGCTCCGTACGCAGGGCAGAAGAGCTGGCCCGTAGGATGAAAGTTAAATCGCAGCAGGAAGCAAAAAGGGCAGATCAGCCCCATGTCAGGATAATTTCAGAAGAAATTGATAAGATGCAGGCAGACATGCAAAACGCTTTTATGCCTGCAGATGCTACTACAAACGGTCAGACCAAAAAAATTGCAGTTAAACTTATAAGGTCGCAAAGGGAAACCAGGCTGGTCTTCGTATTTAAAGGCGGGCTTGAAGAAACCGAAGACAAACTCCAAAAGGTATACAAGTCTATAACTTCTTAATTTCCAAAACTATATTGTGGTTTTTTTGCGACTCCTACTTGACTCAGTGGCCAGTAAATCAGCCAAGCGCGGCCATTAATGCCTTCCTTTTCGCTATTTGGGGAAAGATTCAGAGGAACAGGTCCCCAATATCTTGAATCGGAAGAGTGTTCGCGGTTATCACCCATCAGGAAATACTGCGCATCGGGTACCGTAAAGTTCACGCCATCAGTCAAGTAAGTTCCGCCGTTTGTCATTACGTCACTACCAATATATGGTTCGTCAAGAAGTTTATCATTTATATAAACACGGCCCCCTTGAACTTTGATCTGCTCACCCGGAAGGCCAACAATTCTTTTTATAAATTCATCGCCTTCAGAAACAACCATAGGCGGTCTTAGAACCACAACATCTCCTCTTTGGGGTTTATTGAGATAGTAAGTAACTTTTTCGGTCAGGAGGTATTCAGCATTTTGATAGTTAGGCATCATAGACTCACCGTCAATTTTATGCGGGCGCATGATTAGAAGATATACAAAGAAGAAAATGCCGATGGCAAAAACTATAACTTCGGAAATATCCAAAAAAAATGCGCCAAGACGCTTTAACATGCATTCATTATATTGAAGTTTGTGAGGTTATTACAAGCCCTGCTTCTCACATAGATATTCTGCTTTCTATGATAAAATGTAGCTGTTAGAGTTTGTTTCTATCAAAATTGCCGTGCGATTTTGAGAGGAGGAACGGCAGATCGGTGAGGTTTAAGCGAAAGCGGCAAACCGTTAAGCGCAGCCGATTACGCCGAGGTCGCGTAGCTCAGCTGGTTAGAGCGTACGATTCACATTCGTAAGGTCCCTGGTTCGAGCCCAGGCGCGACCACAAAATGAAAGGCAAAATTATATTTTGGGCAATCTTAATCGGACTTTTGAGTCTGGTTCCTCTGACGATTTTACAAAACATTGCACCGCCTGTTTTAAAATATCCCGCCTCTATTTCTAATTTAATCCAGCGTATTTTAGGTTTAACTATTTTTATTCTGATGTTTTGGCAGATAATGCTCGGAGCTTACATGGAAAAATGGACGGAGAAGCTCGGCGGCTGGGTTTTGAACTTTCATATTAGGGAAGGAATTATTATTTACTCACTGGTCATTCTTCACCCTTTAGTGTTTGTACTTTTCCGGCATTTTAGCGGGCAGGGGACTGACCCGGTATTTGTTTACTTGGGCTTTTGTGTTTTTTGCCAAACACAACTCGATTTATACTACACTCTGGGCAGAACAGCATTCTGGCTTCTTACAATCGGAGTTTTAGCAGGGTTATTCCGCGCCTCCACTCCGTTTATGCGTGTTAATTGGAAAAAGTTCCACGTAGTAAATTATGCTGTATTTTTGATTGTCGGGATTCACGGGCTATCCCTGGGAACTGATTTCCGCTCAATGCCGTTTTTCGCTTTCGCCATACTTGCATATCTACTGGTTCTCTTCACAATTATTAGGAAGATCCCGAATGTTTTCTCCACTTTTAAAAATTGGCTCAACGGCTAACTATTTGTGGAATTTGTTGAGGAATTTCCAGAATTCAAACCAGGATCTAGGGAACCTTGGGGTTTTATAATCTATAACTTCCTGGGGCAGGCTCTCATTGGGGTGTCTGGAATTGAATTTTATAACTCTTGGTTCTTGGGTTGAAGCTTTGAACTTATATTCTTTGTATGAAGTTTGACCATTGGCCAAAAATTGTCCAACGATTAAGGTTGTTGATGGAGAAGTTGTAACAATTTGCAGCCGGTAATCCCCATCTTTTGGATTCATGATTGCTATCATTCCAGCTTCACTTTGGATGGTAAATCCATTTTCATCAGTTATCAAAAAGTTATTAGGGTATCCAATGACAATTAACGCCGAAGTGTCTTCGGAATAAGTTGGGTCACCAATTCCTGGTGAACCGAGAAATCCCAATATTTTATTCACACCTTCTGTTGAAGCTATAATTCCTGAGTGAGATTGATTGATTACAAAATTAGAATCCGCTCCTGTAATTTGAGCGCTTTGGGTCAAAACTGTTCCGTCACCTTCGTCAACGTTTTCTTTTCCGACAGGTTTACCGTCTGGCCACCCCGGATTTTTAATAATATCGATTATTTTTAAAGTTTGACTTCCAGTGCCTGCTAGTGTTCCAACTTTAACTCCCCAAAATGGCGAGACAAAATTTGTAGGTAAATAGTTATTTCGTATTTTCATCAGTGAAACATCTTTTAACTGTTTTGTGGTATTATCTCTAATATAGTTGTATGTTGGGAGTAGGTTGTTCAATGAGTCTGGAACACCGCAACGATTGAAAAATATGGTTGCACCTATCCTCTCAGTTAAGTCGTTTGCCCAAATATCGCCTACTTCAATTGCGGGATAACTAAGTGCGGAACCTTGATTGGGCACTCCCACTGCAATAAATTTTTTCGCTTTGCCTCCGCTTTGTGCTTCCAAATAAGCTCTTCCTATCAGTCCCCCCATACTATGTCCGACTAAATTTACCTTTTCACCGGTCAAAGTATGTGAGTTTATTGAATTATTTAACAAAACGCTATTATT
>JBGQJK010000019.1:0-18679 GCA_041499035.1 Patescibacteria group bacterium
ACCGGTACTTGATCCGCTTGGAATAAAGCAGATCAGGTTATTTATACAGTCACTATTTGCAGTACAGGTGCTATTACACTGAGGAACCGGAGTAGGCGTGGGAGAAGGAGTGGGTGTAGGACTTGGGGTGGGCGACGGTGTGGGAGAAGGAGTGGGCGTTGGTGTCGGTGTTGCCAGAGTAAAAGTTAGCGTACACGCACCAACAGGTGTTGGAGTGGGAGAACCCGCTGCTTTTGGCAGGCTCGACGGAACATTCGGTGCAACCGGCTGACTTCTTAACTGGTAAAGCCTTATTGCAGTAAAGATGGCAATTCCGGCCAGTATAAAAGTGGCAAGAAGTATTATTACCGTAGCTATTTTTCCTTTAAAAAAATCTTTCATATTGTTTTAGATGCCTTCACCAACCCAACCTTGAGTTG
The DNA here is from genome assembly GCA_041499035.1 of Patescibacteria group bacterium. Classification (GTDB taxonomy): domain Bacteria; phylum Patescibacteriota; class Microgenomatia; order UBA8517; family UBA8517; genus DATFUL01. Next base: position 420 of record JBGQJK010000019.1, read on the forward strand.
CGTGGTGCACCTTAGCTCTCACACTAACTGTAGTATCCGTTGACAATATAGTATATGACTGGCAGAAATCATTGGAGCTTGGTCTTTTTGCTGTAGTTTCTGCCTTGAGCGTTCCGTTGACACTAAATAGTGCTTTATCAAAGGTTCCTGCCGTTGCGCTTCCCGCGACACAGAAGTTAACAACATCCCCGGCTTTAAGATCAGAAAGCTGAGTCCCATTAAGAGCGGACCAGGTTGAGCTGAATGCTCTGACATTTATACACTGTGCGTTCGGGCCCGGGGATGGCGTTGGACTAGGAGTGGGAGACGGAGTCGGTGTTGGCTTAGGCGTTGGTGTGGGAGTCGGCTTTGGAGTCGGTGTTGGTGTCGGTTTTGGAGTCGGCGTTTTGGTAGGCGTCGGTTTGGGAGTAGGAGTCTTGGTAGGTGTGGGCGTGGGAGTCTTCGTCGGCGTTGGCTTAGGCGTGGGAGTAGGTGTAGGCTTGGGAGTAGGTGTAGGCGTCGGCTTTGGTGCCGGTGTCGGCGCTGATCCTCCACCCCCGCCAGTAGGTTGCCCGATTGGGTAATATCTACCACCATATACGTAATAACCGGCAATGTCTGTGTCTTTTTCCTGAACACAAGGGCCGCCACAATACGCCCCTGCCAGATTTGACCCAACGGGGGCTCGACTATTAAGTACCTCATTCCTAGCATATCCACCCGTTATATAAGGAAGCGGAGTGTTTGGATCATAAGATGTTCCTGTTGCTGTCAGGTTGGCTTGGGCATCTGCCAGCGCCTTTTGTTGTGCGGCAGCAGCCGCACTGCACGCGTTTCTTAGTGCTGCGCTACCGTAATCTGCACATGTTTTTCCTCCCGAAGATTTAGTTCCATAATCAATTGGGGTACCCGTTCCACCATTCCCCCCACCCAGTGCTTTCCTTGCTGCCGGGCTTCCACACTGGTTAGGATTCACTTTACAGCCTGCAAATGAAATCACTTGCTGTCTAATATTTGGATTTGCGGCAAAGTAAACGGTTGTTCCTAAAGAAACAACCAGAAAAGTGATGCCGAGTATTGTTGCAATTATTTTTCTGCCACCAAATTTTTTCTTAGGAGATGTAACCGTTGGAGGTAAAATAGGCGGCGCGCCCGATCCGTTCGAGTCGGTTGGCGGAGTTTGTGATTGACCAGTATCATCCGCTTGGGTAGAACTGTTAGGACCTTGTGTCATCATGAAATCCGGAAGGGGCGGAAGATCTGTGTGTGATGTGATGGCCGAAGGAGGGACAACGCCACTTTGATTATTTTGGTTCTGGGTAGGTTCGTCGGGCATGTTTAAATATTAGTTTTCTGAGATTTTCCAAACAGTAAAACTGAAAACCATTACTAGTAATCCCATGATAAAGAGAATAAGCGTGGGAGTCAAATCTCCCGTAACCGGTACCGGCATGGCTGTTGAGGTGGCTGAAGGAACGGCAGTAGGAGTTTTGGTTGGTATAGGTGTAGCTGTGGGAGAACTGACAGGATTTGAAGTTGTTGCTGGTGTCGCCGTGGGAGTAGGTGTAGCTGTCGCGCCGGATTGGGAAGCTGTAAATGCCGGAACTTCACCCGCTTTGACCACAAAATCCCTGGTTAAAAACCTGGTAATTCCGGTTGCATCAATCCATGAAATTGTAATTGTATGGTTGCCCGGATCAAGATTTGTAGGAACAGAATAGCTCCAGGAGCCGTTTTGAGGGATTTTTACAGTCGCGGAAATTGGATCCTGGGAGTGAACAGAAATTGTAATCGACTCGCCCCCCGGGCCTTTGCCAAAAAATTGGGGTTGGGTAGTGGTTAGTGTTTCCCCCTCGCTCAAGCTTTCCAGTATTACACTGGTGGGTTTCGGGGAGGAAGAAGGGACTGCAACGTTAAACTTTGACTCCGTACTGACATTTTGAGGAAGATTAAGATTTGCACTGGGGTTGCCTCCTTGGTTATTAGCCGGCTGGCTTCGAAAATCATAGACCTGCCCAATTACGATTGCCGGCGCCGGGTTACCCGACTGTGGAAAAATCTGGGCTGATGCCACCCCGTCGGGAGGGGCGACTACGGAAATCTGAATTAGGGTACTACTCAAATTAACTTGCGCATAATTGGCAAGGTCAGGGGTCCGGACACTGCCTAGTTGAAAAACGAAATTTCCGGTGTCGGAAGTAATAGTCGTCAGAACGTAATTATTTATATTTGCGTAAACTAAAGCCTTTTTCTCGGGACTACCTGAGGCGTTTATAACGCTGCCGGAAAGAAGCACTGAATTGTTGCTGATAGCAAGGGCGGGTCCTGTTGTAAGTTTCCAGGCAATCCCCCCGTTGTCAAAAATAGTGCCGTCCGAATTTATCTTATAAAAGTAGTTGGTATTTGGAACCAGTCCGGAGAGATTAATACTGTGGTTGAAATATTTTTGACCGCTTTGATCTTCATTCTCAGCCTTGCCGGTATTTCCTTCCGAAGTGCCCCAATTTAATGTTCCCGAAGTTTGTTTGTCAGTTGTCCATGAAATCGTGGCAGAGTTATCGGTAACGTTTCCCACCCTAATATCTTTTGGTGCTGCGTCAGCACTCGCGCCGATCTTAAAAATCTGTGAGTTTCTTAGGAAGAAGACCCCGGCAACCACGCCTACAATAAGAACTACTAAGCCTAGAAATGTTGGAATTGTAGCTTTTTTAATCATTTAAAAACTTAACTTTTATGGCACTACCCCCGACCCCGTTGCTTCTACAGGCAACGCAGTAGGCAGAGCTTGGGGGCTCGGGGAGGGTTCTGCCGTAGCTACTGGTGCAGAGTTGACTACGGTATCGGGAATCTGCGAGTTATCCAGATAAGGCTTCGACTCGAGTTGATTTATCACATTTTGATCAAGCGTGGGTGTAAGGGGTTGGGAAACTGCAGCGGGAACGTTTACATCTGCCGGTTTTAGGAAGGCTCTGTAAATATCGAAAGAGACCCACATCACTACCGTGATTAAAGTAAGAATTAAGATTGGTACTATGCTTGGTAATTTTTCTTTATTCATTGTGTCCCCAAATATGGAACTCTGGCTGTTATTATTCCGACTATGACGTTTCCTTCTTGAGTTTGTGAAGCATTAACAACCAATGAATCTACTTTGGAGGGAATGCGCAAGCCTTCATAATCCTTAATGAACGCCAATAAATTGGCATACGACCCTTTAACGCTAATAGATATAGGCATAGAGAGGGCCCCTCCGGGTAGGGGTTTCACATCGGTAGATGTAACACTTGCCTTCGACTTACCAATGAGTGTGACTTGGCCGATTGAGATTCCAAGGACCGAGACAGAATCCTTCACGCCAAGGCCGAGAATTTGTTTGGAAACTGTGTCAGGTTGGGGATTCCCAAAAACCGCAGCATCAATATCGGGGATTAAGTTTTGGTCCTGGCTAAAAACGTTGTTCGCGGTTTGCAAGTCTTTGATTTTTTGGTTTAGGTCGGTAAGTACAGTCTTTTTATCCGTTACATCTTTGTATAAACTTATAACAGTCAGAGCGGTAGGTTTTAGCGCAAAAACTATAAATATAATCACTGTTGAAAGGGAAAGTATAAGTTCCAGAAATGCCCTTACGTCCCTTCGTTGTTTATAAAGGGCAAGCATATTCAGATAAAAATCTTTATATCTGAAGTATTGTCCGCGCCAGCCTAGTGCCATTTAGTGTTTAAAAAGTAACATTTAAAGAAAAGGTGATTAGTGCCTGATTATTTTCCGATGATCCAACACTCCCCAACTCTACTTTTTTGACCCTTGGGTCAGCTTTTAGGTTGCTTATAAATTGGGCGACTCCAAATTCACTTCCGGCGGTGCCTTTTATCAGAACAATATTCTCTTGGACGCTAATCGAGGTAACCAATAAATCTTGCGGAATTGTTGAGGAAACAAGATCAACCTTGCTGCTTGATGCGGGGACAGCGGCGAGTTGATTGAAAATGCTCAGTTTTTGCTGAACTCCTCTGAATTCTTTTTCAAAGTCGCTTTGGGCTGTAATCTGAGCGCTTGCTACTTTAATTGAATCGCTGAGGTCGGAATTTTGGGCGTCAAACCAAAAACGCGAAAGAAATGCCCCCATAACAACCATTTCCGTTAAGATTACTATAACTCTAAAGCTTCCCATTGCCCAGATAAGGATTCTTCCGACTATTGAAGCGTCAAACTCTTCTTGAGGTAGCAGGTTAATAGATTTAGTTTTAGCCATACGACTCGCTTTGCTCGAATTTCCAATTTCCATTTTCCATTCAATTTCAAATTGAGAAATAGATGGCAAATAGACAATGACAAATCGAAAATTGCCTAATTCAATATAACATATGAAACGTGGTGTTAGAAGCGAGTTATTTCTTCCCGGAAGATGCTTTCTTTTTAGTGACCTTTGCCGCAGTTTTTGGCATAAACTTGCTTAGTTGTGACTTGATTCTGGCAGCCTTATTTTTGTGAATTACTTTTCTCTTGGCCGCACGGTCGGCTAATGAAGTTGCTTTAAGAATTTTTTCCACCGTCTTACTTTTCCGGGCCGAGCGGATAGCCGCCTCAAGCTTGCTCATTGTAAGCTTATTAACTGTTGCTTTGCTTCTACTGCCCCTTAAGGCTCTTTTGGCTGTTTTTGTTACCGGCATATACGCTTCCAACTTTCTTTACGAAGAAAGTTGGGCAAAGAAAGTGGAACTAGGAATCCAATTTCACGATTGTCAGTATAAATCAAAGAGGCTAGAATAGCAATCATAACATGAACGATCTTCTGGCCCGCGGAAAGAAAATAATTAATTCCCAGCAAAATACCGTTCTTTCCGCAGCCACGCTTATTATGATAATGATTGTGGCTAGCAGGGTTTTGGGCCTAGTGAGGCAAAGGGTCTTGGCCAATTATTTTGCGCCGGGTGATCTGTCACTTTTTTTTGCCGCTTTCAGGCTACCCGACGCGATTTTCGAAATTCTGGTGTTTGGAACTTTTTCCTCGGCTTTCATTCCGGTTTTTACAAAGGCTATAAAGGAGGGAAAAAGCAGAGCCTGGCAGATTGCGGGAAGGGTGGTAACAATAGGTATTCTTCTCTTTGGCGTGATGGCCTTGGCAATGGGTATTTGGGCGCCGCAGATATATTCTGTAATTGCTCCCGGCTACGGTCCTACCGAAACCAAAGAAATCGCCATCCTGGCCCGGGTTCTATTTGCCGCACAGGGCTTTTTTGTCGTCAGCTATGTTTTAACAGGAGTTTTGGAATCTTTGAGGCGCTTTCTGGTTCCAGCTCTTGCCCCTATTTTTTATAACATCGGCATTATCCTGGGAACTATATTTTTAACGCCGTATTTGGGTTTAATGGCGCCTGCAGTTGGAGTTGTAATTGGTGCCGCCGCGCACTTTTTAATTCAGTTTCCATTATCCCGCAAATTAGGGTTCAGGTTCGTGTGGGATCTTAAACCGGACCCGGGTGTTAAAAAAGTGGGCACTCTTGCCCTCCCACGGATAATTGATTTGGCATTCGACCAGATCGGCAAAACCACCGAACTTTTCCTCTCCTCTATTATTTCCCAGGCTTCTTATACCTACTATATTTTTGCCAACACTCTCCAGCTTTTGCCCGTTACATTGATTGGGACTTCTTTGGCTAAAGCGGTCCTGCCTATGCTTTCACGGGCAGACGGAAATGCCAAGGAATTTAGAAGAATTCTCCATGTCGGCATTTTCCAGGCAATATTTTTAACTCTGCCCCTTGCTGCGGCCCTGATAGTTCTCAGGATCCCGATAGTGCGTCTGGTTTACGGAACCAAAATTTTCGATTGGGATGCTACTGTTCAAACGGGGACAGTGCTTTCGGTTTATGCGATTGCCATAGTCACACAAACCTTAATGTCTATTTTGGCCCGAGCATTTTTTGCCCTGCATGACACGCGTACCCCGGTAAAGGTTTCTTTCATCGGCTTGGGACTTTTGGTTATCGGGGACTTTCTTCTGGTCAAAAGTCTGGGACTTCCTGTTTGGGCTTTGGCCGCTTCATTTGCGTTCAGCACCTATGTTGAAGCAATTATTCTCCTCATCCTTATCCACAGAAGAATCGGGTCGGTTATCAATAAGAGTTTTTGGGGGCATATTATAAAAATTTCCCTGGCAACAATAACCTCAGGTAGCGTGATGTTTTTCTTGATTAAATTTTTCGATCAGTCGGTTTGGGTAAAAAGACTTTCTTTCCTGAACCAGATTCAGGCTTCATCCAATATTCCTTTCCAAAGATTTGTACTTGACACCCGCTATACGTTAAATGTTTTGATCCTAACTGTGGCGGCGTTTCTTATAGGCATGCTAATTTATCTTGGTTTATCACTTCTTTTCAAGATTGAAGAAGCTCATTATTTTGTTGGAGTTGCCCGGAAATTCATTTCAAAAAGAGTTCTTCCCGGTATCCCAGCCAAGGAAGAGGAGCCGATTACTCCAATTACCCCCGATACTCAGGGACAATAAAAACTCTCCAAACGGGACTTGACAACGTTTAGCACTCGGGGTATATTAGTGCTAATCCAATATGACAGACGGACTTACAGCCAGGCAGACATCACTCCTCAAGACTATTATTAATGAATATATTCAGACGGCAGAAGCCGTGGGCAGCGAAAACCTGGATAAAAAATATAATCTTGGCGTTTCCCCCGCAACAATCAGAAACGAAATGGTGGCTCTAACCAAAGCGGGATACCTTAAGCAACCTCATACTTCTTCCGGGCGCGTTCCCACCCCAACCGCCATGAAGTTTTATATAGACCAGCTTATGGAAGAAAAACAAATGAGTTTGGTTGATGAAGTTAAGGCTAAAGAAGAAGTTTGGGACTCAAGGAATAAGATTGATGACCTTATGGACGAGGCTACTCACGCTCTTGCGAGCCGGACAAGATCCCTTGCTGTTGGCGCGCTTAAAGACAAAGATAAAAAAGATAAATTCTGGCACGCGGGACACAGTTATATTTTCAACAACCCCGAATTTGCCGAAATGTCGGCCTGCCAAAATCTTTTTTCCATTTTTGAAGAATTCGATAAGCTGGACAGGCTTTTCTTTGGTTTTCCTTCAACATCCCCCCTGGACGTTTTATTCGGTGAGGAACTCGGTTGGCCGGAACTAACGACGGCCGGCATTGTTTCAACTCATTTTACGGTTCACGGCAATCCCGGGGCAATCGGAGTGATTGGTCCCGCCCGTGCCGATTATTCAACCGTTATCCCAATCCTTAGATATTTTGGTACCCTTATACAGGAAGTTGCAAATGGATAAAAGAATTAAAAACGATAAGCAAAGCTTGCCATCTGATGGTAAAGGAAAAGTGAAGAGTGGGGATAAGGTACATAACGAATTGGAAGTTGTTAAAGGAATGTTAGCCAGGGCCCTGGCCGATTACGACAATTTAAATAAAAGAGTTGAGAGGGAGAGGCAGGATTTAGGTAAAATTGCATCAGTTGGAGTAATAATAAAGCTTTTACCGGTCCTTGATAATCTGGAAAGCGCAGAAGAGCATCTAAAAGATCAGGGTCTGGCAATTAGCATAGCAGAATTTAAGCGGGTCTTAAGCGAAGAAGGATTAACTGAGATTAAACCAAAAGTTGGGGACAAGTTTGACGAGAACATAATGGAAGTTATTGAAGTTGTAGCGGGGGCGAGTGATAATATAGTCGCAGAAACAGTTTTAGTTGGTTGGAAATATAATGAAGGACTTGTTGTCAGACACGCCAAAGTGAAAGTGTCGAAAAAAGAATAATTATGGACAGAGATATAGCTTTAAAGACAAATAATTTATCAAAGATTTTTAGTAGATCAGAGGTGGTTTCGGCCGTTTATGATTGGCGTCAGGAGCAGTCGGATAAAAGGCATAAAGTCTGGCCGGATAACGAAGTCACCGCTATAAGCCGTTTGGTTACGGATGTTTTTATACCCGCTGCTAAAATCGTGGGGCGGGGTGTTGAGACTGTGTCCCTCAGGGATAAGGAAGCAGAAGGTTTAGTGTCGGAAATTTTGCATGGTTTTGGCTCGGACCGTCAAACGGCGCTTGGAAACGTGGCTCTGGGAATTGTAAGGAATTTAGGTAGACAATGCATTGCAGAGCGGAGCAAGTTGACCAGGCAGTCCTTGAGAAGTGTGTCTATCGGGGAGCCGCAGGTTCAACAGCACGCAATGGATCCACACTATTTTGAGGACGATTTAGGTGGGTTTGGAATACACCCAGCAGATCAGGCATAATAAATATATGGGAAAAATAATTGGAATTGATTTAGGTACAACAAACAGCTGCGTTGCTGTAATGGAGGGCGGCCGGCCTAAAGTTATTCCGGCTGTTGATACCGGCAAAAACACAACCCCTTCTGTGGTTGAACCTATTAAGAATTTGGTAGGTGACGTTGCCAAGAGGCAAATGATTCTTAATGCCAAAAATACCGTCTATTCGGCCAAACGGCTTATGGGCCGAAGGTTCACAGACTCTGAAGTTAAAAGGACTATCGAAATGGTTCCTTTCAAAATTGTTTCCGGCAAGGGCGGTATGGCAGACATCGAAATTGAAGGCAAGACTTATACTCCTCAGGAAATCGGCGCCAGGGTACTGATGAAACTTAAAAAAGATGCCGAAAAATATTTGGGCGAAAAAGTAGACTCTGCTGTTATCACCGTCCCCGCTTATTTTGATGATGCACAGCGTCAAGCTACAAAACAGGCAGGGGAAATTGCGGGACTAAAAGTTGAACGTATTATTAATGAGCCAACTGCTGCGGCACTTGCTTATGGAATGGACAAGAAAAAAGCGGAAAAAATTGCAGTTTACGACCTTGGCGGCGGAACTTTTGATATTTCGGTTCTGGAAATCGGCGATGGAGTCATTGAGGTCAAAGCCACAAACGGAGATACCCACTTAGGTGGAGATGATTTTGACGCTCTAATAGTTGACTACATAATCTCCGAATTTAAGAAGGAAAATAGTGTGGATCTTAGGGCAGATTCACAAGCTCTTCAACGCGTCCGCGATGCTGCAGAAAAAGCCAAGATAGAACTTTCCGCTGCGGATGAGGTTGAAATAAATCAGCCCTACATTACTCAAAAAGACGGCAACCCTATGCATTTAACAATGAAGCTGACCCGCGCCAAGATGGAAGGCATCGTTTCTGATCTTATCCAGAAAACTATTAAGCCGGTTGAGGCATGTCTCAAAGATGCCAAACTTGATCCGCACGATATTAACGAAGTTGTAATGGTCGGTGGAATGACGCGTATGCCCAAGGTTGTCGAAACTGTTAAAAACTTTTTCGGCAAAGATCCTAACCAATCGGTCAATCCGGACGAAGTTGTAGCGGTTGGGGCTGCAATTCAGGGCGGAGTTTTGGGCGGCGAGGTTAAAGATATACTTTTACTCGACGTTACACCTCTTACTCTTGCAATCGAAACTCTCGGAGGGGTAGCTACACCCATGATCCCCAGAAATACCACGGTTCCTACCAGTAAAACCGAAACATTTTCAACTGCTTCGGACAACCAGACCCAGGTACAAATAGTAGTCACTCAAGGGGAGCGTCCCATGAGCGCAGACAATAAAACACTTGGAACATTCACTCTCGACGGAATCCCGCCGGCTCCCAGGGGAGTTCCCCAAGTTGAAGTTACTTTTGATATGGACGCATCCGGCATCTTAACAGTTACAGCCAAGGACAAAGCAACGAGTAAGACCACAAATATTAAAATCACAGGCGCAGTAGGTCTATCCGATGATGAAATTAAGCGCATGCAGGAAGAAGCGGAAAAGCACAAAGAAGAGGATGAAAAGAAAGCCGAAACAATCAAAGCCAAAAATAATGCCGACGCGATGGTTGCTACCGCCGAAAAAGCCCTTAAAGATGCTGGAGATAAAGTTGATGCAAAAATTAAGGATGACGTTACCGAAAAAGTTAAGAAAGTTAAAGAAGTTGCTGCCAAAGAAGATTCTTCAAAAGAAGACATCGAGACTGCAACGAAAGATCTTTCCGATACTTTGAGCCAAGTAGGTCAAGCTATGTATGGAAAACCCTCCTCCGCTCCTGGCGGAGCTCCGGCGGGTGAAGCAAGCGAGCCGAAGGAAGAAAAAAAGGACAAAAAAGACGAGAAGGTTGAAGAAGGCGAGGTTGTCGAATAATGGATTGTGGTCAAACTCTCCAAAACTTTGAAGCGTTAGTTCAAGCTTACATTACAAATGATAGAGTTGTAGAAGAAAGAAAACTAGCAGAGTTTGTTTCTAATACAGATTTATCTAAATGTTTAAACGCTGGCGTCAGGCTCACTCTTAATTCAAATGCTTCAAATGGTACAATTCAATATAGCTTTCTAGGTTAAAAGGTTGCGTAAATATGGCCACAAAAACTGATTACTACGACATATTGGGAGTTTCAAAAGGAGCTTCCGCGGAGGAAATTAAAAAAGCTTACAGGAAGCAGGCTTTGGAGTGGCATCCGGACAGGCATAAAGACGACAAAGAGGCCGCGGAAAAAAGATTTAAAGAAATTAACGAGGCCTATCAAGTTTTGGGAGACTCCAAAAAACGTTCCTCTTATGACCAATTTGGAACCGCAGGAGGGCCGCAAGGCTTCCCCGGAGGGGGAAATCCGTTTGGCGGGGGATTTCCGGGAGGGCAATCCGGGCCGTTTACTTACACTTACCAAACAGGTGGGGAAAATCCTTTTGGAAACGGCGGTTTTGGAGACCCATTTGACATTTTTGAAGCTTTTTTTGGAGGCGCAAATCCTTTTGGAGGAGCTAGGCAGCAGCAGGTTCCGAGATATTCCCTGACAATCAGTTTTATGGAAGCGGTTAAGGGAGTTTCTAAGGAGGTTGGCATTAATGATAAGAAAAGAAAAATCAAAATCCCGGCGGGAATTTACGAAGGTGCAACAATCGATTTTGGCGACTTCCGGCTTTCCGTAAACATTAAACCCGATAAACTTTTCGAACGTCAGGATGATAATATTTATGTGAGCGTCGCTATTCCTTTTTCTTTGGCGGTTTTGGGCGGGGAAATAAAAGTCCCGACGATTGAAAGTGAGATCAAAATCAGGATCCGCCCGGGAACACAATCCGGAACGATGATGAGGCTCAGAGAGCAGGGTGTTCCTCACTTGCACGGCCGCGGCAAGGGAGATGAATATGTGCGTATCAACGTAGTAATTCCCGAAAAACTTAGCTACAACCAGAAGAGTATTATTGAGGAAATGAAGGAAGAAGGCCTCTAACCCGTTTGACTTCGTGCGTCTTCTAGACTAAAATTGTACTTGGACTGGAGAATTAAGGTGGGAATTTGAGCCCGCCTTTTTTATTAAGAAAATATGAATAATTCACCAAGAACAGAATTTAGTCAGGCCTTGAAAGCCATCGCTCAGGAGCGGGGCTTAGACCCTGGTGTGATTCTATCTACTATTAAGGAAGCCATAATTGCGGCTTACAAAAGAGATGCCAGGGAGCAGGGAGTTGAAGTCGATAGTTTTGATTATGATGCCGCACTTGACCCCGTAAACGGTGAAACCAGAGTTTTTGCCTGGCCCCTCCTTGAGGAGGATGCCACAGAAAAACAAAAAGATAAGGCCAGAAAAGAAAAGAAAGACGTTACTCCGCCCGGCTTCGGCCGTATCGCTGCCCAAACTGCAAAACAGGTAATCCACCAAAAAATCCGTGAGGCGGAAAAAGGCGCAATTATGGAAGAGTTTGAAGAAAAGGTGGGCTCTCTTGTTTCGGGTTTAATTTTAAGGTTTGACGGCCCGAACGTTCGGGTGGACTTAGGTAGGACAGAGGCCATTATGGCGGCGGAGGATCGGATTCCCAACGAAAGACTAAATCTTAATCAGAGGTTGACCTTCTTAATTAAAGCCATTAACGAAACTCCAAGGGGAAAAGAAATTTTCCTGAGTAGGGCGGATCCGCTGTTCGTTCAAAAACTTTTTGCCAGGGAGGTACCCGAAATTTCAAGTAAGTCGGTAGAAATTAAAGCTATAGCCAGGGAACCCGGGGTCAGGACTAAAATTGCCGTATTCTCGACTCAAACCGGAGTAGACCCGGTAGGGAGCTGTGTAGGCCAAAAGGGAGTCAGAGTTCAAGCCGTAACCAACGAAATCGGGGGAGAACGGGTTGATGTTATTGCCTGGAGTGCCGACGTTGCCGAGCTTATTAAATCGTCACTCTCCCCCGCGGAAAGCGTAAGTGTAAAAATCGATGATAAAACAAAAACGGCTAAAGTAATGGCTCCGGAGGATCAGCTTTCGATGGCGATAGGTAAAGATGGGCAAAATGTACGCCTAACAGCAAAACTTACGGGACTTAGGATTGAAGTTGAAGGCAATGGAGAGTTAACTGCTGCAGTTGAAGAATCCGAAGTGGCCCCCGAAGTAGTCAAGGAAGTTAAAAAACCCGCTCCCAAAAAGGCTAAAAAAGTAAAAAAAGAAAAAGTTGAAGTAATTGAGGAAACGGAAGATGATAAACCAAAAGTTCCGGAACTTAAATGAGAAATCATTCTTCCTTAAAAAAATATGCAAAACAGACAACCAATAGTCGTAGTCCTCGGTCACGTAGATCACGGTAAGACCACACTTCTTGATGCAATACGTAGTACCAGCGTTGCCGCCAGGGAGCACGGAGGGATTACCCAGGCTATTGGGGCCAGTGTTGTGGAAACCAAAGATGGTAAGAAGATCACGTTTATCGATACTCCAGGGCATGCGGCTTTCAGCAAAATGCGCGGACGGGGTGCCAAGGTTGCGGATATTGCCATTCTTGTTGTTGCACAGGACGACGGAGTTCAGCCCCAAACCAAAGAGGCGATCCAAATTATCCGCGATGCTAAAATCCCCTTCGTTGTAGCCGGAACAAAGTCTGATGTTGCCGGAACCAATCCTGACGGACTAAAAGCCGCGCTTGAAAAAGAACAAATCTTTTTTGAAGGCAGAGGCGGGGATGTTCCTTTTATCTCGGTTTCGGCACGGAATAATACAGGAGTTTCCGAACTTCTCGAGATGCTGACCCTTATGGCCGAGGTAGCCGAGCTTAAGGCAGACGAAAAAGCGGATCTGGAAGCAGTAGTCATCGAATCAAATAAAGAAAAGATGGGACCTGTTGCAACTGTGGTTCTTAGGAATGGTAGCGTCAAAGTCGGGGAAACAGTTTTTGCAGAAGCGGTTAGTTGCCGCGTCCGCGGCATTTTTGATGATAAAGGGAATTCCGTAAAGGAAGTTCTTCCGGGGTTTCCTGCTAAAATAATCGGATTTTCCGAAGCTCCGCGGGTAGGGGCTACAGTTTCCCGCATCCCCCATGCCAAAATAGTAGGCGCAATTCAACCCAGAAACAAGTTTGAACTTAGGCGCCTTAAGGACGATGAAATCCCCGTAATAATTAAGGCCAGTAACGCCGGGGCACTTGAGGCCATTATTGCCTCACTTCCGCCCAAAATTGTGGTAGTTGACAGTGGAGTTGGGGAAATAACTTCAAGCGACATTATTAACGCCAAAACCGGCAATGCTTACATTTTTGCTTTTGAGACAAAAATAGGTAACGAAATTGCCCATTTGGCAGAGGCGGAAAAAATTAAAATTGCCAGCTTTAATATTATTTACGAGCTAATTCAGGCGGTTGAGCTTATCCTTAAAAAAGGCAAGGTGGAAGAGTTAGGAAAGGCCGAAATTGTGGCCAGTTTCCCCTTCAACGACAAAAAAGTCGCTGGCTGCAAAGTTATTTCCGGCAGAATTAGTAAGGGGGATCATTTGATTTTAATGAGGGCAGACAAAGAAGTCGGGAGAGGTAAAGCGGTTTCCGTAAGGAAGCAAAAAGCCGAGGTTCCCTCGGTTGGGCCTTCCGAAGAATTTGGAGTCATAATTGAGCCCCAGCTTGATTTTGCCAAGGGTGACGTGTTACTATCGGTCTCTGTCCACTAAAAATGGAGAATAGTTTTTCCTCAATCGTTGACTCTGCCGCCTCAATTCTGGTCCTATTGCCGGAAAAACCGGCTTTTGACGACGTTTCCGCCGGACTTTCGCTTTATCTCTCCCTTCACGAAACCAGAAATGTAAACATCAGCTGTCCCAGCCCGATGACGGTTGGTTTCAACAGAATTATCGGAGTGAACAAGATCGGTGCTGAGCTTGGCAATAAAAATCTGACTATAAAATTCAAAGGCTATGACGCAGGGAATATCGAGAAGGTAAGCTACGATATAATCAATGGTGAATTTAATCTGACAGTGGTTCCTAAAGCGGGATTTACAGCTCCCCAGAAAGAGCAGATGGACCTCACCTTCAGCGGCGTTTCTGCAGATCTTGTAATTTTGGTTGGAGGCCGAAGTGACTCGGATTTTACAACTCTTGAGTCAGAGGAATTTTCGGGAGCTAAAATAGCCCATGTAGGTAACCGTGGTTTATCCTCAAACCGCGACGTGATGTCGTTTGCTATGCCCGGAGCAACCGCCAGTGAAGTCGTTGCCAATATCATTAAAGCCAATAATATGAGTATGGACCCCGATATTGCCACAAATCTAGTTATGGGGATTGAAGAAGGGACAAGTAATTTTACGAGTGGCGAAGTTACCCCGGATACGTTTGAAGTTTTTGCATGGCTCATGAGAAGCGGAGGTCACAGGCAGGCTAAAGTAAAACTTAGCCCGATGGGTTTCCCACCGGGAGCTATTCCCACTCAACCCTTTAACCAGCCGAGGCCGGTTCAAACAGTTTCTCAACCGGTCCAAACACCGAATCCGGAACCAATTCTCGAACAAGTTGAAGGCAAAGAGGAAGTTGTTGAAAATCCTCCCGACGACTGGCTGCAGCCAAAAGTGTTTAAAGGAACAAACGTAAGCTAGTTTCCTCTTTGATTCTGCCCGAAAGTATGCTATTATTCCCGAAGATGAAATCGAGGTTTTGCTTGAAATAGCTTTACTTTGTTTCTCATGACACAAATATGGCACTAGCCAAAGACGAAAAAATAGATATAATAAAGAAGTTTGCAAGAGAAAAGGGCGACACAGGATCTCCTGAAGTTCAAATAGCCCTTCTTTCCCAGAAAATTGACAAATTAGTAGGCCACCTTAAGGAACACAAAAAAGATGTTCACTCAAGGCGCGGACTTCTAAGTATGGTAGCCAAAAGAAGAAGACTTCTAAGCTACCTTCACAGACGGGATGAGGGGCGCTACAAAAAGCTCCTAACTGAGCTAAAGTTGGAAAAATGATAGTAAATTAATATAAAATTCTATCAATAGAAATTAAGCGATTCAAAGAATCTCTAAAGATGAATTTTATATAACGATAAAGAGTTATGAAAAAAATAGAAAAGTCCATAGAATTAGGTGGACGTACACTAACCCTCACAACGGGAGAACTGGCAGAACAAGCGTTAGGTGCTGTTATGGCCCGACACGGCGACACCATCGTCCTTGCGACTGTTGCTTCAGCTCCTTTAAAAATGGAGTTGGATTATTTTCCGTTAACACTTGAATATCAGGAAAAACTTTACGCCGGAGGCCGCATCAAAGGTAGCCGCTGGGTTAAACGCGAAGGCAGGCCGACCGATGAAGAAATCCTTTCGGCACGCCTCATTGACCGCTCAATTCGCCCTCTTTTCCCTAAGACCTACAAAATGGAAGTCCAAGTTATTGTTACTGTTCTTTCTGTAGATATGGAAAACGACCCGGCAATATTGGGCGCAATCGCGGCCAGCGCAGCAGTTCATGTTAGTTCTCTTCCCTGGAAAGGTCCTGTGGCTCCTCTAACCGTTGGACTCGTTGATGGGAAATATCTGATCAATCCGGTTACAAAGGATTTAGAGGCCAGTCTTATGGATTTAACTGTTTCTTCCACAAAAGAGGCGGTTTTGATGGTTGAGGCAGGCGCCAAAGAAGTAACCGAGGACCAAATAGTTAAAGGAATCGAGTTTGCCCAGAAAGAAAGTAAAGCCGTTCTTAAACTTATTGAGGATATGGCAACCGAAGTTGGTGTAAAGCGCGATACTTATAAAGAAGAGCAACCGTCCGCGGTTCTTGAAACCCAAGTTAAAAAATTAGTCGGAGATAAAATGGCAGGTGTGGTTGATAGCTTGGTGCATGTTGAGAATGGCCGATCCAATGAACTTCAAGATTTAATTGATGCAGTTTCCGACAATGTTACCGAGGCAGATGCAAAGTGGGTTCCCGAAATCATCGACCATCTTAAAAAGGCTTTCATCCGCGAGCAAATTCTTAAAAAAGGCAAGCGTCCCGATGGCAGAAAGTTAACCGATATCAGGGAACTTTCCGCTCAGGTAGGTTATTTACCCAGGGTCCACGGATCAGCACTTTTCAAGAGGGGTCAAACCCACGTTCTTTCTGTCGCTACCCTTGGGGCGGAAAAAATGGGACAGCTTCTTGAATCTGCCGAAGGCGAAATTGAAAAACACTACATGCACCAATACAACATGGCGCCTTTTGCAAGCGGTGAGACAGGCAAAGTAGGCAACCCGGGCAGACGCGAAATTGGCCACGGCGCACTGGCTGAACGCGCATTAATTCCTGTAATTCCTACTCAGGAAGAATTTCCTTATGCAATCAGAGTTGTTTCGGAAGTAATGTCCTCAAACGGTTCCACTTCAATGGCCTCAGTTTGCGGTTCGACACTTTCTTTGATGGACGCAGGAGTTCCCATAAAATCGCCGGTAGCCGGAATTGCAATGGGTCTTATTATCGAAGACGCAAAAACCTTTGCGGTCCTAAGTGACATTATGGGTATTGAGGACTATAACGGCGACATGGACTTCAAAGTTGCCGGAACAGAAAAGGGTATAACTGCACTTCAACTCGACGTAAAAACCTTAAACTTAACCAGCGAGATTTTAAGTAAAGCCCTGGAACAATCAAAAGACGCCAGAGCTAAAGTAATGAAAGCAATTACCGACACGCTTAAGGCTCCGAGAACCACAGTTTCGCAATTTGCGCCCAAGATTAAAGTTGTAAAAATTCCGGTTGATAAAATCGGTGAATTTATTGGCCCCGGGGGCAAGAATGTCAAAAAACTTTCGGCCGATACGGGCTGCCAGTTTGATACAGAAGACGATGGAAGTGTGAGCATTACCGGAGTTGACCCGGATGCAATAGCAAAAGCAATTACATACGTTGAGGGTTTTGCAAAAGAAGTTCAAGCAGGCGAAATTTATGACGGTGAAGTTGTAAGAATTATGCCCTTTGGAGCGTTTGTAAATATCCTCCCCGGTAAAGACGGAATGGTACACGTAAGCGACATGGGCCGTGACGAATTTGTTCAGGATGCAAACGATGTAGTTAAGATCGGAGACAAAATAAAAGTCAGAGTAGTCAGGATCGACGACATGGGCAGGATTAACTTATCAATGAATATGGATCCTTCCAAGGACAAACCAAAAGAGGACAGACCCAGAAGCGGTGGATTCCGTGGCGGCGACCGCGGCGGACGAGGCGGATTCGGAGGGCCAAGTAGGGGCGGATTTGGCGGAGGACGATCCGGAGGATTTGGTGGAAGACCGGGTGGATTTTCAAGAGGCCCTAGTAGGAGTGGATTTGGTGGAAGACCGGGTGGATTTAGTAGGGGTGGAGATAGAGGTGGGTTTCAAAGAGACGACCGTGGAGGAAGCGGCGGACCGCATTTCCCGACCTCAAGATTAACGGGAGATAATAGTAATAAAGGCTTCGACAGATAACTTCGTTAAGCTATAATTCATTGTTATGAACAAGAAAGGCGTTGTTTTATTTGATATCGATAGATCAATTTTTGACACGGACAAGATGTCTGAGGTCTTATATAAAAATGTGTTAAAGATCTTAAACACCAGAGACCTAGAAAAGGTTAAAAGGGCCAAGGATGATTATAAGAAAACATTAAAAAACCAAAGAGAATATGTTCCGGATGAATACATAAAACTTTTATGCACCAGATTCAAATTCAAGAATCCGGAGTTACTTCTAAATATCTATTATGGTGATGATTATAAATATATTTATGAAGAATCGGTTTTCCTGGAAACATTTGAGGTATTTGAGAAATTAAAATCGAAATATAGAATCGGGATTTACTCAGAAGGCACTAAGAAGTTTCAAAATAATAAATTTAAATCAATGAATTTGGGCCGGTATGTTGACAATAGCCTTGTCTATATTTTAGGTGCGAAGGATAACGGTCGGGCGTTAATCAAGATACCCAAAAACTCAATTATTGTTGATGACAAAGAACATATTTGTGAATTTTTGTTTAAGAATGGA
>JBGQJK010000020.1:0-18286 GCA_041499035.1 Patescibacteria group bacterium
AGCGCGATAACTCATTAACGTCCAGTGCAATGAACAAATCGAAGGTGTCAAGATTAACTTTACCGATATCCGTCTTTTCCTCTATTAACTCATCAGGATTTAAAGGTCTAAAGTGCTCCGGAATTTCATCCACGCAGTATATTTTTGACCCGATATTTAATCTGGTCAAGATTCTAGACATTAAGATACAAGAAATCATTGAATCCAAATCCGGAGATTTATGACACATTAGAAGAATGTTCTTTGCTTTTTTAATTTCTTCTAAAATTTGTTGTGACTGCGGATAATTCATGGTATTGAATGGACAAGCTTGTATACTATCACTCCGTCCACTTCCCAGCTACTATCTATTTTACTCCACCCAAAATTTGCAACTTCGGCTTTTGGAGAATGGGTTGGATCGCACTTTTTTTCCTCTATTTCACAGACCACAAAAAGTTGATCAACAATGGTTTTCTGATCCCACCTGTCCGCATGGAAAACTGTTGCACCGGAAAGTTCCAAAAAATAACGATAGCCGTCTTCATAATTTCTTTCCGCAATGACCGCCAAATCAAACGGCCGGCTCCCGTCCTCACTTAAAATCTTAATTGAAACATCTTTACTCCTTCGAAGCTGATTATTTGGCGTATTCTTTAGAGGATTTTGTGTAAGGTTTACTGCCACCAGGTAAACTACCAGCACAGCTCCTATTAACTTGCCTATCTTTCCATATCCGGATACGAATGCTAAGAGAATTCCAATGATAAGGTATGGGACGGCGAACAAAAACCCAAAATAATGGTCATAAATATTTTGTTTATAAAGTCCAAAACCAATTAAACCAAAGCCAAACCATGATAATAATAGATAATAAGCCGGATTAATTTTGGATAAGTTTCTCTTTCCTAACCGAACCGCATATACAATTAAGACTATTAGCCCAATACCGAACAGCGCCGCAGTAACCCTACCTGTCAAAACATCCTTACCTCCAATTAGGCTCGTATTAACCATCGTAAGCATCTCGGGTACTTTTGGAATTGCTGTCCAGGGCTTAACCGAAACCGTTGTCTGCCGAACCGTAAAGAAAGTATAAATAGCACGTGAATTCATCCAGTTGTGACGGAGATCAAAGAAGAAAAGGGGGCTCATCAAGACTATAAAAATTCCAAAACCCAAGAGTGATTTTTTTATGAACTCCTGTTTCGATTTTAAACGCCAAAAAGTTAGAACCCAAAATATGAATAATGTCGGAACCAGCAAAAGTCCTAAATAGTGGGATTGTAAGACTGCGGCAAATGAACCACCTAAAACCAATAACCAGTTGAAATTGTGATCTTTCCATACTTTCCAGATTGAAAAAATTGAAAGGAGCGCAAAAAAAGGCATTATATTAGGGTTCCAGGACGAACGGGAATAAAGTATTATAGTCGGGCTAATTGCGTATAGGCCGGCTCCGATAAGGCCGGCCGTTCTACCGAACCATAGGCGTCCTGCATACCAAACAAGCCAAATCGTAATAACTCCCAAAATAGCTATTTGAACAGCCGGACCGACAGGGGAAAAGCCAGCCAGGAGTAACGCAGGGGCCATCATATAGTAGTAGAGTGGGCCAAGGTACATGTTACCTATCGAAGTTCCGGGGCCTATTAGCGGCGTGTGCCCTTCAGTTAAAAGCCTTCTGACTATAATGACGTCGCGGCCTTCGTCTCCCAGAAATGTCATATACTGGTCGATCTTATAGAGACGGCAAAAGGCACCAACTGCAAGAATTGCAAGAAGAATCCAAAATTCTAAAGGATTTTTTTTGATCCAACTCTTTAAATTTAGTGCAATTTTTTCCACAGACGTAATAAATCTACAAAACTCTTCAGTATTACATTCAAGTTTCTTCCCGTTCCAACACCCTTGAGTCTTGGATAGTGAGTAACAGAAACCTCTTCTATTTTAAACCCGGCTCCCAGCGCTTTTATTAAGAATTCACTGCTAACAAATGCCCCTCTCTCACTCTCCAAACGCGGAATTTTGTCCACCGCTTCTCTTGAGATCAGTTTAAAACCGCAATCAATGTCGTGAACTTTTAAACCGAATAACAGAAAGACTGCAAGTTCCCAAACTTTACTGGTAATGATTTTAAACTTCGAAACCTGACGCTTTTTATAATAGCCGATCACTATATCTGCATCTGTTGCTTTCTGTTTTTCTAAAAATCTTGTGATTTCACTAAAATCAAACTGTCCGTCCGAATCTATGAACGCGATCCATTTATATTTTGAGTTATATAATCCAGACGCCAGTGTTGCCCCATAACCTCTGTTTTTATCGTGATTAACAAGTCTAATTCTATTGTCATTTTTTTGTAAATCTTTAACAATTTCCTTAGTAGTATCCGTTGAGCCATCATTAACAACAATGACTTCCCATTTTGGCGTCAGCCCCAAAAGCACCTTCCTGGTTTTGACAACTACACCCTTTATACTGCCTTCCTCATTGAACGTTGGCAAAAATACGGAAAGTTCCGATATTTGGCTCATCATGCCTAAAGTCTAGCATAGTTTGGGTCTTGCGTGTTAATATTGAGGTGTGAAAGAAACTCTAAGAAAACTCTTTTTTGTTGGTCTTTTTTCGTTAATTCCGACAATTTTAATATGGCTGCCCTTTTTCCTTCGGATTCCCGTATTTTGGAGCATCCCCCTTCCGGTTAACGGTCTGGCCACGATTGTTGCCAACTATGACGGGCCGCTTTATTTGGTTGTTGCCAAAACTTTATACAACAAAACCGCAATCGAAACAGGCTTCCAGTTTCCCCTGTCCGTTGAGTACTACACAGCACATTTTCCGCTCTTCCCGCTTTTGATCAAGTTTGTTGGAACTATCACCAATTATCCTTATGCCATGCTGATTGTCACACTCTTATCAAGCATTCTGGCGATCTATTTCTTCCAAAAACTAATTTCCGACTATGTTGAGCCAAAAGATGTTAAATTTTTAACGTTTCTCTTTGCGATTTTTCCCGCCCGCTGGCTGATAGTCCGTTCAACCGGTTCCGCTGACCCGCTTTTTGTAGGTGCAATCATCGCTTCTGTTTATTTTTTTAAAAGCAAAAAATATTTATTAGCCGGAGTTTGGGGGCTCCTCGCGCAATTGACAAAGTCCCCCGGAATATTACTCTTTATTTCCTATGTTCTGGTTCTAGCCATACCAATTATTAAGAACGGACTTGGCAAAACCACTCAATGGGTGGAGCTCAACATTAAAAAGACTTATCCAATATTCTTAATCCCCCTGGGCCTTCTGTCGGTTTTCAGTCTCTATTATTTTGTTCAAGGTAATTTCTGGACTTATTTCCATTCCGGTGACAATATTCATTTATTTTTTCTACCTTTCCAAATCTTTAATTATTCTGCACCATGGGTAGGAACTTTTTGGCTGGAAGAAGTTATTTTTATTTATATGATAGGAGCGGTCGGAGTTTACAGGCTCTTTGCGAAGAAAGAATATGAAATTGCTATTTTCTCTGGAATTTTCTTTGCTCTGACACTATTCATCGCACACAGAGACTTGATGAGGTATTCACTACCGCTTATGCCTTTCTTGTATGTGGCGTTTGCGGATGTGTTGGTCAAAAAAGAATTCAAGATTGCCGCAATGGTTATCGTTATCCCAATTTATCTTTTTTCTCTGGCCTTCATTTCCCAGAACGTGATGCCTATCAGTAATTGGGCGCCATTCCTCTAACCTTCTCGAACTTTCTTTAAAAGAAAGTTCGGCAATGAATTAAACAAACGCAAATGCATGGGTTCAGACAGGAAAAACAGACTAATTATGTACAATGGAGATCGCGATGATCTGGAGAAGAAAAGATATTATGATGAGATTCCAGGGAAAAAGATGTCCTGAGGGTCATGTATCACTCTTTCCTAGAGGTACTTGCAAGGATTGTCAAGTCAATACTAGCGAAGCAGCGAATGGGACTATATTTGAAGCAAATAAAGCTGTCATTTCTTTGCCCAGGGAAGTTTCCACGTCTTCCAGATGAAAAGGTTATAAACAACGTAGTTGTAAGGAACAATTACAACTATTAGAGCGAATAGTAGTGCACCTAAATGAACTAATGAGGTGTCTCCAAACAGTTTTGATGCACCGGAAACAATCAACGGCTGTACTATAACAGCAAAAAGTGATGAAACATTAAATTTAACAAATTGCGGGATGATATCACCAACCTTGTTGATAGTTTTATCTTTGAAAGTCCAGATATTATTGAAGATGAAATTCGATATAATAGCAGCTTCTGTTGCAAAAAGCGTGGCAAAATAAGTAGAAAGTCCGAGGCGCTTGAGAAGTTCAAGACCCAAGTAATTAACCACAAAACCCGTAAAACCTACTATTCCGAATTTAATAAATCTGATTTTGTCCTGAATCCCGAGAATTATTGCAACCTTAAAACTAGCAATAGTTTCCTTTGTATTAAACTTTGAGATATCTTTTGTTCTTGCGGCAAAAGCTAGAGGGACCTCCACAATTTTCTTAGCATGTTTTGTCGTAAGGTAGAACAAATGAACCTTATGGGCAAACCTCCTGAGCTCCATCAAATGTTCCAAATCAATCTGGTCCATCACTCCCTTCACACGGGTTAATCTAAACCCGGTTGTCATATCATGAAACTGGGGTTTAAGAAAGACAACTCTTATAAACATATTTCCAAAATAGCTTACCAACTTTCTAAAAGGGGCCCAGCTTTTGGGAACCGATCCTCCTTTTATATAGCGGCTGCCGATTACATAATCAGCGCCATTTTTATAGGCCGCAACCATTGGAATTACAAAAGGCGGTGGGTGCTGGAAGTCCGCATCCATTTCCATTACGGCATCTGCCTGTAGTTTATGCATCGCATACTCAAAACCCCTGACGTAAGCCCAACCTAAACCTTCACGCTGTTTTTGAACCAAGTGCAGATTTTTATATTTTGAAGTGAGTTTTTTAACAATATCACCCGTTCCGTCAGGGGAAAAATCGTCGACAACCAGAAGGTGCATCTCCACCCCGTTAATTTCGGGAAAAACTTTGTCAAAAAGCTCGTGTACCATCGGCTCAATGTTGGTAGCTTCGTTATAAGCCGGCATTACAATAACAACTTTGTCCATACAATTAAATGATACAATATGCTCATGAAAATTGATATTCTCACTCTTTTCCCGGAAATGTTTAAGGGGCCCTTTGATGCTTCGATTATTAAACGTGCCGAGAGCCGGGATTTGATCAAAGTTGAAGTCCACGATCTCAGGAAATGGGGTGAGGGTGAGCGGAAAAATGTTGATGATAGGCCGTATGGCGGCGGTCCCGGCATGTTATTAAGAGTAGATATTTTGGATGCCGCAATTTCCGATTTCCAACTTCCAATTTCCAATAAAAACAAAAGGAAAATAATCCTATTGGACGCAACTGGGAAAAGATTTACCCAACAAAAGGCTATTGAACTGTCAAAATTGGATTATCTAGTTCTAATCGCCGGGCATTATGAAGGAGTTGACCATCGGGTTCATGAAGAGTTAGTTGATGAAGTAATTTCCATAGGCGATTATGTTTTAACGGGGGGTGAAATTCCGGCAATGGTAATTGTCGACTCGGTAATTCGTCTTATCCCGGGGGTTTTGGGTAAGGACGAATCTTCAATGGACGAATCACACAAAGAACCGGGGTATCTGGAATATCCACAGTACACCAGACCGGAGGATTACAAAGGCCACAAGGTCCCCAAGGTCCTACTTTCCGGCAACCACGCCGAAATTGACAAGTGGAGGAAGACACGATAAGATCTCCAAGTTTATGGGGGAAAAACTCAGGCCAGTCATTAACTGCCTAGCATGCGCGGAAACCAGACAGGAACCATTTTTTTCGAACCTATCTAAAATCTCCTTTGCATGCACAAGATTTAGACCAAAAGACGGAGTAGTTTTTTCAACTAACGGGTGTACACCGAAGGTTCCTCTCCAAATGATCAACGAAGATCAACTTGTATGTCTAAGCGAGTTTTGTAGCAAGGTTAAGTCAAACGGACACGTTTAGTTTCCCTCTTTCAATTGTTCCACAAACTCGTCTACCATTTCTCTCCAGGTATTAAATTTCATCTCCAGTTTCTTCTCAGTAATCTCTGTTTTTAAACCCCCGAGAATTGAGCGGGGAGTTCTGCCCGGAGCCTTAAGAAATTCAACCATCAAGCCTTTTTGAAGTTCAACGGGCTTCCCCGCATACTTAGAAAGAAGATAAGACCCGATTTCATAGGGAGTAGTCGTATCGGATGCGATATGAAATACGCCGGTTAGTTCTCCTTCTATAATTTTTGTCAGGGGCTCAATCAAATCATCTATAAAAATCACGCTCTGAACTTGATCGGTAAATAGTGGGTATAATTTTTGTTCATTGTATAATTTGATCAAATTTCTTGCCCAATCATTTTTTAACTCGTAACGCGAGGCTCTGAAAGGATAACCGTACCTGACAATAGCATATTTATTTGAAGTAGTAGCCACCATATACTCTGCTCTATTTTTAGTCCAGCCATACCAGCCCAGCCCGTTTGGGGTTTCCTGTAGTATAGAGTCTTCCGAATACGGTCCGGGCAGCTCCTCTGTTCCCGGAAAGACAAAATCGGTCGAGATGTGTACCAGAAACGTATCATTTTCGTTGCAGTATTCGGCCAAATTTTTCGGGCCTATCACATTAAGCCTGTAGGCCAAACCTGTTTCATCACCCTTTTGAGACTCCGCCCCATCAACATTAGTAAACGCAGCAAAGTTTAAAACCGCGTCAAATTTATTTTGCCCAAAGTATTCCTCTACCGAAGCATTGTCTGTTATATCCAGCGTCTTTTCATCAATTCCAGTTATTTCCAATCTTGATTTTGCCAAATCACAGAATCTGGAACCCACTAAACCAGTGTGTCCTACTACTAATAATTTTTTCACTTTGTAAATTTTTGTGGAAACAACTGCCGCAGGCTTGGGTTATTTCTGTCGCGCTCGGAAAGAATTGGATCCTTCAAGGGCCATTTAATGTTCAAGTCTGGGTCGTCCCAAGCTACGCCGCGGGCTTTAGCATCATCCCAATATTCGTCAATCAGATAAAAATAATGCATCATCTCCGTTCCCAAAACGCAAATAGAGTTGCCTATCCCACCCGCGGGCAAAAAAAGTGCACTCCGCGGTGAGTCTTCCTTGGTATTGTCAATTGTTACATATTCTACTTTACCGAAAGTGGGGCTTTCGGGCCTGAGATCGCAGATCGGAGCATATAAAATGCCGGTGACCGGGTAAATTAGTTTGTTCCAATCCTCAGAGTGAACTGCTTTTATAACCCCCGGCTTCATATACGCATGTGTCCACTGAACCGGATTAAAATCGACGCCCGTAGCGGCTTTTAATTCTTTCTTATTGTATGGTTCATGCAAAAAACCCCGCGCGTCACCGAGTATTGGACGCTCAATTAAAACAACGCCGGGAATTGAAGTTTTTTTAATATGTTTATCAGGGTCGAATCTCATCATAGATAGGTAATTATATTACAAATCAGTCGGTTTCTTTACCCTCACCAGATAGATCTATTGTATAAACTCCGGAGAGTGTGAGCCTCGACATTGCTGCCAGAAAATAGGCATCGTCACACTTACTGACAATTTCCGAAACCTCGGTAACGGGCCAAAGAACTATCCCTTCGCCTTCTTCAAATTTATCCCCGGCCTGGATCTCGGAATATTTACTTTCATCAAAATTCAGCATGACTGCATAAAGATTCGGATGATTATTCGTCATGCCGGTGTCGGGAGAAACTCTCCCAAGACTCACAATTTCATTAAGTGTTATGCCTCCTTCTTTGATATCTAAATTCAAATCCTTCTTTAGAGACCTAAGAATAAAATTCAAAACACTTTCGTTCAGCTTGGGAAACCCTCCGGCCAAATTATATTCCAATGCTCCGGTAGGAAACTTTTCTTCCCTTCGGAAGGCAAAATGCGTTATCTCACCTCTACGCCTGATCATAACCAGTAGTTTTGCCCCTGATTTTGGTCCCCAACCCCATGAGTAGTAACCCTCCGATCTTTTTTCCCCATTTTCATTTTCAACTTCAAACCAGGTCGCAATACCATAGATCCCAAATTCGCGGGACGCATGGTCAATTTTTACGAGCTTAAGGAGAGTGTCCCCGCTTATTCTGTCTTCCCTGCTCGATAAGTCCTCGACATAGCCGAAAGTCGCAGGTTCCATGCCCAGCAATTTAATTTCGTCTTTAATTTCCTTTGAACTATTGGTATACCACTCATGAGATTCCAAGTTCTTCATGACCATTTCGTAACGAACGATATTTGCCTCTACAAAATGCTCCCCAAGGTCGGTTTTTTTGACTTCGACTTTTTCGTGTTCTTCAAGCTTGCCAAAAATAAATTTAGTTTTACCGGTCTCTCGGTCCAGGGTAATAAAAGCGCTCACAGACCTGTCTTCATCGGTTATAATTGCCCGGCGCTTTAGAAGCGGCCTCCACCACTCCTGATTCTTTCTATACCAATCGATTGTTTCTTTGAGGCCGTCATCGAAACTATCTCGTCCGATTTCCGGCTTCCAGCCCAACTCAGTGATTATTTTAGTCGCATCAATCGCATATCTTCTATCATTACTATGTCTGTCGGGTACGTGTCTGATTTTATCCGGATCTTCGCCGTAAAGAAACACAATTTTCTCCGCAATATAATTGTTATCTCGGTCGTTATTGGAACCAACCAGGTAGGTTTCACCTTTTTTACCTTTTCTTAAGATTAAATCTATTGCCGAAGAATGGTCCTTGGTATGAATCCAGTCTCGAACGTTGCGGCCGTCACCATGAATCGGGATTTGAATGCCGTCGATCAGGTTCGAAATAACAATCGGGACAAATTTTTCGGGGAACTGATATGGACCATAGTTATTGGAACAATTGGAAATAGTAATGTACATACCTGTTTTCTTATAAAATTCCATAACGACCTTATCTGCCTCGGCTTTGCTTAGTGCATAGAGATTATCGGGGCGAGGGGCATAAGGAGTATTTTCGGTAAATTTTTCATCCGACAAAAGGGGAAGCTCACCATAAACTTCATCTGTAGAAATATGGTGAAATCTCGGGATTTTTTGTTTCTCGGCTTCCTCAAGAAGAACAAGAGTCCCATGTACATTTGTCTGCCAATATCGACTGGGGTCAAAAATGCTCCTGTCCACATGGCTCTCGGCGGCAAAATGAATTACGGCGTCTACCCCACCCATTGCCTCGGATACTTTTGCCCGGTCATTTATATCCGCCTCAATAAACTTAATATTTTTTATTACCGGATTGAGGTTTTCCATGTTGCCTGCGTAAGTTAAAGCGTCTATTACCCGAATCTCATCATTTGGATATTTACTATTCCAGTAGTGAACGAAGTTTGCTCCAATGAAACCCGCGGCTCCAGTTACAAGTAGTTTCATGTTCGTTTGCGAATTAGATTATACCAATTAGGTATGCTTGTCGGCAACAGAAGAAGCTCCCCAACTGTCCGGCTTGGTTTTTGCTTTAAAACCGTTGCCTTGAACCATTCCCACAACTTCCTTAATCATATCCCGTGTCGGACCCAAGGGGCCTACGTCGATATGTATCTCAAAGTCATATTTTGAAGGTGAGATTTTGTCCCTCAGGAGGGGTACAATTTCCCTTGCAGCCGAAAGTGACATTTGAGTTTCGGTATATATCTTTTCCCTCAAAACCGGCTTTCTGGCAACCTTTTCTTTTCTCCAAAAATATCTGGCGCCGCTGCCCGTCCTATGAACTATCAGGGCAGTCACGAAGTCAATCTCCTCACGGCCATTAACCCGTTTTGCCTGAGAATCTGAACCTATCACAACTCTATAAAACTTTTCCGGCTCCTGATTTATAAAGTCCGCGATATCCAGAATCGACTGTTCGACAGTAAGATCACCTTTAGTGGGACTTGTAAACATCAAAGCTGAAGACTTTTAAGATATTCCCTAAATTTGCCGTTAAGTCCGGGGTGTTGCAAGGCGAATTCAACAACTGTTTTAAGATACTCAATCTTATTTCCGGTATCATAATATTTTCCATTTGCTATCTCAACAGCCAGGATTCTCTTGCCGTCTCTGATCATGGGAAGAAAAAGGTCGTTGTAGTAAAGCTCTTCTCCCTCTTTGAGATTCCTAACACGCTCGTCCAGATAATTAAAGATGTCTGGGGTAAAAACGAAACCGGATCCATATGCCAGGTCTGAGGGAGCGTTTTCTATTCCTGGCTTTTCAATTGTCAATTTAACGTCAAGAATTCCAGGTTCAACCTCAGTCCCCCCTGCAAATCCGTAGCGTTTGTAGTCGTCATCACTTTTTGCCTTCCATGCCGATAAACATGATGCCCCGTATTTCTCATAAGCGGCCACAAGTTGCTTGAACCTGGATGGCTTAGCAACAATGAAATCATCGCTCCATGTATAGATAAAGGGTTCGTCGCCAATAATATGTCTGGCATTAAGAAGCGGAGTTCCGTTTCCGTAGGGACCTTTTTGGCGAACATAAACAAAGTTGGCCAAATTGGCAATCTTTTCAACTTCCTCCAAAAGTGGCTTTTTCTTCTCACCACCCATCCTTAGGTTTTCAATCAAATCCAGATTCGGATAGTCAAAATGATCTTCAATCGTGCGTTTATGATAGCCGGTAACTATGATTATGTCTTTTATCCCGGCATCAACCAATTCTTCGACAACATATTGGATAACCGGCTTATCCACAATTGGAAGCATTTCTTTAGGCATGGCCTTGGTTTGGGGAAGGAAACGTGTGCCAAACCCTGCTGCCGGAATTACGGCTTTTGTGATCTTTTTCATGGCTAGAATGTATTATATCACGATCGAATTATCAAAGAGAATATTACGGTAAGCCCGAGAATAGCCACCGCCAGGTACTCCAAAAACACCTCAAAGTGAAAGTCCTTGTGGAGTAGATGATGAACCACACCCCAGGCAAGGTAGCCTGAGGCCAATGCCACTGCAATACTGAGTTGAAAGTTTTTGTCGTAGGAGAAAAGTACCAAGCCTGCAAAGCCGACAAAAAGTATCCCAAAGAGAGATAAGTAATGCGGTAGATGTTTTACAAAAGCCTTCATATAATTTGCCCCGCCTTCAATATCAATATTACAGCCAAAATCATCCCGAGGTAAGCAATATGCGCCAATGTCCTGCCGCCAATCCTGGCAATTCTTTCGCGCCTGACTATTATCAAATCGATCGAAAACACTAAGAGGAGGAGACCGATTACCCCGAGCGACAAATTTTTGGTAAAGGCAAACGGCGAAACTACCGGGCTTGAAGTAGCCGCAACAGTCACGGGAGACGGTGTGGGAGATTCTACGACTACCGGTAAAACCGGAGAGGCTTGGGGCAACAAGGCTTGACCTAATGCTTTTGAGGAAGGTGTTGGAGAGGCAATATCCTGAGCTTTGGCCACCGGAATTGAAGGAGAACCGGAAAGCGTGGATCCAAAAAATTGAACTATTATTGTTGTATCGGCACCCGCGAGTGAACCTTCTACAACCCCAATCCCGATCTCTTTATAGTGAGAGTTTAATATATTTTCTTTATGGGTCGGCGAATTCATCCAGGCACTTACGGCACTTCCCGCATCGGAAAAGTCCCGAGCAAGGTTTTCGCCGGCATACTGATATTTATACCCGAACTTCAAAAAAAAGCTCCAGGGACTTGTGCCGTCCGGTGCAAAGTGCGCCCAGTAGCCCTTTGCCAACATATCATTGCCTTTTGCAAGCGCTGCCGAGTCAAGAGTGCTATTTTCTGTAAGCAGCGAGAGCCCGTTTGCGGCCCTTTGAGTATTCGTTAGCCTTATTACCTCCGACGGAGAAATATTTGCGGCATACCCGAGAACTTGGGGAAAGGATGAGTGACCAAGGCTAAGAAAAAGCTGAAATCCGATCAGAAACACTACAATCAACCCGAGACTGGAGGGATGCAAAATCCTGGCTTTCTGATTATTGCTTTGGTGAGGAATAAAAAGGTGAGCTAATAATTTTAGGGCAGACATTTCTATCCATTATATCCATTTGGGTGGGTCTTGTGCCAGAGGTAGGCAGTTTTGACGATATCGCCTAATGTATATTTGGGACGCCAGCCAAGATCGCTTTGAATTTTGCCTATGTCTGCATATAAAGCGTTTGCATCCCCTTCCCTTTTTGGTAATGCTTTTATGCTCACCTTTTGACCGGTCACGCTCTCCACCTCACTAATCACTTCTTTATTTGAGTAGCCTTTTCCCATGCCGGCATTATAGATGGAGCTTCCTGAACCTGACAGCAATTTCTCCAAAGCTTTTGAGTGATTTTCCACCAAATCCAAAACATGTACATAGTCGCGGATACAGGTTCCGTCCGGTGTATCATAGTTATCACCAAAGAGCTCAAATTCTGTCCCAGAAAGAACGGTCTTTATAATGTTTGGGATTAAATGGCTTTCTTCTGGATGATCTTCACCGATCACCCCGTCCAGGGAGGCTCCCGCCGCATTAAAATATCTTATGGAAACAAATTTTATTCCGTAGGCAGTATCATAATCCTCAAGCATCCTTTCCATAATGTATTTCGTTTCCCCGTAAGGGTTTAGGGGATTTTTGGGATCGGTCTCGGCTATCGGAACTTTTACAGGATTACCATAGACGCCGGCAGTTGATGAGAGAATGACACTGCCTACACCGTGTTCCTTCACAGAATCCATAAGATTCATAAAACCGATTACATTGTTGCGGTAATATTTTGCCGGATCTTTGTAAGATTCTCCCATCTGGATGAAGCTTGCCATATGGATTACACCTTCAAACTTTTCCGAAGAAAGGAGGCGGTCAAGATTTTCCTTCTGACTGACCAAATCTATCTGTTCGAGCCGGAAATCTTTAACGGACTCCTTATGCCCTTGAGAAAGGTTATCGACGATTACAGGATCAAAACCCTTAGTTTGAAGTTCACGGACCATGAAACTACCTATATAGCCCGCCCCCCCTGTAACTAATATTTTTTTCATATTAAATCAAATCAAATTTTTCGGCTAGAGAATACATTTTCTTTGAAAGTCTTGGCGGCAAATAATATGCCGCTAAGATTACCAAAGTTGCGCCTCCCCCGTCAATAAAAATATCGCGCACCCGCGACTCCCTTCCTTGTGTAAACATTTGGTGATATTCATCTGTAGCACCGTAAAATGTGGCCAAAACTACGGCCAAAATGGCAGCATCTTTCCTAGCTATGCGATTTATTCTAAGGGCTCTGTAAATCAAAATCGAAAGTGCGCCAAAAAGAAGTACGTGTCCGGTTTTTTTAACCGCAAAGTCCTGCCAGTAAACAGTCGAGGCAACTGGAACAGTTCCTGAAGAAAAGTGAAAAATTAAAAGCGCCCAGAGGATAACCGGAAGCCAAGCGTTTAGCCCTCTAAAAATGTTGCTTTTCATGACTAAAACATTATATATCATTTTGAGCTTCCTTAGACTTTGAGGTTTTTATCCCGAGGTATATTGATACTCCGATAGCAATTACTCCGAGCCCTATCAAAACAAATGCAAGAAATATAGGTTTACTTTCAGAAATGCCCCGACTTACTGCTGAAGGGCTCGGTGAATCAAAGTTGATTCCTAAAACACTTCCCGCCGTGTCGGCACGCTGCCCCTCTGGATTTTCCTGAGCCGTGGGAGCAGTAGTTGGTATTTTAGTAGGAAACGGCATTCGCGTTTTTGTTGGTGAAGGAGTTGGTGTTTTAGTCGGTGTAGGAGCCGGGATAACAGCAGGTGAAGGGGTCTCCGTAGGAGTAGAGGTAGGCAAGTTTAATGTGAGCGTAATCGGGTCGCTATCGGAATATGAAGCGCAGGAAGATGTATACCTTCTGAGTTTAAGATTATAGCCCCCGCTACCAAGACCCGTTTTCTCGCCAACCTTAGTAAGAAAAGACAAAGAAGTTGTGTTTATATCGGCAACCCTAAAATAGTTTTTACAATCCTGGGATGGATTAATTTCGACCCAACTATCCCCAACTTTCATATAACCAAAATAGGTATCCCCGGCAGACTTTTGCCACTCAACTCTGAAGTAAGACTCATTCGGGAGACCGCTAATTGAGGCCTCGATGGCCACTTCCTGATCAAAAGAGTTGACAATCGGGTTGCCCAAATCTTTCAAAGTCATCAAAAACAAGAGGAACGGAAACATTTGATATAAGTTTAGAATATTCGAAACTTAATTAAAACTGACAGTGAAGACTTGGGTAATGTTACCCAAGGTATATTTTTCGGAAAAATTTCTGCTTCCGCCATTTTCCAAAAACGGATCGTTCATTATATAGTTGCCGCTGGCCCCACTTTTAAGAACGATGTAATGATCCGGACCGGAATATAAACCAACTATTACTGGACCCCCGGCAAGAAGGGAGTCAAGCTGCGACTTCGGGTGTGGGTTGAGGTTTATACCGGTTCCGTTGACTGTAAACTGCCAGTATAAAAGGGCCGTGTCGGAATTCGGACTAAAAAACGCGCTTGGTGTATTGGCAATGTCGATTGGTTTTATATCATGGCCATAGTGACTTGCCATCATTGCAGTGGACGTGACGAGGCAACCAAAATCGGCCATAGTTAAATGACTTCCGCCCATAAAACTATTTCCCCACTGACCGTCCCGCTGATTGTAATAATAGCCCCAGTCATCATGAGTCGTCTGGTTGCTTAATATCGACGCACCACCATGGCTCTGGACGAAGCTAAGGAACGAGTTCTTCTGAGCAATTGCCTGTGAGAGTAAAGATTGATATTTGGCCTCGCTGTTCTGGGTCGCGGCCAGCAAGTTGTTTTTGGCTACTTTTTGAGTATTAAGTTTGGCTTGCTGGTCTTTAAGCTGGGACTGCAGGGTTTCCTGATCCTGCTTTTCACCCTGATAAGTCGTTTGAGCTTCGGTAAGCCTTGTTAATAGGCTCCTATCCTGTTCCTCAATTTTTTGTAAATAATGGAATCTTTGTGCCGCATCATTAATATCGGAAGCAGATAAAATAAAAAAGAAGTTGTTTTCAAATTTGCTTAGCTTATATGTTTCTACGGCGCGGGACGAGAAGGCTTTTGTTAAATCGTTAAGGGAAACTTCAAGTTGGTTAATTCTCCCACCTAAAAGTTCTATTTGAGATTGAGTTTGGGTGATTTTAAGTGTTGTTAGTTTTATTTGCGCGTCAAATTGCGCGATCTGATTTTTCAAGGTTCCAGCTTGACCTTGAAGTAAAGTCAGTTGCTGCGTATATTGCTGGATTAGATTGTCGCATTCGGACGCGCTCCCACAGCTTTGTGCCCGAACATAAAAAACAACCCCAAAAAACAGTGCTAGCGATGCGAGTGAAGAAAGGAATAGTTTTCTACCATTTTTCATTGCATAATTGCTATCTAATCCTGGCAAAAAGACCATGGCACTTAGTGACATGCAGCTTATCGTGATTTTCTGACCCGCGAAATTGCCAGCAAACTTCCGGAAACCGCTAAGACTAGGCCGAATACAAACTCAATTCCAAGAATAATTCCAAAAATTGTTATAATACCCATCGTATCTCTCGGAAGAACGGGGATTTCTCCAAAATAGGATACGAGCGTCGGGGCGGAATACAAAACTGTGATAAAACTCAGGATCCAGCCGATAAAAACTCCCATCATCGCATAAATAACCGCTTCGAACATAATCGGGCTACGTATAAATGATTTTGTAGCGCCGATAAGATTTAGAATCTCAATTTCCTCACGCCTCGTTGACATCCTCATTGTGATTGTAATCAGAAGGACAACAAACGACGCGAGCGCCAAAACTCCGGTGAACACCCCCCCACCAAGCCGTACGTAAGCAGTGATTGTTTTAAGCCTGGAAACAACATCATCCAAACTGGCTTCCCCGCCAACAGCCGCGGTGAAGCCTACGGAGTCCACTATACTTTCACTTTTAACTTGATTGATAATATCCTGCGCAAAAGACAAATCGGTTACTGAAAACTCGAGAGAGGCAGGGAAAATTGACGGGCTTACCAGCTGTCCCAAAAGAGGGTTGTCACTGGTAGCTTTTTTATAAATTGTAAGCGCCTCTTCTTTACTGACATACTTAACATCTTTAATTTTTGGGTCCGCTGAAAGTCTATGCTGCAGATCCGCTACTTGAGAATCAGTTGAGCTATCCTTAAGAAAAGCAATGACCTGCGGACGTGTTTCAAAGTAACTTAAAAGCTGAGATGAAGAATAAACAAGAACGGCAACAAGAGTCGCAACGAAAAAGGTCAGACTCAGCACAAAGATTGCCGCCGTTGCCTGAAACGGAGCCCGTCTCATGTAACCAAATGCAGTTTTAATATGAATGTTACTCATGAATCTATTTTACCACCCACTACGTGGACCTCGCGTTTTTTGTACTTCTTAATGATCTCCAGGTTGTGCGTAGCCATAATAATGGTCTTACCTTCTTTGTTTATTTTTTCAAATAGTTGCATCATGGAGTCCGAGGTATCCCAATCGAGATTTCCTGTAGGTTCATCTGCCAAAAGGATTTTCGGATTAACACTTAACGCCCGGGCAAGTGATACTCTTTGGAGTTCTCCCCCGGAAAGCTGCGAAGGAAAAAGATTTGCCTGCTTTCCGATTCCCACAAGCCGGAGGACGTGCTTTACACGCTCACTCCACTCGGACTCGGGGATTCCGATTACTGCCAGTGCAACTTCCACGTTTTCAGCAACGGTGCGTTCTGCAAGCACTTTGAAATCCTGAAAGACTATGCCTATTTTTTGCCGAAAGTTTGGCAAATCCTTTTCTTTAAGGTTTTTGACATTAACTCCGTCAACAGCAACATCTCCTGTATCAGGCGAGACCTCCCCTAAGATCAGTTTAAGAATGGTGGTTTTGCCTGCACCAGAAGGGCCTGTGATGAAGATAAATTCCCCGTGTGCAACTTCAAATGAAATACTATCGAGTGCTATGACACTACCAAACCTCTTCGTTACTTTATCAAATTTAATTATTGTTTTCTTTTCCTGAGTCATTTAAGGCACCTTAACATTACCAGATGAAAACCATAATTACCAGTTGGCGAAAGAAATTAGAAGAAATTACTGGACTACTTGGATTTTAGCAACGTCCATGAGCCATCCGGCTTTTTTGGAAGCCAGAGTTTGACCCCAAACTTGAACTTTCTTGCCGACAAAACTTGAAAGATCAATAACACTGGATGTCAGGTAAACAAAATGACTGGGACCGCCGTCGCGTTCAATATGGTGAGTGCCTTCGTTTCCAATTCCGCCGTCTTTAAGGTCGCCCGTTGCGTTATCGTATTTTACTTTCGGGTCAAGCATTCCTGCTTCGGTTGATGTAACTTTGGCACCGGGGGCCGCACCAGTCATAACGGAACCGGTTAGTACTTTGGAAGAAAGCAGCCACGCACTCCCGACTCCAAGAACAACAACTGCAAAAGCCCCAACGATATAGGGTAGCATTTTATTACCGCCCAGGCTTTTAACCAATTTCTCTGCCGGCTGAGGATTTGGGGTTTCCATACCCAAATATACCATATGATGCAAGATTTGGACAATGAGAAGAGAAAAAACTACGGAAATTGTATTCCGAGACTCCTCCTCAGGCTAATTGCTAAGAGACTATCTGCGGGTGCATGAAACTTATCCGGACTATTTTTTCGCATAAATTCAGTTATCTCAGCCGGATTATCCCCAACTAACATCAAACTGCTGTGTTCCTCGTGTGCTCTGGGACTTTTAGCAAACTTTGTCAATAATTCGCTCCCTTTCACACCCAACTGAACATCAAAAAAAACAACTGGCCGTTCCAATGGTGTAGCATTTTTCCTCGGGAGATGATCATAAATTATTGCAGGAAATTTCATTTCTTTCACATCATCTTCATTAACCCCTGTTTCTGTGATAACTTCATCGAGCATTACGGTTTGAGGATGGGGAATTTCCTCTGAATCATTTTCAATCTTTTCTGCATTGTAAGTCCCGCCTATGATTCCGATTCCACTTAAATCTGACTTTCTATTTCCAAAAACAAGTAATCTGTCAGAAGTTCGGACCAACCCTGAAACCAATAGCGCCCTGGGATTAACCAACCCTGGTATTTCTCCCTTAACAACCATTTTGTGTTCAAAATACCTACAAGTCTGTAATCCCAACTCTACTACAGTAGATTTGGAAAATTTTAGAGCGGCCTCCCTATCCCCCCCACCCATA
>JBGQJK010000021.1:0-18031 GCA_041499035.1 Patescibacteria group bacterium
TGCCAGCAGGCAGTGCCAAGCTAAATCAATAACTATGCAAAACAAAAATATAATTTCCGAACTAATTAAAAGGGAGGAAACTAGACAACGCGACACGCTTATGATGATACCGTCGGAGAATTATGCTTCAAAAGCGGTGCGGGAAGCGGTTGGATCGGTTTTAATGAATAAGTACTCCGAGGGCTATCCGCACAAACGTTACTATCAAGGCAACGCCGTTGCCGATCAGGTTGAAGATCTGGCAATCGGGCTGGCAAAAAAACTTTTTAAAGTCCCGCATGTAAACGTTCAGCCATACTCGGGTTCCCCGGCAAACGCTGCGATTCTTTTTGCGATTTTAAATCATGGGGATAAAATTATGGGCTTAAAACTAAGTAGCGGTGGGCATTTGACTCACGGACACCCCGACATCACTTTTTCCGGCAAATACTTCAAGTCTGTCCAATTCGGCACAAAAGATGACGGGATTATTGACTACGATGAGGTTGAAAAATTAGCCAGGAAGGAAAAGCCGAAGTTGATGATAATAGGTACAACCGCATATCCGCTTATTTTTAACTGGAAACGGCTTCGGGAAATTGCCGATTCAATTGGGGCTTGGTTGGTGACTGACGTATCGCACGTTTCGGGTATGATTTTGGCAGGGAGTTACCCGTCTCCCGTTCCATTTGCGGATGTTGTGATGACGACAACCCACAAAACTCTAAGAGGACCAAGGGGTGCCATGATTTTAGTTACGGATAGGGGGCTCGAGCGCGATCCTGAGCTTGCATCAAAGATAGACAGGGCAGTTTTTCCGGGTCTCCAGGGCGGGCCGCATGACAATACCACAGCAGGTTTAGCACAAGCCCTAATGGAAGCCGGAACGCCTGCTTTTAAATCATACGGTAAACAGATTGTTAAAAATGCAAAGCTGCTTGCCAGTGAACTTAAAAGAGGTGGGTTGACTT
The DNA here is from genome assembly GCA_041499035.1 of Patescibacteria group bacterium. GTDB lineage: Bacteria > Patescibacteriota > Microgenomatia > UBA8517 > UBA8517 > DATFUL01. Next base: position 951 of record JBGQJK010000021.1, read on the forward strand.
TGGTGTCAGGTGGAACCGAGTGTCATCTGATTGTAGTAGACCTAAGGCCAATTGGCCTATCCGGTAATGTTGTTGCGGAGGCACTCGAAACGGCGGGGATAGTGGTAAATAGAAATTCGGTACCAAATGATCCGGCGCCGCCGTTTATTCCTTCCGGAGTACGCCTGGGAACTCCGGGTGTAACAACCAGAGGAATGAAAGAACCTGAGATGAAGCAAATTGCCAAGTGGACTCTTTCCGTTATTGACCATGTTAAAAAGGAACGGATTCCAATGGACAAAGACGAAAGGATAAAATTCATGAAGTCTTTCCGTTCAAAACTACCTAAAGACAAATTTCTCCTCGGAATTGCTTCAGAGGTAAAATCGCTTTGCAAAAAATTTCCAACTCCCTAAAAAGGCTGTATAATTGGCCAATATGGCAATAATTTTTGACGGCAGGGAGTTTGCGGCGGAAAAAGAAGCGACTCTCCAGGTCCGGGTATTGGGCCTTAAAAGCCGCGGGGTTTTCCCCAAACTTGCATCAATTCTTGTTGGGAATGATCCCGCCAGCACTCTTTACATCAATCTAAAGAAAAAGGCGGCGGAACGGATTGGCGCTGAAGTTGATGTTTATCTAATCAAGGAAAAGTCTGACATTCACGACCTTCTTCTTCTCATAAAAACATTAAACGGGGATAAAACTGTGCATGGAATTATGGTTCAAATGCCGATTCCCGGAAAACTGGGAAAGGCGTCCGATAAAATAATTAAAGCCATCAATCCGGACAAAGACGTAGACGGCTTAAGGGCCGGTAGCCGTTTCCTGCACCCAACCAGCAAAGCAGTGTTTGATATTTTGAAAGAAGCTGAAAAAGTGCTGGATCGCAAGATGGATTCCGTTTGTGTGGTTGGCGCATTCGGCATGGTCGGCGTCCCGCTTGTTAAAGAGTTGAAAGAAGAAGGTTACAAAGTAACTGAATGCGGGAGCAAAACCGGGGACATTACGCCAAAAACCCTGGCGGCCGATGTGGTCGTAAGCGTGACGGGAGTTCCCGGACTGATAATGGATGAAATGATAAAGTCCGAGGCGGTTGTAATTGATGTAGGCTCTCCCAGAGGGGACGTAGATGCGGCCGGAGTTGTCAAAAAAGCCAGCTTTATCACGCCTGTCCCGGGTGGTGTCGGCCCGGTGACAATCTCCTGCCTACTTGAAAACCTTATTAACGCCTGTTAGAATACACAGACACACGCAGGTTATGCTTCCTGGATAACTTCCAACTTGCGGCGGACTAAGGAAGCTCGGATAATTTACAACTATCAATTTTCAATTTACAAATGGGAAAAACAACTGTTTCACTCGAAGACTTATTAAATTCCGGGGCTCATTTCGGCCACCAGACTAAAAGGTGGAACCCAAAAATGGGCGAATATCTCTATGGCTCCGATAATGGCGTTCATGTTTTTGATCTCACGAAAACCAAGCCCATGCTGGAGGAAGCTTTGGAGTTTCTGGCAAAGTCCGCGAAAGAAGGCAAAACAATTCTTATCCTTGGAACCAAAAAACAGATTAAAGACAAAGTTGCCGAGGTAGGAGAGGCTCTTGGAATTCCTTACGTTAACGAACGCTGGCTCGGTGGCACCATCTCCAATTTTCCTCAGATGCAGAGATCCCTCAAGAAAATGGAAGAAATGGCCGAAAACGTTACATCCGGTTTTTACAATAAATATACCAAGAAGGAAAGACTTTTGATTGATAGGGAAATTACACGTCTTGAGCGGTTTTTCGGCGGCATTAAAAACCTCAAAAGCGTTCCCGATATTTTATTTGTAATTGACACAAAGCGTGAAGCCGGCGCGGTTTATGAGGCAAATGCTAAAGGTGTTAAAGTGGTCGGTATTGTAGACAGCAACAGCGATCCAGATTTGGTAGACTTTCCTATTCCTATGAATGATGATGCTTCAAAAGCTCTCGAGTATGTTTTAGACTTAGTCAAGGAAGCGGTTGGACCCGCCAAAAAGAATGTCAAAAAAGATTGATATAGCTCAAATCAAAAGACTAAGGGAAGAGACCGGGGTGGCAATTATCCGGATCCGCGAAGTGTTGGAAGATGTTAAAGGAAACGAGAAAAAAGCTCTTGTCATCCTCAAAAAAGAGGGTTTGGAGAAGGCAGAAAAGCGTGAGGGTCGGGAAACCGGTCAGGGAAAAATCTTCGTATATTCTCATCACACAGGCAAAGTTGTAGGAATAGTTGAACTTCTTTGCGAGACCGACTTTGTTGCCAAAAATGAATTGTTTGAAGCCTTGGGCAAAGACTTGGCTATGCAGGCTGCCTCGATGGGACCCCAAAAATTTGAAGATCAAGACTTTATAAAAGACGGCAGCAAGAAAATAAAGGATTTGGTAAAAGAATTAATTGCAAAAACGGGTGAAAATGTTAAGCTAGGGAGAGTTCAACAGCTTGAGCTCGGAAAATAATGGATGAGGCTTCGATAACTTCAAAAATGCAATCTGCGGTTAATGTGCTGGCGGGAGATATTGCGGGGATAAGAACAGGTAGAGCGTCCCCAGCGCTTGTAGAAAATATAATCGTGCCGGCTTACGGTGGAACCCAACACTTAAGGGTGATGGAGGTTGCAAGCATTTCCGCAACGGATCCTACCCAAATAGTAATTTCTCCTTGGGACAAAAGCATAATCGGAGATATCAGGAAGGGAATAATGGAAGCCAACGTAGGAATGAACCCATCAATTGACGGAGAAGTTATCCGCATTGTTATTCCGCCTTTAACTACAGAGGACAGGGAGAAATATGTAAAAATTCTTTCCGGTAAACTGGAAAGCGGAAAAGTGATGGTCCGGCAGGTTAGGGCTGATGAAATGCACGAGATCAAAAAGAAATTTGAAGCTAAAGAAATTACGGAAGATGACAAGTTCGGTTCAGAGAAAAAGCTTCAGGAACTGACTGACTTATTCATAGGGAAAATTGAAGAGATGGGGGAAAAGAAAAAACAGGAACTTCTGCAAATTTAACCCTACATTCAATATTCAATATACTATATACTTTTAGCTATGTTTTCGATGATATTCTACGGACTCGGAATTCTTCTAGTTCTTTCAATTCTCATTATTATCCATGAACTCGGGCATTTTTTGGTTGCCAAAAAGTCGGGGGTCTGGGTTGAAGAATTCGGTTTTGGCTTACCACCCCGTTTACTTAGTAAGAAAGTCGGAGAGACAATCTATTCGTTAAACTGGCTACCTTTTGGCGGATTTGTAAGGCTTCATGGCGAGCAAACCGACGAAGGAATTTCCGATCCCAGGAGGGCATTTTTGGGAAAAAATAAAAGAACGCGGGCTGCAATCATCTTGGCAGGTATTGTAATGAATTTACTTCTCGGGCTTTTGTGTTTTGGAATAGTTTATTCATTCCTCGGAATTCCAAAGGAGCAGGATTTTGTTCAGATAGTTGACGTTGCCAAAGACTCACCTGCCGCTACAGCCGGCTTAGCTGTCAATGATGTTGTTGTCTCATTTAACAAAAGACCCGTCATTAAGTCGGGTGATTTTACCAATTTGACGAAGGAAAATGCCGGTAAGTTGGTCACTGTGGTTGTAAAAAGAGGATCGCAAACTTTAAATTACAATATAACTTTAAGAAGCAATCCAACTGATCAAAAATCATTTTTGGGCATCGTAGTAACTTCCGAAACTACTTATTACCCGCCGGTCTGGCAGCGGCCTTTTTATGGCGCCTACTACGGAACAATTGCTTCCTACAATACCACGATAGCGGTTGTATCGGGGTTGTTCGGCACTTTTTCCCAGATAGGCCACGGGCAGGTTCCCCAAGACACGGTGGGACCGGTCGGCATTTTTGCCATCATCTATTTTGTCCTTAAACAAGGGATAGTCCCAATACTTAACTTAATGGGGCTTATTTCAATCAACCTGGCGGTACTCAACATTCTGCCTATTCCGGCGCTTGACGGCGGAAGACTGCTTTTTATCGGAATCGAGGCTGTTTTTGGCAGAAAAGTCGTTCCGAAGGTTGAAGCAGCATTCCATTCCGCAGGTTTTGTTTTTCTCCTCGCCTTAATTGTAATAATTTCCTTCTTTGATATACGGAGAGTTATCTCCGCAGGAGGATTTACAGGCTTCATTAATTCGTTCTCCAAATGATACAATAGCTTTGTATGCGGCAGACCGATCTTTTTCCTAAAAAAACACTTAGAGAGGCACCCAAAGATGCCGAAACGGTTAATCACCAACTCTTGGTGAGAGCGGGTTATGTCAGGCAGCTTATGGCGGGTGTTTATACATATCTTCCCTTGGGGCTAAAGGTTCTAAACAAAATCTCCCAGATAGTCAGGGAAGAAATGGACGAGCTTGGCGGCAAAGAAGTTTTGATGCCTCTGATGCATCCGGCTTTAAACTGGAAGCAAACCGGCGGCTGGGACCACATTGATGTGCTTTTTAAAGTCAAAAGCCGTACAAAAAAAGATTACGCATTGGCCCAGAGCCACGAAGAAGTCGTAACCCCATTGGCCAAAGAATTTATTCACAGCTATAAAGACCTGCCGCTTTCCATTTATCACATTCAATGGAAATTTAGAGACGAGTTAAGGAGTAAGTCGGGGATCCTGAGGGGCCGGGAGTTTTTGATGAAAGATTTATATAGTTGGCATATAAATCAGAAAGATTTCGACGAGTTCTACGGCAAAGCCAAGCTGTCATATTTAAAAATATTTAAAAGGTTGGGCCTGACGGCAAAAGTTACCGAGGCTTCCGGGGGGGGCTTTTCCGAGAAAATATCGTATGAGTTTGAGGTGTTGACCGATGCGGGGGAAGCAAATATTCTCTTTTGTGATAATTGTGATTTCTGTGTAAATACGGACGATATCGATAAATACAAAGCGGGAGATATGTGCCCCCGTTGTAAAAAGGATAATCTCAAACCTGCCAAAGCTTCAGAGGTGGGTAATGTTTTTGACTTGGGTGAAAAATATACACGGGCTTTCAACTTTATCATCACTAATGACAAAGGTGCGCAGGTATATCCGATAATGGGCTGCTATGGAATAGGAATAAGTAGGACGATGGGCGTGATTGTGGAAAAGTTTCATGACGGCCGGGGTATAATCTGGCCTAAAAGCGTTGCCCCTTTTGATGTTCACTTGCTTGAACTTCCCGGTGCGAAAAATGCAGAGAGTGTTTACAAAAATCTTAAAAAACTGGGAATTGATGTGCTTTGGGATGACCGGGATCTGAGCGCCGGGGAGAAATTTGCCGATTCGGACTTGATCGGAATACCAGTCCGTCTTGTCGTTTCCGCCAAAACAGGGGACGAAATTGAATGGAAAGAAAGGGATTCTCAAAAGTCGGAAAATTTATCCTTTAACGAGGCAATTAAAAAGCTCCAAAAATAATTACTTAACAACAACGCTTTTGGCAAGATTTCTGGGCTTATCCGGGTCAAGATTCTTTTTGATTGTCAGGTAGTAGGCCAAAACCTGAGCAACAATTATGTTTGGAATTATGGTAGCCTCACCTGCATCAGCAACCGGAATAAAATAATCAAAAATTTCATGGTTTTTGTGTGAGATACCGACTATAAACCCGCCTCTGGCCTTCATTTCCATTGCCCCCGCCAGGTTTGCCCCATAAGTTTCATCATTGGGTAAAAATGCAATACAGGGTGTTCCTTTTGTAACCAGTGCGAGCGGGCCATGCTTAAGCTCACCTGCGGCGAGCCCTTCTGCGTGGATATAGCTAATCTCCTTTATCTTGAGTGCAGCCTCAAGGCTTGTCGGGTAGGAAAGTCCCCGGCCTATAACGTAAATATGATTATGGTCTTTGAGAGCGTTAACGAGTCTCTGAATTTTCTTAATATTTTTTGGCGACAATACTTTTTTGCTTGATTCAACTGCTCGGACAAGGAGCTCTTGGCCTTCCCTCACGTTCCCTTTGAGTGAGTATGCTATAAGGAGGAGGTGTGCAATCATTCCTGTAAAGGCTTTAGTTGAAGCCACGGCTTTTTCCGGACCTGCCCCGATTAAAGTTTTATAATCGCTCATTCGGTAAAGTGATGAACCTAAAACATTCACCAGGCTCATAATTTTCGCACCCTTGTTTTTTGCCTTTTTTACCGATTCCAGAATATCCATAGTCTCGCCTGACTGGGATACGGCTATTACCAAACTTTTGGGCGTAAGGAAGTCAAGGTGATACCCAAATTCACTGCCTACGGCGGAGTTGATATGGTATTTTGCAACTTTGGAAAAGAAGTAAGTCCCGGCAAGGCACGCATAACTTGCCGTTCCGCAACCGACTAAATATGAACCCCTGGCGTTTTTAATAATGCCAGCAACCTTCTCGGCCTGGCCTGCGGCGCTGCCGGCAATATCACTAATTATGCCGGGCTGTTCATAAATTTCTTTCAGCATAAAATGTTTATACTTTCCTTTTTCGCCGGCCTTAATATTCCAGTTAATTTTTTGAGTTTTGAAAGCCTTGTTTTTCCCGGACTTGACATTAAGCACTTTTACAGATTTAGCGGTTAAAATTGCCATTTCATCGTCCTCCAGAAAGTAAACCGTTTTGGTATGGGGAAGTAGTGCAGCGACATCACTCGCCAGGAAATTCTCATTTACTCCGAATCCGATTACAAGCGGTGAACCATTTCTGGCGGCAACCAGAGACTGGTCCTTTGTGTTAATTGCTATAACGGCGTTTAACCCTTCCATCCGGTTAAAAACCTTTCTTACTGCCTCCGGGAAAGAACTTTTCATAATTTCCTCTTCTATCATATGTGCTACCACCTCCGTATCTGTCTCACTGACAAATTTATGGTCACGCTTAGCCAGTCTCTTTTTTATCTCCAGGTAGTTTTCAAAAATTCCGTTATGAATTACGGCAATATTGCCTGTGCAATCAAGATGGGGATGGGCGTTAGCGTCGGTTACACCTCCGTGCGTGGCCCAGCGTGTGTGCCCGAAAACCACTTTTCCTACCGGCAGCTCTTTTACGTTGGACAAGCCAATTTTACCCGCCTTTTTCTTTAGGAAGATTTTTTTATGGGACACTACGGCGACCCCCCAACTGTCGTACCCGCGATATTCCAGGCTTTTAAGGCCTTCTAGTACTATCTTGGGGGATCTTTCCTTTTCACTCACAAATCCAAATATGCCACACATATTACTTTGGTGATGGCGATTATAGCATATTTGGCCGGAAATTTGACCCTAAAGGCATATTGTTGTAGTATTTCGATACATTTAACTAAAATGAAGAAAATAGTTGTTATAGGTGGAGGAACCGGGACGTATACCGTTCTTTCCGGCCTCAAAAAATACCCCGAGCTAGATCTTTCGGCCATAGTTTCTATGATGGATTCTGGCGGGAGTAACCGTGTGATCAGGGACGAATTTGGCCTCCTTCCCACAAGCGATCTCAGGCAATGTATGGTGGCTCTCGCCTCGGACGATTCCGACGAAACTTTAAGAAAGCTTTTTACTTACCGTTATGAGAACGGGGTAGGTATAAGCGGTATGACATTTGGCAACCTCTTTATGGCGGCACTCACGGATATCTATAAAGGAAATCAGAAAAAAGCAATTGAAGAAACCTGCGAGGTTCTGGGCGTAAAGGGGAAAATTATTCCGGTGACTTTTGATGATGTTCAGTTGGTCGCAACATATTCCAACGGCAAGCAGGTTTTGGGCGAACATAATATTGATGAACCCACGCCGACTCAGGGAAAATATAAAATCACAAAACTTGAGCTGATTCCAAAAGCCAAGGTTAACAGAGATGCAGTTGACGCCATAAACTCGGCAAATTTTGTAATACTCGGCCCAGGGGATTTTTACACAAGCACTTTGCCGAATTTAGTCATACACGGCATTGGAGATGCCTTAAAGAAAACCAAAGCTAAAGTTATTTTTGTAGTAAATTTAATGACTAAGTTTGGTGAAACAACAGACTTTTCCGCATCAGATTTTATTAAGGAGATATATAAATATACAGGAAGGAATCCTGATTTTGTCGTGATTAATAACTCAAACCGTTTTCCTAAGGACATTTTGGCAAAATATAGATCAGAAAAAGCTGAGCCTGTCAGGGATGATCTGGATGGAAATCCCAAAATTAAAGTAATCCGGAAGGATTTGGTCTCAGCCAAAGTTTACGAGAAGGCTAAAAGTGATAAAATCACAAGGTCCCTAATCCGCCACGACTCTTCTAAATTGGCAAAAGCCGTTCTTGATCTTCTTTGATCTTAGATTTAGTATAGAAGCTACCAATGGATGATTGTGTGTTCTGCAAAGTTATAAGGGGAGAACTACCCTCCGAAAAAATAAGAGAAACTGAAAACCTCATTGTTATCAAAGATATAGAGCCTCAGGCTGATCTACACTTATTAATCATTCCGAAAGAGCACGTTGGAGACGTTACCGGTTTGAGTGAAAGCACTTGGTCTGAAATCAAGAAAGTTGGTCTAGAGTTAATTAAACAGGAAGGAATAAAAGACTTTAGAATGGAGACTAACGCGGGAGATGCAGCTCTTATAAAGCACATGCACATGCACTTATTGGGCAAAGTATCAGCAAATAGAAAACTATGATTGCACAAACCCTACAGGCAAAAATAGGCGAGGCAATGAAGGCACACGATGAGGTGCTGCTTTCAACTTTACGTCTTCTTTCATCTGCTTTTAATTACGAGAGGATCGCCAAGCAACATGACCTGACGGATGAGGAAGAAATGGTTGTGATCCAAAAGGAAGCCAAACAAAGGAGGGACTCAATCGAAGCCTATAAAAAGGCAGGTGCAAACGACTTGGCCGCAAAGGAAGAAGCCGAGCTTAAAATTCTCCAGGAATACCTTCCGCCCGAAATAAGCGAGCAAGAGCTTTCAAAGCTTGTGACAGACGCAATAACCCAGTCCGGTGCCACTACTGCGCGCGATATAGGCCGTGTTATCGGCATGGTCAAGAGCAAGGCTCCAAATGTGGACGGAACTAAAATTGCACAGATAGTGAGCTCAAAATTAAATGGTTAAAGTCTCCGTTACCAAACAGTCGAATTACCCGGTAAGTACAACCGAGATTAAAAAAAAACTTTCTACATTCCTCGCTAAACAGGGGATAGTTTCCGATGCCGAAGTATCAGTGGCAATTGTCGGGGAGAAAAAGATGCTTCAGATAGGGGCGAAGTATCTCAAGGACCCCTCGGCTCCGCTCGGGGCAAGCAAGAAACTTCATAACGTGCTTTCATTTACACCAAACGAAGCCAAAGCCAATTTTGTTTTCCCTCCGGACGGCATAATCCACCTGGGAGAGATTGTTGTCTGTTACCCTATTGCGGTAAAGGAGTCGGGGGTGGAAAATGTTCTGGTTAAAGAGCGGGTTTATGAATTAATTGAGCATGGAGCATTGCATCTTCTTGGTATACACCATGAAGAATAAGCGAATATGTAAATAAGCGAATGAATAAATGACACTATACCTCAAATACAGGCCGAAGAATTTGGACGAATTGGATCTTCCTGACGTTTCCGACTCGTTAAAAAAGATTGTTAAATCGGGCCAGATTCCACATGCATTCCTTTTTGCCGGACCAAAAGGAACGGGTAAAACCTCCGCCGCGAGAATTTTGGCAAAAATAATTAACTGCGAAAAATTAGGCAAAGACGGAACTCCCTGTGACAAATGTGAGGAGTGCCTTTCGATAACCCGCGGAACGAATTTGGACGTTATAGAAATGGATGCGGCCTCCCATAGGGGAATCGATGATGTACGGAGCCTTCGCGATGCGGTTAAGCTGGCCCCGACCAAGGCAAAAAAGAAGATTTATATTATTGACGAGGCGCACATGTTAACAACCGAAGCTTCCAATGCCCTCCTCAAGACCCTGGAAGAGCCCCCAGGGCATGTAATTTTTATTTTGGCTACAACCAACCCGGAAAAATTAATCGAGACGATCCGTTCGCGCACCACCTTTATTTCTTTTAGAAAAGCCACCGAGCCCGAGATTGTAAATTCGCTAAAAAGAGTTATAGTAGCGGAAAAAATAAAGATAAAAGAGGAGTCGCTTCTTAAAATTGCGGACATGTCCGGTGGGGCATTCAGGGATGCCATCAAAATTCTGGAACAGTTTGTCACCGAGGGGGAGAGTTACCTGGCGAGGTATAAAACTTCGGAACTGGATAGTTTTATTCTCGCACTTACCAAAAAGGACGAAAAGTCGGCAATAAAAGAGATTGAGAAAAATGTTTCAAACGGCACACCGGTAGAGATCTTTCTCTCCTCGCTTTTGGAAATTTTTCATCGGGCAATTTTGTCCGAGTCCGGAATAGGGGACGGTAAATTGGAAGGACTGAACCGTGATGACCTAATCGAATTGACGGGACTTTTTACTGAGGCTAATAAAAATATACCCGATTCGCCGATTGAACAACTTCCGGCCGAGATAGCTGTGATCAAGTGGTGCGGTAAAAATATCAAAGATCAAACGTTAGAAGAACTAATTCCCCCCGAAGAAAAAAAAGTTGAGCCTGCCCCAGCTGCCGCGCCAAAAATTTTTTCCCAGGAAAGTGTGGGTATAGTCAACGACGATATCTGGAAAACCATTCTTTCGGCAATACACCCAATAAATGCTTCGATAGAAGGGCTTTTAAGGGCAAGTAGGCCGGTTGGCTATGACGGGAAAACCCTTACTTTGGGGGTTTTCTACAAATTTCATAAAGAGCGTTTGGAAGATGCACATCACCTGAAAATTCTGGAAGACGTTATAGAAAAAGTTCTGAATTCTCCGACGCGGGTGATCTGCACCCTGGTTGAGCCGCCACCTAAAAAAATTATGGAAGAAGCAAAAACGGAGCCGGTTTTGACTGAAAGCACCGAACCCGATATAATAAAAGCCGCCGAAGAAATATTCGGTTCGTAGTCCGTTTTCAACGAAAAAATTATGTTTGACAAATTTAATCAGCTTAAAGACTTAGCTAAAATGCGGCAAAAGGCGATGGAGCTTCAGAAGGAGCTTGAAAAAATTATCAAGACCGATGAAAAGAATGGCTGGCAGGTTTCCGTTACGGGGGATCAGAAAATCCGTTACATAAAGCGCGACGGGGAGGATATAAAAGATTTAATGGACTTAATTAATAACCTCATGAAAGACGTACAAAAAGAGTCGGCTAAAAAGATGATGGAAATGGGCGGGGGCTTGGGTGGGCTTCTTGGCGGCCTAAAATAAACTTCACGCCGATTACTTTTTTTCTTTTAAACTTTCCGCTAGAATGATAGTGATGCTTAATCGCAAGTTGTTTGGTGTTCTCTTCACTACTTTTGTTTTGATAACTCTGGCTGCCGGGGTTTATTTGGTTGGTATCAAGACAGGTTTTTGGGGGAGAGCTTTCGGAACTCCGGCCAACTTAAACGTTGATGTCGGCAAAAGCTTTGTTAACCCGGCAAACTGTTGGAAAAGTTTAGCCCAAGGGGGGGAATCCAAAAGCAGAATGCTGGTCTCGGTAATTCCCGATGTTAAAAAACTCCAACCGCAGTATATACGGATTGATCATATTTATGATAACTACGATGTTGTCGGGCGCGACGCAAGCGGGCAGCTCACTTTTAACTGGCAGAATCTGGATCTTACTGTTAGTGACATTCGTGCAGCAGGCGCGACTCCGTTTTTCAGCCTTTCGTATATGCCTCCCGTGATTTCTAAAGACGGCAAGGTGGACAGCGAGCCCACAAACTGGACTGAGTGGCAACTCGTTGTACAGCGCACCGTTGAACACTATAGTGGCAGGAGGGGGTTAAACATTCCCAATGTTTATTATGAAGTCTGGAACGAGCCTGATCTTTTTGGCGGTTTCAAAGCGGGGGGAAACAAAAATTATCTCAACTTATATTATTACGCTCAGCTGGGCGCAGTATCGGCAGGTAATGTTAACTTTTTTAAAATCGGCGGCCCGGCTACAACGGCGCTTTACAGATCGTGGGTTGACTCACTTTTGCAAATGGCCCAAGCGGGGAAGATCCGAATTGATTTTCTTTCATGGCACGACTATTCAAAAAGTCTTGATCAATATGACAACGATGTTAAGAGTGTTTCCGCATGGCTATCCTCTTACCCGAATTATGCAAAAATGGAGCTTGTGATTTCCGAACTTGGAATAAACGGGTCTAATGACGCAGCCTATGACGGAAACCTGTCTGCTATCCACACTCTGGCAACGACGGCGGCACTTCAGGCAAACATAACTAAATGTTTTAATTTTGAGATTATCGACGGGGCCGGTCCCACTAAACTTTGGGGAAGATGGGGACTCCTAACCAACGGGAACTTTGGAGCACCAACACCCAAGAGCCGGTATTATGCCATACAGTTTTTGAATAATATGGTTGGAGACAGGATGTCTGTAGGAGGGTCTGGCAGCTGGGTAAAAGCCTTCGCACGCTATGACGGAAGTAAAGTAAGAGTAATGGTGGTTGACTATGATCCTTTTGGGTCGCACAGAGAGGCGGTGCCGATGTGTCTTAATAATTTGCCATTTAAAAACTTTACCATTAAAAGGATCAATTTTTTGGGAGGAGCAACGAGTACTCAAACTTCCGCCACTTCAAATTCTTGGTGTGCCGTTGAAGGATTTACGCCCAATACAGCAGCTATTTTTGAGATAACACCCCAATAACAATCTCTGTTAAAATATAGAGATGAAAATTGCAAAACCCATTCAATCTCTAATTGATTCCTTCCAAAAACTTCCCGGGGTAGGACCAAAGTCCGCACAGCGCCTTACTTACTATCTGCTGCATGTTCCTCAAATGCAGCTTGATGAATTTTCCGATTCAATCGGAAGGCTTAAAAAAGATACGGTTCTTTGTTCGGTTTGCAAAAATATAAGCGAGAGTGAGCCTTGCCCTATATGCAGTGACAAATCACGTGACCACTCTCAAATTCTGGTTGTTGAACAACCTCTGGATATCTTGGCATTTGAGCGGACAGGAAAGTTTAAAGGTGTTTATCATGTTCTTCACGGTGCAATCAATCCTCTGGAGAACATCGGCCCGGACGAAATTTATATTGATGATTTGCTTAACCGGATTGAAGATGGCGGGGGAGGGATACACGAGGTCGTAATTGCCACAAACCCTACAATGGAAGGTGAGGCAACTGCAATGTATCTTCTAAAAAAACTAAAAAACGTTGACGAAAAACTAAAGGTCAGTAGACTCGGGATGGGGATTCCAACGGGGGCTGATCTGGAATACGCGGACGAAGTAACTTTAACTCAAGCGCTGGAGGGCCGGCGCGAGTTATAATCAAATAGTTATATGAAAACTGCTCTTGCCCAAGATACCGCAAATTCGGCCAAGAACCTGGCTCAACAAATTGCCAAGCAGATGGCGCGGGAACCTTTGGAACTTCTTAAGGATGCCAAAGAACAGACTACGGGAGATACAATCGGTTCCCCGGATCATGCTCCGGGAGATCAAACCGATGATCAAAAAAAATTAACCGAGCAGCAAGGAAAGGTTAACGACCAATTAAAATCCGGCAGAAGGATGGAAGCCTTGAACCGGGAACTTGTCGACATACACAGGCGAAAGCAATTTGCCGAACTTCAAAAGAGAATCTTAGAAGGTGAGGAAATAGCCCTTGAGGAATATCCGGAGCTTACTATGGAAGAAAAACAGGTTCTTAAGGCTCAAATGGAGGCCGTTAAAAAACAAATTGAAATACAAAAAGCTCAGGACAAGAGTGGCTTGGTAGAACCGGCGGTCAAGAAAGGCCGGCAGCTTTTCAATTTCGGTAAAAAGCAATCGGTAAAAAATGAACAGACACGCGTCGAAAAACCCGTGCCTCCTTCAGGCTGATCTGATACAATAGGCAGCAATGGATATTTATTTAACAAATTCACTTACTAGGAAAAAAGAAAAGTTTGTTCCGATAAATCCTCCAAATGTCGGGATGTACACGTGCGGAATGACTGTTTATGATTACTCCCACATCGGACACGGTAGAAAATATGTAACTGATGATATTTTGAAGCGTGTATTAACTGCGAACGGCTACAAAGTTAAGCATGTTCAAAATGTTACTGACGTCGGGCACCTTGTTTCTGATGCGGATGAAGGGGAAGATAAGCTGGAGAAGGGAGCGGTCAAGCAGGGTAAAACAGTATGGGAGGTTGCTGAGTTCTTCACTAAAAATTTCTATGACTCAATGGATGCGCTTAACATTATTCGGCCTGACGTGATATGCAAGGCAACCGATCACATTAAAGAGCAAATTGAAATGATTGAGAAACTGATCAAGAACGGTTACGCCTACGATACTCCAGAAGCAGTTTACTATGACGTACTCAAGTTTAAAAAATACGGAGAACTTTTCGGGCAGAAGTTGGAAGAAAAGAAAGTGGCAGTCAGAGCGGAAGTAAAAGAGGGTGAGTACAAAAAACACCCTCAGGATTTTACCCTTTGGTTTAAAAGAGTTGGAAGGTTCGAAAATCATACAATGCATTGGGATTCACCTTGGGGTGACGGATTTCCCGGGTGGCACATAGAATGTTCGGCAATGAGTGTTAAGTATTTAGGCGACCAATTTGATATTCATACTGGTGGTGAGGACCATCTTTCAATTCATCATCCGAATGAAATTGCGCAGAGTGAAGGGGCAACGGGTAGAGTTCCATTCGTAAAATATTGGATTCATACAGCATTTTTAATGGTAGATGGTAAAAAGATGAGCAAAAGTTTAGGGAATTTTTATACAATTTCTGACATTGAGAAGAAGGGATATTATCCGCTTTCACTTAGATATCTTTATTTAACAACTCATTATCGTGATCCGATGAATTTTACATGGGAAAGTTTGACTTCTGCACAGAATGCCCTAATAAAACTCTGGAAGACAGTAAATGAGTTGCGTGGTGAATCTGAAAAGAGAGCCTCTTTGTCAAACGAAAAATTGGAAAAACTAGACGATTTTAGAAATAGGTTTTTGGAAGCTGTCAATGATGATTTAAATACTCCACGGGCATTAGCCGTAATGTGGGAAGCCTTAAAAAGTAATATCCCAAGTACCGATAAGCTTGACTTCTTACTATATGTTGATGACATCCTAGGTTTATGGAGAAACTCCGATATTTCGAATATCGATAAGGAAAAGGAAATTCCGAATAACGTAAAGACTCTAATGGAAAAAAGGGAAGAGCTTAGAATCCAAAAGAAGTTTGAAGAGGCAGACAAACTTAGAGAGCAAATTGAAAAGTTGGGCTATAAAGTTCAAGATAAACTTCAAGGCGGTTGACGCATTAAGCTTGTATTAGTATCATTAAATACACATGCCGCCGCAAGATAAAACTACCCAACATGCCCAGCCCTCTCCGTTTGAGATTATTACTCCAAAAAAATCCGGAAGCTTTGGCGGGAAGGGAATAATTATCGGGGTTGTGGTGGTTATATTTTTGATTTTGAGTGTCGTGGCGGGGGTTTTATTAGTAAAGCAACAGCAGAACCTTCAGGAGAAAGCTGCAGTAGCTTGCCCGGCCGGTTATACATTGGCCCAGCATCTCCACGAATGTAAAAAGAATTGCACAAACGACCGTGCAGCGGACAGCTCTTGGATTTGGATAAACGCTACTCAGGACGGAAGTTGCACGGGTCCAAACGGAGATGCAAGGCATTGGTGCGATCAAGATGAGTGTGTGGTTTCGGCTGTCACTCCGACTCCTACTCCTGATACACAAACAGACCCGAATAACTGTGGAGCGATTGGGAATGTATGTTCCTCCGGTACAACTTGTGTAGCGGGGCAGTGTGTGGCACCAACTACGCCAACGCCTACTCCAACACCGACGCCAACGCCTACTCCAACACCGACTCCAACCCCAACGCCCGCGATTACCCCGACTCCAGGCCCAGGCATCTCGTGTAACGGCACCTGCGGCAGTAATACAGATTGCCAATCCGGCCTGTTTTGTTATTCCGGTTTCTGCCGGAATGCACTTTGCTCGGGAGATACCACCTGCTCATGCACGACACCTACACCTACACCAACACCGACTCCCACACCGACTCTTGCTCCAACATCAACCCCGACTGCTACAGCGGCCGCTACTGGAACACCGACCGTGGCGCCGACAGGTACTCCAACACCAACCGCAACGGAAATTGCTAGCCTTGGAGCTACGGCCACTCCTACTGCCGCGGCTACTTCTATTCCGATACCTGTAACAGGTACCGATTGGCCCACAACATTCGGTATCGGTGTTGGAATAATGGCAATAATCGTCTCAATACTGATTGCTCTCTAATCAAATACTCAAAGAAGCTTCTTGATTTTAAAAGTGGATTTTATAGTGACAATTCCTACATGGTCGATTAGGGGATATAGTCCCCTAAGCTCTGCCTGGAACTTTTCCGCCAGGTTGCCGGTATAGTTGGCGTAGCCTGCCTTCTCCGATTGGGAACAGAGTTTGTTTTCCCACTCCGCAGCTATTTTTAAAACCTTTTCACCTTCTCGGTTAAATTCATCCTGGTATTTTTCTTCATCCGTTCCGTAGTTTGCGTGAAGTATCTTGAAGTCATCAAAAGCTTTTTTGTTTTCTTCAAGCATTCTATTGAAGTATTCCTTGTATTTAGTCATACCTGAATTTTTGAAAAGAGATAGCTGCCGATTATTAAGAAAAGAGTAGTTATTGCACACAGAATTAAAAAATCCGTTGTTATTCCAAACTGGGCAACGCCTCCCAAGACACCGCGCAGTCCGTCAATTCCGTAGCTCATGGGATCTATCCTTGTTGCAATGACCATTGCAGTAGGCAGGTTAGTAAGCGGAAACAAACTTCCCGAAAGAAAAAAGATTGGCATAACTAAAAAGTTCATTATAAGTTGGAATCCCTGCATGTCTTCAAGAGTTGATGCGACTGCGGTTCCCAAAGCTGTAAAAAGGAGTGCAATAATAAACATGAACAAGATTGCCAGGGGAATATGAAGGTAGTTTGTGAACCTGAAACCTACGAGTAAAGAAAGTACAAGGACAATTAATCCCTGGAAGGTTGCCACCGTAGCTCCTCCGAGAGTTCTACCTAACA
>JBGQJK010000022.1:0-16583 GCA_041499035.1 Patescibacteria group bacterium
TTCACTATTTCCGGAGATGCGCTCTGTCAGGGACTGCCTAAAAATAAATACCCACTAATTAAGGCGGTTCGCTTACTGGATATAGAAAAGTTAACAACTGAAGATTTTTGCAAAACCTATGTGAGTGATTCGCGGTAGACATCCAAAGTCATTTTGGCTGTTTTTTCCCATGAAAAATCCTTGACTCTTTTTAAACCTCTCTCAATATAGGTTTTTGGTCCCCTTACAATTTTTTCAATCCCATCACGAATGGAGTCAATATTATTAGGATCCACGAGTAGAGCCGCGTCACCAGCGACTTCCGCCATCGAAGATATGTTTGAAGTCAGACAGGACATTCACAGGCAAAGGCCTCAAGGATCGGCAAACCGAACCCTTCATACAATGATGGGTAAATAAGTGCCTTGGCTCCTGAATAGAGGCCTGCAAGCTCCCCCGTTTCAACTTTACCCAATATTCTTATGTTTCTTGATTCGCTAATTCTCCTATATTTTTGTGAACCTACAAATACAACCTTATAATCCTTCCCGGCTGACGTGTGTTCAAATGCTTTTATGATTCTTTCGGTGTTTTTCCTCGGATCCATACCGACACTCAATATATAATCTCCAAAGATCTTATATTTACGGGTAATTTTCTCAATCTCATCTAAAGGTAATTTTCTAAAAACACCGGATATTGACTCGGGAATAACCCTAATAATTTTCTCATTAAAACCTAAACTTACAAGATCTTTTTTTGTCGCAAAAGTTGGGGCGATAATTCTCTTAGTTTCTTCTCTTACCCAGGAAAGTTTATTCTTATGGGTATCAACAATGTTGCGAATTAAATCGCGGGGAAAAAGATTCGGGTAAAGAAAGGGGGCAAGATCATGCACGGTCGTTACCTTGAATGCCTTGGAAGGAGGTTCGGACCAGTCAGAAGTATGAAAGACGTCAACCGCCCCGATTAGTCTCTCGATCGGTAAAATATGCAGTCTGTTCCACATCAGATCTGCCAATGACGGGGGAACCGGGAAGACCTTGGCTGAAGGGAATATGGAAAGTACGTCATTTTTTCTTCTCAGGCTTCCTGCAAATAATATATATTCATTTTCTTTGTCCAGTCTTAGTAAATTCTCTACCAAATTTTTTGTATAGACGGAAACGCCGGATCCATAAACTACTTGGCTAATATCGATAGCAATTTTCATAAAAGTTTCTGACTATTTTATATACTCCCAGACTTCGACTCCGTTAAAGTTGTGACTTTCAGCTTTTTTGTAACCAAGCGCCTCTACCTTGGATCTGACTTTATCATTTTCATCAAAAACGGCTTGCAAATACCTCATCAGCCAAAGTTGATCATACCCTGAAATAACTCCTTTCGGTCCTGCAATTTTAGCATTAGGGGCATAATAACGATAGGCCTCCATATTGCTGTCAGCTACAAAGATTGTTACTGAATTCCGATCTTTATTCGACTCGACAAAACTTGTAAGAGCCCTCCAATCCTCCCTTTGAAATTTGAGATTGGTTAGATATGCAAATGAGAAGCAGGTATTTACAGCCAAAACAAAAATAACAGCTGTTAAAAACAAATTTCTTTTGAGAGTTAATATCCCATGCGCCAAAAGCAAATACATTGCAGGGAGGACAAAAATTAACCTAAAATAAGAAAGAATTGGGATCCTAAAACCAATAATTACGGCTATAACAACAGGAACCGCTAACCACAGCCATAAAAGTTTTGATTTAGAACTTCTGGAGCGGCTACCTCGTAGCATCAAACCAAGAAAAACCGAACCTAAAATAACATCTAAAAAGGTATAGAGTGTTTTGTTATCAAAACTGATTCTGCCAAAAATAAACTTTGTCGGAATTAAAATTAAGTTCTTTAAGGAGGTCTCGCCAAGGAGTTGCCACCAGAGGGGTGCAGTCGAGCTTATTGTCAAACCCCCAGATATTTGTTTCACAAAAGTTGGAAGCCATAACATATATGACAATACAAGCGGTATTAAACAAACAATCATTCTTTTATAGTCTTTAGGGTTAAAAATAAAAAATACAGGAACAATACAGAGAGCTACGTAGTCTGTCAAACCAACTAATGCCAATGATACCGAAAACAATATCCATTTTTTCTGAATGTAGCCATAAACCGCAAGACAAGCTAAAAGCACAACCAAGGAATACATTCTTGCTTCCTGTGAATAGTAAATCATAAGCCCCGAGGTCGCTATAAAAGCTGATGCCAACAAACCGAGATTGTTGTTTTGAACCTTCCTCCCTATCAAATAAATCATATAAACCGCAGCTATGCCAAATATCACAGACGGCATTCTTAAAGAAATCTCAGAGTAACCAAAAACAACTGTCCATAGCTTCACGATAAGGTAATAGAGCGGGGGATGAAAGTCACCCGGGAGAAATTTTGTAAAAACATCACTTAGAGGCAACTTGGCAACCAATGCTGTCGTTCCCTCATCCAACCACAATGACTGATTTAAAGAGATGAGGCGAATTGCCAAACTGACTAATAAAATTAAATAGATCATTTTGAAGACTTCCCACTAATTAAAAATTCCAAAATTCCCACAAAGATTCCAAAATCATAAACTATTTTGAAGATTAGAAAAAGGTATTCGTTAAAACGGATAGATTTATATGTACCAATTATCAATGATATCGGGAGGGATGCCCTAAGAAGCCCCGCCAGATAACCAAGATAGCCATATTTATACTTCCTTTTCCCAACCCACTTGGCGTGCTTATATACCTCAACGAGTGTCGAGGAATTTTTATGATAAAAAATAGCTCCAGGAGCGGCCAATGCTTCATAGCCCAGCTTTTTACTTAAACTCCAGTCGTCGTCGTATCCACCCGGATTAAATCCTTCTACACTTCTAAACTCACTTTTTAGGATCGCCCTAAAGACCGGCTGGTGATACGGGTAATCTTTTGGGTGGCGCCGCCTACTTTCCCATCCTTCGTTAATATTCCAACACCGGGCTACCGTTTCATTCCAATTTGCCACATACTCTTGCCTACTAAAAGTACCTTTAGCCTCTCCCCGCTCGATCGGTTTAACTAAATTTGACAGGAATGATTTATCAAAAGTCATATCCGCATCGACAAAAACAAGGATTTTACCTTTTGCGTTTTTTGCGCCAAGATTTCTAGCCGCTCCTGCACCTTCATGTTTCTGTATGAAAAATTGGAAATTGGAAATTGTTAATTGTAAATCCCGCAAAACTTCTGAAGTTTTGTCTGTGGATCCATCATCAACAACGATGATCTCGAAGTTTACATCAGTCTGGTAACCCAATGACTCAATACACGATTCTAAAGAACCTGCCTCATTGTAAGTAGGAATAACTATCGAGATTTTTATCATTTATATAATTTATAAACTGCGTAACTCTTCCCGACAAAGGAAAGTAAGCTTATCTGATACTTACCGCCGGAATTGACCTCCCAAACTCCGGAATTATCGAAATTGTAGTCTTTTTGACTTAACACATAAAGTGTTTTTATATTCTGATATTCGGTCTCACCTAGGGGCTTTTTAGCGTAAACAAACTCCAAATAATATCTAAGCACATATGCCCGCTTGTCAAAATCCAAAACTTCAGAAACATTGAAATCGCCATCGGCATTATCTGCAATAGTCCTTGAGGCATTATCAATATCTGAAACTTTTATTCCAGCGGGCATGCCTGTGGGTAAAGTAAAAGAAACTCTCTGCGAAGTAATGTTTAAATATAAGTAAATCAACAATATTAATGCGCCAAGCAACTTACGCCAATTGGATATTTTGACAATCAGAAGTCCTCCCAAAATGGAGGCTACTGGCCAAAAAGGAAGTAGGTAATAATATGCAAAGGTTGCGCCACTTTTTCCCCTAAGTGTATCTATCAAATATTGAAAAAGTGTTTGGGTTTCATAAAAATTATGCCGAAGGTCAAAAAGAACCATCGGTAGATTCCCCAAAACTGCTCCGAGAATAAATATCAAAGCACCTAAGAGCCATCTTTTATTTTTCCAACTATTAATTATTAGTACCGAAATTGCAAGTGGAGCGAAAAGAAATTGTAAACTAACTCCTATTCCACACAAAACCCCTACCAAAAACAAATTAACCAATTTTTTAAACTTTAAGTAACGCCAAGAGAAATACAAGATAAGGATCCCAACAAGAGGTAGATAATTATAGTTCCATATAAACAGTGAATGATAAATCATAAAATCGTTGAAAAGAAATATAATCGTAGAAATAGTTGCCGTTCGAAACCCAAATATTTCTTTAGTGACCAGATAAATAGCAAACCCGATAAATAAGTTAAGTAGAGCAAAAAAAATAGTTATACGAATGGGATCGTAATTTGAGATTAAAAGTAGAGGGACTAATGAATAATTATAAAGTGCTCCTGAGTAAAGTATATGCGAATTGCTATCCTGCCTAAAATATTCCTGACCCAAAAGACTTGGTTTAACTTTTATATAGTTGGCAGACACTATTAAGCTCCTTGCCTGTTCAGACCAAAACGTAACCCGATTTGGAAAATTATAAAATCTTACTCCCGACGCAAGAATGAACAATGCAATTAGTAGAACGTTATTTTTTTTTAAGAAGTGTTTTAAAAAGTTCTTCATATTGTTTTGTAATATCGTCCCAGGAAAATTTTTCTGCCTGTTTGCGAGGTTTATCCCCCCAGTTTGTTCCGAGTGTCTTTTCCAAAGCCAAAGCATATTCATCTATATTTGTTGGATCGACTAAAATCCCTGCATCGGCAACTATTTCTTTACGAATTGGGTCATTTGTAGCGACAACCGGTAGACCGGAAGCCATGGCTTCCACTAAAACGTTCCCAAAGGCCTCAGATGAAGCTGAGGGCAATGTAAAAACACTAGCAGACCTATAAATACTAGGCATTTTACTAAATGGCAAACTTAATATTTTAAATCTATCGCCCAGTAATTGAATTCCTAAATTCTCTAATTTCTCTTTTAGATCTCCTCCACCCCCAACTATGAGTAGACTTGCATTTTTAATTAACGAAACGGCTTTTATAACCAAATCCATTCTTTTTTGTTCGGTAAAAGCACCAACGGCCAAAATGACCGGCTTTTTCAAACCAACGGAAAAGGTCGAGCCATTTTTACTAAATCTTTTGAGGTCTACGCCGTTGGGTATCTTTTCTACATGAACGAATGGATTAAAATTCCCTGCCCACTTCCTTGCTTTGTTTGTAAGAGCAACAAATACATCAGGAAAAACAAGCAAATTTATTTTGTCATCCCACCCAATCCCTGATTGACCAGAAATAACCATCTTTGATCCCCTGATCCACGAGATTTTTCTTGTTATTATTGCCTGTAATCTCCCGTTTGTCGGAACTATTACATCATATCTCTTTTTAAATAGATCAAGATAATTAATATTACTTATGACCTCAACCTCGTTATTTTTAGAAAGACGTTGTGACAACTCATAAACAAAAGTCTCTGAACCACGAAAAACAGTATCTTGGTACTTATTTAAAAAAACTATTTTCACAAAATTCCTCCTTTCATGTCAATAAAAAAATATTTTGGCAATCCGTGCTCATTTGTTAGGAACTAATACGTTGATTCCGTCAATTCTTTCTCTAAACTTATAGTTTACCATTACATAGTCGTAAACTTTTTGAGGCTTATAAGAAGCCAATCCTGAATCTGTATAATCCTGAAGTAAAATTAATTTTGGCTTAGACTTTTCTAAATCGGAAACTTCTTTTTCCTGAATCCCAGGTAGTTCTTGATACCAAGAAAGCTGTGGCACCCATGGGTCAGTGGCAGGATAAGTTCCGGTTAACGGGTAAATATTATCCCACCAATTCATTACAAAAATTTTATCTTCAGGCTTTGTATTAGCTTTGACAAACCGAACAACATCGACAACTTCCTGCTCATAAAATCTTGTCCCTTCTTCCCAATTCCTCACAAAAAAGTTCGCGAAAAGATAAAGACTCCCGATAAAATAAAACAATAAAAAAACTTTGATGAATTTCTTTTCTTTACCAATATCAGCAACACCCAAACTGCCGGCAATCGCCAGGAAGGGTAGTGCAGGCTGAAAATGAAAATATTCAAATCTGGGGTAAGCCCCCATCATACCTGCAACTGCCCAAAGAAGAAGGCTAATATTTTTAGTCTTCGTTTTAATAATTAGGGGAACGAAAATTAAGAACGGAAACAAAGAAATAATTAGGCTTTTGACATCCGGTAGTTGTATTTGTCCCTGAGCTCTGGGTAAAACAAAAATTGCATACCATATTGCCCAATGATAAAAATCGGAAAGATTTCCCCAAACTGCTAAAATTAAAGTCCAAATCAGTAATACGAATACCGTTCCAAAAACAAACTCTTTCCATTTCTTTATTGAAAGAAAAATCGGAATCAAAAAAAATACTGCCGTTTGTTTAGTAAAGAACATAAAAGCCCAAAACATGCCTGCCCAAAAATATCTTTTGTTTTTGACTAAATAAAATGTAATAAGTGCGAGGGGAACAAGAATTAAATCAAACCAAATTCCGTTTCCGTCAAAAAACAGTTGCCAGATTGCGAACAGTAATACTGAACTAATGGCTATTTTTTTATTCCAAAATCTTTTTACTACCCAATAGACTACCAAGTCAGAAAATATAATTAAGGACCAGGTATAAACTTTGAGCTGTATTAGTCCAACACCAAAAATTTTGTAAATTACAGCGAGGTCAATAACCAAATGGGGTGTATGTACTATTGCCGCATCTTTGTATGGCAAAAGAGCATGAATGGTCATATAAGGCCACAAAAGCATTTCAGGCCAGGCAGTAAATTTTAAATTAAGAAGCAAAAACAAGTGTCCAATAAGAATCCCGAGAATCAGCATCTCAGTACCCCGCCTTTCCATCCCAAATTTTTCGTCTAATTTTTTTCAATGGCGTTGCCAATGAGGCTTTAAACTTAAACCCCAAGTTCATTGCTTGCCAGGGACTGGGAATATAATCGGGATGGTCCCTAAATAAAGATTCAGGATAATAAAAATCCTTAGGAAAACTTTTGCCAATTTCATATTTCAACTTTTTCGAACGCTTGACAACCATTCTGTCGTCGCGAACATTGTTTCCCCTTGGAAGGAATGAGGCATGTAGGTATGGTGCATCGGCGAATTTTATCTTTTCCGGATTTCTATCCTGAATCATCTTGTTTCCGGAATCTGCCCAACCCCAAGTACCGTGAGAGCCAAGTGACTTAAGCCCGGGAATATTTCTATTTATCCCTCTCAGATTATAATGTCCGACTCTGCCCGCCAAATGATATTTTCCCGCTGATTTATCCTGGTAATGAAAAATATCGCCGACTAAATTTACAGTCGGAACAACAATTGATTCTAATCCTGCATTGTCCGTAATAGTATTAATAATCTTTTTAATCGACTCATTCCACCAAACTTCATCGCCATCCAACATTAAAAACCAGTCAGATTTTGTCTCATCTAGCATTTCTTGGCGGACATTTGTAAAGTCGCCGGCAGTTTTTTGGAGTCTCTGCTTTAAAATAATTTTCCCGGGATGAGTTCTCACCAATTCTTTCTCTATCTTAATACTTTCGTCGGTGCTTCCAGTATCCCAAAGTAGAAGCTTGTCGACATGAGTTATTATTGAAGAGACGGAATACCAAAGCCATCTGGCTTCGTTTTTTACCACCGTGTGAGCCCAAATTTCCACTCCTTATTGTACCTTTTTTGACTAATTCCTGTACAATAGCATTAGTTATTAACCAAAAGATGTGTGGAATTGCAGGAAAAGTTTACTTCAATAAGAACAAGGAGATCCGACCTCAGGAAATAAAATTAATGACAAAATCCATAGCACACCGCGGACCGGATGATGAAGGAGTTTTTATCTCAAAAGATAAACGTGTGGGTTTAGGTAGTCGGCGTCTGGCAATAATTGATCTAAGCGAACGCGGTCATCAGCCAATGTCATACCTTAATAGATACACTATTACATTCAATGGCGAAATATATAATTTTCAATCGGAGCGTGAAAAGTTAATAAAATTGGGGTACAAATTTAACTCCGATTCCGATACGGAAGTTATATTGGCGCTTTATGATAAATACGGCAAGAAATTTTTAGACCACCTTAGGGGGATGTTCGCTTTAGCTATTTACGATGAAGTCGAACAAACAATTTTCCTTGCCCGGGACAGGGTAGGCAAAAAACCCCTTAAATATTTGCTAGATGATTCTGTTTTGATATTTGCTTCAGAACTTAAAGCGATTCTAACCCAAACTGGAGTCAAAAGAAACATTGATATGGAGGCAATTCAGCTTTATTTAACTTATGGATACACCCCGGCACCATTAACCGGATTTCAAAATATAAAAAAACTCGAGCCGGGTACTTATCTTTTAATAAATATAAGGAACAGAAGCTTGGAGAAAAAGAGATATTGGAAGCCGATGTTTGATGAAAAACTCCATTTATCCGAAGAGGAGTGGTGCAAAAGAATTCTTATGACCTTGGAAGAATCAACCCGACTTAGAATGATTGCTGATGTTCCGATTGGCGCTTTCCTTTCCGGTGGGGTGGATAGTAGCGGCGTGGTAGCGACAATGGCCAGGCTTTCTACCAAGCCGATTAAAACGTTCACAATAGCATTTAAGGATAAAGAGCTAAATGAAGGTCCATATGCATCAACGATAGCCAAAATGTACAAAACTGATCACCATGTTTTAATCGCAAAACCTCAATCAGCAGATATTCTACCTTTTCTGGCCAAACAATATGAAGAACCGTTTGCCGATGCGAGTAGTGTAGTTACATATATGGTTTCAGAAATGACCAGAAAATACGTAACCGTCGCTCTTAACGGTGACGGTGGTGACGAAAACTTTGCCGGCTATCCGAATAGGTATATGCGGCTTCAACGTGATGTTGACTATGATTACTGGATTCAGCAGGTCCGTCCTATCGCTGCAAAGATATTGAAGCCATTACGTAAAGCTCGAAATTTTTTTGAAAAATCAAAACTACCCTTATATAACAGGTTCGCATCATATAATAAAATATTCGATCCGGAGGAACTCAAAAGTCACACTATTGGAAAGCTTTATCATTTAGCGGCAAAAATAAACCCTTACAGAATAGTAGATAAATGCTTTGAATCATTTAAAGGACCTGATCTAAAGGATGCCGGACTTGAATTCGACCTTCAATATTTCTTGCCGGATCAACTTCTTACAAAAGTTGATATTGCTAGTATGGCAGTATCTCTGGAAGCCAGATCGCCTCTTCTTGACCATAACATGATCGAGTTGGCATGTAAGATTCCATTCACCCTAAAGGTAAAAAATGGAGAATCTAAATATATTCTTAAAAAGGCGTTAGAAAGTATTGTTCCAAAAGAAAATCTATACAGACAAAAAATGGGTTTTACAATTCCTCTCAATAAATGGTTCTCAGGAAAATTAAATCTATACGCAAAACACGTTTTATTATCTAAAAAATCCAGAATTAAAGAATTTTTTGACAAGAATTATCTAAAAATGATGGTTCTGGAAAATAATCAGACTGAAGATTTTGGTCCACGTATTTGGTCGCTGATGTCACTCGAACTTTGGTTGCAAAGTTACTTTGGCTGAAACCAATAGTGTTTAATTACAATGGCCCAAACATAGATTGCTAGGAGAGTGTTTGTTAAAGCAAATGTGATTGTCGGACCAAAAACTCCATATTTTGGAATTAAAACAAAATTCAATGCAAATATACCTGCCAGTTGAAAAAATGAAAGCATTCCTATATATACAGTTTTCTTCATAGCATAGATTATTGCAGTTACCGCTGGGACCGTAAGAAGGAAAGGGATTTGACTAAATGCGAGTGCTCTAAAAACCGAAAGTGAGGCTGAATACTTTGAACCAAATGCCAGGAGGATGAATGGGTTGGCAACCATAATTCCAAAAATGATGACTATCGACGCGGGAATAAGTGCTAACGTTGATTTGACAAGATACCTTTTCTCCTTAGCCTTGTCCCCAAAAGAAGCCATTCTCGGAGCAAGGACCGAGGAGTAGCTACCGGCAAGTACTATTATGAATGAAGCAATTCTTGAAGAGATCGAATAGACACCAGTTGCCAGAGCACCGCTCATGGCGGCAAGCATTTGAATATCAAGCTTTCCGGAAACTGACGATATAATTCTATTAACTCCCAGCCACCCTGAAAATTTTAAGAGACCTTTATATTCATTGGAGGTAGGCTTTGAAAAAAGAAAGTCAATTTTTAGATAATAAGTAATAAGAATTAATTCCATCACGAAACCAACACCGAAAGACCAAAATGCCAAGGACATATTTAATTTGCCTAGGATAAAGAAGGCAAAAGCAAAAGTAAGGCGCCCTAAATAAAATACATTGTCAACTATTGTTGATTGAAGGAACTTTCTCTTGGCCTGAAGAATAAACGGAAAAAACATGTCAGGAAATATAAAAATAGGTATAATTGCAGCCCAAATTGCTATTTTGTAATCGTTAGTTGCAAGTATTGACGGAGCTATAAAATGCGAAAGAATGACAACGATAAGCGACAGCGAGAGAACTACTACGAGCCTTATAACAAAGGCTGCCTTTATATACTCATTAGCTTTAATGTAATCATTTTTTGAATGGTGTTCTGCAACAAAATTTACTGCCCCCGAAGAAATCCCAACATCGGCTAACGCAGTTAAAATGTTAACGAAGTTGACCGCCGCAGAAAATATTCCAAATTCGATAAGTGGTATAGCCCTTGCAACTAGCACTGTAAAAAAAAGTCCAGAAATTGCTGAAAGCCAATTACCTACAAATAAATATGATGTATCTCTAGCTGTGCTCGAAAAAACCAATGCTTTGAGACTTTCGAAGTCCTTCTTCATATTCAAATTGTATCATTATTTGGTAATTCTCCGATTGGAATACCCTTCCCCTTTATGAAGTAAGACTTTTAAAAAAGCTTTGATAAAATTAAGCGGACTATCAACAAAAAATAAAACATTCTCCTTTTTTATGTATTTGCTGTTCAGGCTAATATAGTCTTCATATACTTCAATAAGTTTGTGTATATTTACACCATTAAACTCGCTGTAATTAATTTTTCCGGCCCATTCGTATATCACCTCTTTTTCACCGCTCCAATGGGTAACATAAAATTCGCTTGTATAGAGAATCGGGTAGTTTTTGGGCACCACCTTGAGCAAGTTTCCATTTTTTATAAAGAACCATTTATGGTGCGCCTGACCTGGGACACGTCTCGCTCCCGTTAGCCAATCTGTATAATCAACCGGGCCAAATTCCATATCTACTCCCATACTCGGCGTAACAATTAGACCGCGTTTAGCGACTCTGGTCATCTCGTCCATAATCAGGAACGGATTGGGAAGGTCCTCAAGAGTGTGTGTGCAAAGACAAACATCAAATTGCCTACTTTTAAAAGGTAATTTTTCTTTTGTTATGTCAACTTTAACAAAGTTGTCAGCTGAAAGTTTTGATGGCCAATAAGGTACGGCTTCGGGTCTAATGAAATCGACTAGTGTATTCACTTTAATTAAGGTGTGTTGGCGCATACTTCCCCCAACATCAAGTATTTTATCCTTGGGTTTGATTTTTAGTCTTGTTATTATTTCTGAATCAGTTAGAAGCATTTGATTATTTTCTAACAAGAAGTACCGCCCGTGAATCAAGTCTTTCGTAGTCCTCACTTGCGGGAATTCTATAAACAGCTTTCAGTTCAAACTCCTTTGCTATATCGCCACATCCTTCGCAAGTCCATTTTTCAGAATCGTAGGGATTGTTAAAGACAAGCCTCCAATCAAAACCCATATAGTTATTCTGATCATCCATCTGGTAGCTGGTTAAATATATTGCGTCAAATGGAATCTTGTCAGCTTTTTGCTCAATTAACTGTTTAGGGTTAACTGGGTACCATATTGTCCTTCTGTCACCATACCAACTTGCCCATGTGTCCAGATTTGTAACAATAAAATCATTCGGTTTGGTATTCTGATTTAAAATACGTGAGAGTGTAACATAGACAGGAGCCTTCCCGGAATTATGTGTTTTTGCTTCATACCGCGAGTCCAAGAAAATAACACCTAAAGTTTGACCGACTGCAAAGACTATTATTAATAATATCGAAGTATACATTACCAGCTTTTCGTTTCTGAATATTTTTGCCGTGATCCAGATAAGAGATTCGGCGGAGAAAATATATATTAATGGAATAATCGGATGTATATACCTAAAAAAAGGAACCGATAAAGCAGCTACGGCAAGAGTTAGAGAGAACATAAAAATTACGGCTATCTTTAGAGAGTTTTCCAGTTTATCTTTTCCCCACTTGAAAACTCCAATACCGAACATTACTAAAAGGTAGGGATTTAATATTTGAGGAGCCAACTTGTAGAAATTATATAGGTTGTAAAGAAATTTCTTTATTATTGAGCCGATCCCGGGGTTACTTGATGATTGAAGAAGCCCCCGTAATGAGTCTGAGGCGCTTCCCCCCGCAGCAACTTCTGTTATCGTGCCAAGACCCCTCCCAGTAACCGAGTATATAAAGTATTTACCCGCGAATTTCGGGAGAACAAGATAATCAATCAAAAAACCAAAAACTAGGATTCCTATAAAGACGGTAACAGCTTTTTTAGGTCGGAGATTTATTAAAAGCCACAAAAGGATTATCCCAGCAATATAAATAAATGCCTGAGGTCTTGTAAAATACAAAAGTGCTCCAAAAATGATTGTTATAACATCGGACCATGTCTTTCTTAAAGAAACAAAATATGTCCCGGCAACTATTTCTAATGCAAAAAGGGGTTCGGTTGCGCCCGAGATCGCGTAACTTAAAAAATCCATATTCGCAGCTACTGCCACGGCTGCCAATGCGCCGGTTAGATTTCCGAATATTTTTTTACCCAAAAGAAAAGTAAACAGAATAAGCAAAACAAAGTAAAACATGGAAACTATAACTACACTTAGATCCGATATACCGAAAAGTTTAAAGGCTAAGGCAATTGAATAAGGCATGACTGGTGGGATCCACGGTGACGGGAAAGCTGCGCGTTGTGATAAGTCAACAATGCCGCTACTCCAAAATGAGAATTTACCGTTATAGCCCAAGCCTGAAATAACACTTCTGGCAATGTCTGCAAACTTGGCAGCATCTGAAAACTGCAAATAAATATTCGTAAAAAGACTTAGCATATGTCTATAATAAGTACTCGCCTGCAAAAAGTAAAATTATCTGGTAATATCGCTAACTATGGTCTGTAAAATTTGCAATGGCCGAACTAAATTAGGAAGAAAAAAATTATACGATAACCGCCATGGCTATCCGGGAAAGTTTAGTATTGAGACCTGTTCTAATTGTGGATTTATGCAAACAGTTCCGCAAATTCCCGCTAAAGAGCTAACTAGTCTGTATACCAACTATTATCCAAGACGCGATGCCGATTTGGAAACAATGCAAAAAAAAGGCGTGGTGATACCTGATCAATGGAAAATTTTTGAATATGGTCTTGAAACTTCCTGCCACTATCAAACAAAAAAAGGGGACAGAGTTCTAGATATAGGTTGCGGTACGTGTCAATCGCTATTAGAAATTCAAAAACTTGGCGGAGAGGTATACGGAATCGATCCGGATAAAAATTCACAAAAAGTAGCTAAAAAGCTGAAATTAAAATTCCACCTTGGCACGATTCATAACTGTAAATTTCCCAAAAATAGTTTTGATTTAGTCACTGCATCACAAGTTTTGGAACACGAAAACGATCCAATTAGATTTCTAATGGATTGTAAAAGATTTCTAAAGCCCGGTGGAACTATCATTTTAAGTTTTCCAAATTGCGATTCACCGTTTAGGAATATTTGGGGAACAAAATGGCTTCATTGGCATATCCCCTATCATCTAAACCATTTCGGCCGGAAGTCCTTGAATGTGCTCATTTCAAAATCAGATTTGAAGCCGATTAGTGTTAAAACCAGAACGCCAAATTTATGGACAATCCTCCAACTCCGCTCTTGGTTAAATGATTCAAAAGAAGGTGTAAGGGATCCAATGTGGGATTATAAAAAGACAGAGGAGAAAAAAAATAAATCAAAACTATCCGACAAATTAATATTGGGTTGCTTTAAGATAATTGAAAGTCTTTTGATAATAAATAGGGTTCCAGATTACCTAGGTTATGGAGAAAGTTTTGTAGTTAAACTCAAAGCGGAAGATTAAATTTCCCTTTTGTATTTTAAATAGATTAATTTAATCGAGTTTGCGACTTTTCGCATTTGAGTATCGGTTAACGCCAGCCCGGATGGTATATAAAACCCTTCCCTTTCAATTTTTTCGGTAACTGGAAATTTTTCGGTTTTATTCAAATACTTCTTAAGAATCGGTTGGCTTGTTGGAGAATAAAAAAAATCCCTGGTTTCTACTCCCTCTAAAATTAGCTCCTCACGAAGTTTATCTTTGCTTATTCCAAATTCGCTTTCATCAACTAAAAGTCCATACATCCAATAAACATTTTTTACTCCAGACCTTGTTTTAGGAGTGGTGATACCGGGAATATTTTCAAGAAGCAACTTGTAAATTGATGCCATGTATTCTTTTTTCAACAGGTATTCTTTGACATGCGAAAGTTCTCCGCAGCCCAATGCTCCCTGCAGATTTGTCATTCTGTAATTAAACCCAATATCGTCGTGGATGAACCTTTTCTTTAACGAATGATGCAAATCGCGAAACTGTCGGGCTTTAACCGCTAGATCTTCATCATCGGTTACAATCATTCCCCCCTCTCCTGTGGTAACAATTTTATTAGCGTAGAAACTAAAAGCATTAATTAGACCAAATGAACCACATTTTTTCCGTTTGTACTCTCCTCCACACGCTTCTGCAGCATCTTCCAATATAGGGATCTTGTGTTTCTTGGCAATTTTAACGATCGAACCCATTTCGGCTGCGTGTCCATAAATATGAACGGGGAGTATAATTTTTGTTCTTTTCGTTATCTTCCGTTCAATTTGGTTCGGATCTATGTTAAAAGTGTCCGGCTCACAATCAATAAAAACGGGTTTGGCCCCCGTATATAATACGGCAAGCCAAGTAGAACCCATGGTAAATGCAGGAACTATTACTTCATCTCCGGGGCCTACTCCAAGAGCAAGGAGAGCCACATGGAGAGCTGCAGTGCCGTTGCAAACAGCAATACCATGTTTCATTCCAATGTAAGCTGCGAACTTTTCTTCAAACTCTTTTACAAAACTTCCCGACGAGGAAATCCAACCACTATCTAGAGCCTGGTTCACAAATTTCTTGGAATCATCCGACAAAACCGGCTCGTTAACTGGAATAAAATTATCCATTTGATTCTTCTTCAATTTTACTTTTGATTAAATTAGGTATTTCTTCCGGAGATTCAATTTGTATCCCTTTCTCTCTCAATCTTCTAACTATTATTTTCCCCACCTCATGTCCCAGCTCTCTTTCAAATTGCCATTTCTTTTTGCCGCCTAATCTTTTTGTCAACAATTCATCCATATCGAGGAGTGCTTTTCTTTTGGAAACCTCATCTATACGCTGATCGAAAGAAACAATCGTACCATCAATATTAATATCATCCAAATAAAACATAAGAAGTTCATCCATCGATACTTCCGTATGAAGAACCTTATCTAGAAAATCCGGACCTGTGGCCGACAATAACTTTTTGTCTGGATTAATTTTCTCAAGCTGAACTCGACCTTTTTCCTTCTCTTCAGGAGTGAAGTCATCAGGAAAATTGTTCATTCTTTTGTCCCAATCATGAATGAAAGCAGCTGACTGAAATCTTCTACGTTTCGGCTCAGGTAAATCAAACCAATCTACAAATACTCCTGCTTCTAAGAAACATGCTTTTAAGTGTTCTTTGGTGTTTTTCCAACCATCCCCCTTAAACAACTTTCCGAGGTAAAGAAGTTTTATTTCGTCGTGATATGACAACAGTTCTTTTGACATACCTGTAGTTTTTGCATTCTAATCATGATGAGGCTAAAATGCAAGCATGCCTGAAATAGAAGCAAAAATAGTGCCGGAATTATTGATTACGACTTATACAACAGAGCAACCGGGAAGTCAGAATAGAAAAAATGAAGATGTTGCCCTGACACTTGCAGACGATCAAAGGATTGCTGCATTTATCGCAGACGGAGGAACCGCATTATCATCACTTACAACAGCGCCGGCGGAAAAGTTTGACGGATTATTTGCGGCAAATACTGCAGCCGAGGGATTAAAGAAAGGGTTCTCAGTTTACGATTCCTCAATTTCATTATTACTGGCAGCCAACGATGAAATAGGAATGAGGCTTAAAGAAAATGGTATCGACCCAGATAAAACACCCTCAGAGTTTTTACCAACCTGCGGAGGTGCTAGTTTAATATTGGTAAAAAGAAAAATTGATAAAACAGAAGTGTCTCAAACCGGAGATACTGCAGTATTAGTCATTTTCAAAAACGACACAGTCAAAGTTGCGGTAAATCAATCAATTAACCGCGAAGATATCAAA
>JBGQJK010000023.1:0-15463 GCA_041499035.1 Patescibacteria group bacterium
ATTAGAAGGTTGGACATATTCTGGTATACAACTAGACCCAGTGGGTGGGGGACGGTATAAAATAGAATTCAGAAAAGTTTCTTGAGCATTGACCCCTCTCGACAAGGGTTGTATAATACCCCTACAGTATGAGAAAAGTGTAAATAGATGGCCGAGAGCCTAAAGGCAGCCGCCATCTGGCGGCTTTTTTCATTTTTCAGGGTTGACTCGTCCCGCAGCTGCGGGATTGATAACTCTCCAGGAACCTTGATAAGCAGTAAATCACAGTTTTGAATAGGAAAGACCCAGATTAGTTTTTTTAGTTAGTCTTTCGGTATTTAGGACTGTTATTTGTTGCTTTTTTCAGGCACCAAAAGTACCTTAAAAGCTGAAGATTCAGGTTAATCAAAGGTCTTTTAGCCTCTGTGCGAAGTTAAAAGACGATCCTATACAGCAGTATTGGGATTCAAGATATGACTGGAAGCAGGATCGCTATTTTAGGCTGAAATGCCTTTAGTAGCACTATTTGAGGGTTTGATCCTGGCCCAGGATTAACGCTGGCGGCATGCCTTATGCATGCAAGTAGAACGGGTCTCGCAAGAGATCAGTTGCGAACGGCTGAGTAATGGATAGGAATCTCCCCGATGGTGTGGAATACCTTATCGAAAGATAAGCTAATACCGCATGACCCCGCAAGGGAAAAGCGCTTAACTGCGCGCCGACGGATGAGCCTATCTCCCATCAGGCTGTTGGTAGGGTAATGGCCTACCAAACCTATGACGGGTACCCGCCCTGAGAGGGGAAACGGGCAGAATGGGACTGAGACACGGCCCATACACCTACGGGTGGCAGCAACAGGGAATCGTGCGCAATGGACGAAAGTCTGACGCCGCAATGCCGCGTGGAGGATGAAGGCCCTAGGGTCGTAAACTCCTTTTGCCATGGAGGAGATGCCATGGAGAATAAGTAACTGCTAACTCTGTGCCAGCAGCCGCGGTAATACAGAGGTTACAAGCGTTATCCGGATTTATTGGGCGTAAAGCGTTTCGTAGGTGATTCATTAAGTTGCTCTTCAAATACCGAGGCTCAACCTCGGGAAGGGGAGTAAGACTGATGGAATTGAATTATGGTGGGGTTTCTAGAACTGGTGGTGTAGTAGTGAAATACGTTGATATCATCAGGAATTCCAAGGGCGAAGGCAGGAAACTAACCATATATTGACACTGAGGAACGACAGCTAGGGGAGCGAAAGGGATTAGAGACCCCTGTAGTCCTAGCCGTAAACTATGCTCGCTAGGGATTGGCATTTATGCCGAGTCCCGTAAGCTAACGCGTTAAGCGAGCCGCCTGGGGAGTACGACCGCAAGGTTAAAACTCAAAGGAATTGACGGGGACCCGCACAACCAGTGGAGCATGTGGTTTAATTCGAGACGAAACGAAGGACCTCACCAAGCTTTGACATGATACCGTTTTAAGCACCTAGAAATAGGAGCCTATCTTTAGAAATATTGATGGTACCACAGGTGTTGCATGGCCGTCGTAAGTTCGTGCCGTAGGGTGTTCCCTTCAGTGGGGTAACGAACGAAACCCTTGCCCTGAGTTGAATATTCTCAGGGGACTCTTTAAATTTATTTTAAAGGGAAGTAGAGGATGACGTCAGGTCAGCATGGCCCTTATAGCTTGGGCCACACACATGCTACAATGAAGCCGACAAAGGGTTGCCAAGCCGCAAGGCGGAGCTAATCCCATAAACGGCTTCTCAGTGGGGATTGAAGGCTGCAACTCGCCTTCATGAACGCGGAATTGGTAGTAATCGTGGGTCAGCGATACCACGGTGAATACGTTCTCGGGTCTTGTACACACCGCCCGTCAAGTTAGCAAAGTTGGAGATACCTTAAGTCCCATTGTATGGGACCAAGGTAGAATCAGCGATGAGAACTAAGTCGTAACAAGGTATCCGTACTGGAAGGTGCGGATGGATCACCTCCTTTCTAAGGAGATGACTCGCGCTCTGCGCGAGACACACCCAGTTTTTAAGAACGCCGTTTATCTTTATCAAACGGGTTCAAACGCTTCCGGTCATATCTTGGATTCTAAATTAGCCTGATTTTTTAGTTAGAAAACAAACCAAAACCACCTTTTTACGAGGTGGTTTTTTGGTGGGGAAATAAATCCGGTTGAGATCAGCCTATAACTATTGTAAAATACTGAAATGAGAGGTAGAGAAGGATTAGTACTAGCTGTTTCAGCCGCACTAATGGCAGCGTGCGCTACCACTCCTGCAAAGCCAACTTATGGCCCCGAGGCACCGTCAAAACAAAACCCGCCGAATACACTGGTTGTGCCCCCGCCTACCGCTACAATTGATCCCGCCACGCTGCTGCTTTTAACTCCCCAAGTTCGAGCCGACGCAATGATTGCTACCGCCCAAGTTGCTGAAACCAAAGGTCCCGATGGGCTTATAAAAGAGGGGTTTCCGCCTGAGGCAATTGCTTCCCAAAGGGTTCTTGAAAGTCAGTACAACATTACTTTTTTATTTAACAATCAAGAATATGATATTCCACAGGGTGCGAGGATGGACGCAACACTAGTGAGCCTGGACGGCACTCCCTATAGCGATTATATACTGATTGCAACTGCCGGACATGTTTTTGACCCGGCAACGGTTGACAGGACAGTAGTGAAAGATATTCATGATTTTTTAGGCCAGGGCGATATAACTTTCGAAAAAACAAAGGTAATCCTAGTCTCCCTAGGAGACGACATAGTACTTAAAAGTGACCAATTCTCATATATTCATCAATACGATAATTCTAATGAGGCTAACTTTAAGGATTTTGGCTTTTTAGTAGTACCCAAAAAAAATATCCCCCAGGAGGTTTTAGAAAAGACCATGAAAGATGCTATTCCTTTCGATAGAATTTCATTTACCCCGGCTAATACGGACGAAAAATACTATGGCATTTGCACCCCCGGTGCTACAAATTTCAAGAGCGTGCCGGCGGAAGGCGCCAAGTATATGGGAGACAACGGACGGGGGATTATGATCGGCCCGTGGCTGACCGGCGGCGGCTGTTCGGGAGCAGGAACATTTACCAAAGATACCGACGGCCAAGTTTATTTAAAAGGCATTAATGTCGGTGATTATTATGATCAGCCGGGTTATAACACCTTTGCGACAACTTTCCCTTATGGAAGTATAGGGAAAGACTATCTTTTCCAGGCTATTCAGGCGGCCGAAGTCGAGCTAAAGTCGCTTACAAATACTCCCTAAACAAAACCCCCTTTTTGTTGCGAATACCCTATAATTGTTGTAAAATGTCGGCATGAGAGGCAGAGAATTGATCCCGCTGGCTATTTCGGCCGCACTTCTGTATTCGTGGGGTACAGCCCGTGCGCACCCTACAATTGACCAGAACGCGTCCAGAAACCCGTCACCAAATACATTGATTGTGCCTCCTCCGGTCTACGTCACGCCCACCCCCAATCTTGAAGATCAGAGGCTTTTGACCCCGGCCGTGCGTGCCGATGCCATGATTGCCACAGCCATAGTTGCCGCGACCAAGGGTCCTGAAGGGCTTATAAAAGAGGGGTTTCCGGCCGAGGCGATATCTTCCCAAAGAGACCTTATCAGTAAATTTAGGCTTAAATTTACTCTGAACGGCCGTGAATATACGTATTCACCGAGTTTGAGAATGGACGCGACTATAATGAGGCTGGATGGTACCCCTTTTAGCGATTATATTTTAGTCCCTACCGCGGGGCACGGATTTGACGCAGGAAAAGTTGACGAACTGTCCCTACCTTTCATTCATGAGGAATTTGGGGACGGGGATGTTAAATTCGAAGAGACGGAACTCCTTGAAACCCGTCTGGGAAAGGACCTAGTTCTTAAAAGGAACGAGTTCGGGTTGGCCAGTCAATTTAATAAGTTTGACAAGACTAAAAATGTAGACTATGCGTTTTTGGCAATACTAAAAGCAAATATCCCGCCAGTTGTTTTGGCAGGGCTTATGAAAGACGCTATTCCGTTTAGCAGTATTTCTTTTTCACAGGCATATGCAGATGAAAGTTTCTACGGTCGTTGCACGCCTATAAACACCAATTACATGCCGGTTCCGGCGGAAGGGGCCAGCTATATAGGGCCTGACGGCCGCACAATTATAATCAGCCCGTGGATGACCTGGGACGGATGTTCTGGTTCGGGAACATTTACCAAAAATTCCGAGGGCCAGGTTAGCTTAGCAGGTATTAACGTTGCCAATTATTGGGACACCCCGGGCGAGAGCAAGTTTGCTTCAATATATCCGTTTTCGGATATGGGCCAGCAAGGTTTTTTGGAAGCCGTTCAGGAAGCTACTTCCGACTTTGAATTACCGGCAAAAGCTCCTTAAAGTAGGGTGGGTGCGCATGGGATATGCGCTTTTTGCTAAGTTACAGGGTGTTTGTCACTTATAGCAACTTGTATCGTTCGTATTGCGGCTATGTGGTCAGGTTGAGGGTTAATAAGGTGTTGATCTCGAATTAATGCAGACTCTCCCTGCTGCCAACCATACTTTTTCGTTTGCTGTGCAAGAACACCACGGCTTACTCTAAAAGGGTTAAGACCATTAATATGAAGCACAACTGGGTCATCGACTTTATTTTCTGGTTCAACGATCTCGCCAGGCCCGTAAAGTTTATGACCGTTAAGTAGAATTTCCACTTTCTAAATTATAAACCTAATGTCAATTATTGTGGGTGCGCATGGGATCGCGCGATAGTCCTCGTTCTTACATCGAGCAAGGCGAGATGCCAATCAACTTTAGGGTGGGTGCGCATGGGATCGAACCATCGACCTCGTTCTTATAGCAAAAATTGCGAACTTCTGTGGGCACTGATGGGATCGAACCATCGACCTCGTTCTTATCAGGAACGCGCTCTACCACTGAGCCAAGTGCCCATGTTTGCAATTTTCGGTATGTCGCAACTTTGTTGCGTCATCAACAACGCGCTCTACCACTGAGCCACGCACCCCAAAAGGGAACACTCACCACAGCGGTATTTTAACACGGGGGCTTTTTATATTCTAGCCACTTGGTTTATTGAATATTTTGGCTTTGGGGAGTAAAATCGCAAACATATGGCAGTTTGTGAAGGTGTAGGAGAAACTATGAGGGTAATGCCCGGTGAGACGGAGGTAAAAACCGTATTTTTTTGTACGGCCATAACGGATCCTAAACAGAGGGAATATGAAATAGAAAAGGGAAAGGTTCAATGTAATTTATACCTTTTCTGCCAGGCAAGAAGGAGCGGCCAGCACGCTCTGGAAGTTAGCGGTAGCGAAATCAATTTTAATGCCAGATTGGCGCACACAAAAGTTCTTCCCGATGTTCGCGGGGTTCGTACTGCGGGGGGCGGCTCCGGAAGAAAGGGCTAAAGCCATCCTTGACGCTTGGCTCCAATTTTGCTATACTTCCCCCTAGTCTTTGAGTTCGGAACAAAGCATTTAATGAGAACCAATCTAAATTCTAAAAAACAAAGCGCAGGGTTGCGTGCGTAAACGAAGCTAGATTTCGTCCTCCTTAATAATTGGCCGGCTCAATAGCCGGTTTTTTTTCGTCTAAAAGACGCAATATGGTCAAGAAAATTCTGTCCGACAAGAAAAAGCTGGATGCACTTTACAAAAAATTAGCGGAATATGAGGCTAAAGTGACGTTTAGGTTAAGCCATTTCAGGGGCGTAGCCCATGAATCGGCATCAGGAGAGTTGGCCTCATCGGAACTAAAAGTTTTGCAGGACTATGTTGCAAGCTTAAAGGCCGAGATTAAAGCGTTGGAAGAGAAAATTGCACATAAACATTAAATGCCCAAGACGACTCACTGGCCC
The DNA here is from genome assembly GCA_041499035.1 of Patescibacteria group bacterium. Lineage (GTDB taxonomy): Bacteria > Patescibacteriota > Microgenomatia > UBA8517 > UBA8517 > DATFUL01. Next base: position 5,848 of record JBGQJK010000023.1, read on the forward strand.
CACTAGAAAGCTAACGCTTCTAACGGGGTAAACTGAACGCTGTCATTTGTTTAGCCCGTATGGGCCTGAAGTTTACCAGGCTTGAACACCTCATTTGCAATGAGGAGGCAGGCGGTTCGAGTCCGCCCAGGTCCACTTATAAAGGCCCTGTTCGGGCCAATGACGAGGTAGTGGGTTCGACCCCCACTGGGTCCACAGACTTAATGATTAAAGGTGAGCCCCGATTTGATCGGGGCTGTCCTTTAGCTGTTAAGTAAACAAGAGCTAATTGCTCATTAACATTTGAAGTTTTAAGTTTTTTTGTCCCGTTAGATAGTTTCAGTGCGAAACATCTAACAGGAAATAATTAGAAGAGGAAGGTCGCGTCCCGACGCCTGATTAATTTCAGGGTGTCCGGGATCGCAAGTTTTTAACGCAGACAGTGAATGCCTTGCTTCTCATCTCCTAAGAAGGACGTACATAGCCACGAAAGTCGCCGGGGAACTGCTACGAAGTTTTGATCCGACGGTGTCCGAATGGGGAAACCCAACCAGTTTTACTGGTTATTTACACACCAAATTTTTGTCCGAAAGGGCATTTTATTAATGTGATAAATGGAAACCGCCCGAACTGAAACATCTCAGTAGGGCGAGGAAAATAAATCAATTTTGAGATTGCCTTAGTAGCGGCGAGCGAAAAGGCAACAGCCTAAACTTCATTCCAATTTATTGGAAAGGAGGGTTGCGGGAGCCCAATGTGGGATTAACATTTGCTAGCAGAACGGTCTGGAATGGCCGATCACAGAGAGTGAAAATCTCGTAAGCCAAAGTGAATGTTACCCTAGGGATTTCCCAAGTACCACGGAACACATATTCTGTGGGAATCCGGAGGAACCATCCCCCAAGGCTAAATAAGATGAGAGAGCGATAGTGAACTAGTACCGTGAGGGAAAGGTGAAAAGAAGGGTGAGACACCCAATGAAATAGTACCTGAAACTGTTTGCGAACAATCCGTGAGAGCTCCAATTTATTGGAGTGATCGCGTGCCTATTGAAGAATGAGCCGGCGAGTTCTCAGATATTTCTTGTTTAACTCAACTTTGTTGAGGAAGGCATAGGGAAACCAAGTGTGAATAGCGCGTTTGGAGTATCTGAAAGACCCGAAACCAGGTGAGCTAACCATGAGCAGGGTGAACTTCTTAGAAATAAGTAGGGAGGCCCGAACCCGTTACTGTTGCAATAGTATGGGATGACTTGTGGTTAGTGGCAATATACCTAACGAACCTGGAGATAGCTGGTTCTCCCCGAAAGGTCTATAGGGACCGTGTCACGTAACGTACTGTTGGCCGTAGAGCACTAGATGGGTTAGAGAGCGCAAGCAATTTAACTCAATTAAACTCCGAAAACTAACGTGTATTATCGTGATAGACAGCCGCATCGGGCTAAGCTGATGCGACGAAAGGGAAACAACCCATGACTCTCAGTTAAGGCCTCTAAATTGTAACTAAGTTTTAAAGGAAGTCTTTTCTCTCAGACAGCCAGGAAGTTGGCTCAGAAGCAGCCACCTTTTAAAGATAGCGTAACAGCTCACTGGTCGACTGAGGAGAGGCGCCCAAGATTTATCGAGGATTAAGTTACATGCCGAAACTAGAGATTTGCCGCAAGGCAAGTGGTAGGGGAGCGTTCCAACAGCGGTGAAGCTCTGACTGTAAGGTCGGGTGGAGCGGTTGGGAGTGAGAATGTCGGCTTGAGTAGCGCACAATGCTAGTGAGAATCTAGCGCACCGAATGTCCAAGGTTTCCACTGCAAGATTCGTTCTCAGTGGGTTAGTCGGTACCTAAGGCGAGGCCATATGGCGTAGTCGATGGAAGAGCAGTCAAAATTCTGCTATTTGTTTTGAATCGTTACCAGCTGGGGGTTGACCAAGTTGGAAGTCTGAAGCCCTTTATTGAATTAGGGTGCAATCTGTTAGATAGTGTCCCGATAAAATCTCGGGATACGTTTAATTAAGCAGTGATGCAAATTCCGCCGTGAGGTGGGAGATTTTAAAACTTTCAGTTTGCGAGAAAAGACTCGCAGCGAGATTCAGAATAAGCCGTACCGCAAACCGACACAGGTGGACTGGGGGAGAACCCTAAGGTGATCGAGAGACAAATCCTCAAGGAACTCGGCAAAAAATCTACCCGTAACTTCGGGAGATGGGTTGCCCCGCAACTGCGGGGTTGCAACAAAAGTTTATTAGTCGACTGTTTATCAAAAACACAGGTCCGTGCAAAGACGAAAGTCGCAGTATACGGGCTGACGCTTGTCCAGTGCCGGTAAGTTAAGAGGCGATGTGGCTGGTCGTAAGGCTAATTGCATCAAATTTAAGCTCCGGTGAACGGCAGCAGTAACTATAACTGTTCTAAGGTAGCGAAGTTCCTTGCCAGGTAAGTTCTGGCCCGCATGAATAGCGTAACGAGCTAATAACTGTCTTGAGGGTTTACTCGGCGAAATAGCGATGGCTGTGAAGACGCGGCCTACTTCTACATGGACAAAAAGACCCCGTGGAGCTTTACTGAAGGTAGACATTGCTTTCATATTTTTTGATTGTCTAGAATAGGTGGGAGTCGCAAGACACAATATGTAATACCACTCGTTGGAAAATGTGAGGCTTACTTTGGGACTCTGGAAACGAGTCTGGGAAAAGTGTTTGCCGGTCAGTTTTACTGGGGCGGTACCCTGCCAAAATGTAACGCAGGGACACAAAGGTTGGCTTTCCACCAATGGAAACGGTGGGTTAAAGCGCAAAGGTTTAAGCCAGCTTGACTGCGACACCGACAGGTGAAGCAGGTACGAAAGTAGGTCTTAATGATCCTCCGATGCACAATGGGTGTGCACGGAGCTTAATGGATAAAAGCTACCCCGGGGATAACAGAGTAGTCGCGCCCGAGCGTCCATAGCGACGGCGCGGTTCGCTACCTCGATGTCGGCTCATCACATCCTGGCGCTGAAGAAGGTGCCAAGGGTCGGTCTGTTCGCCCGTTAAAGTGATACGCGAGCTGGGTTCAGAACGTCGTGAGACAGTTCGGACTCTATCCTGTAGAAGCGTTGGAATTTTGAGGAGAGCTGGGGACAGTACGAGAGGACCTCCCTGGGGGAATCCCTGGTGTGCCGGTTATAGCGTCAGCTGTAACGCCGGGTAGCTATATTCCCAAATGATAACCGCTGAAAGCATCTAAGTGGGAAGCATACTCCGAGATTAGAATTCCTTATTAGATCCCCGGAAGAATACCGGGTTAATCGGCAGGCACTGGAAGATCCGTAAGGATTTAAGGTTACCTGTGCGAATAGATCGATTTCCTGCGATCCCAGACATTTACCCCGCAACTGCGGGGCTAAGTCAGGGCGCGGCCTTCCTCTTTTAATACAAAAAATTTTCAAGATAATGTTCTGGTGATTAGTGCGCCTTGGAACCACCTGTTACCATTCCGAACACAGAAGTGAAACGGGGTAGCGGAGACGATAGTTGTGGGGCAACCTACCGCGAAAATATCTCATCGCCAGAACAATGTCTTGAAAGGAAACTTCAAATGCGATTAATCCTCCGAAAGGGGGATTTTTTGTGGGGAGAAAACTATCCTTAATTATTTATCTTTCGACCTTGAGGATTTCACCATGTTTAATCTTCTCCATTACCTCGATAGTATCTTCCCATTCGCCAATTTTAGCATTTAAATATAGTTCAAGTATCGCCTTTTGATTAAGCGGCTGTTCACCTTTAGAGTCGAATCTAGCCTGATTTTCAAGTTGGATTGCTGGATGAATCAGCTTGTATTTTTCTGTTCTTTTTCTTGGCATAAGGTATTATACAATGTTTTCCCGACAAGGCGGTTCCTTTGCCATTAGTTCCTCCGTTCGTTCATGTTGCGCAAAAGATCTCTTCTTGCGGCAAGCGCAAGCCTTAATCATCCATTTGCTTTTCGGTATTCTCTCACTCCAGTTCAAATCTGAAAATCAAACGAGGGTTTGGGAAACAGAGGGCTAAAAAGTCGATGCGGATTTAGGGACAAGTGGGGAGTTTTTTGTGGGGAAGGTTCGGTCCTTTATATACTATTGTCAACCAAGGAACTTTGGGTTAAAATACTCCTACCAAAATGAAAGGAATAACATCAAGTGGGCTCAAAATCAACTTCATCTAAACCCGGTATTACCATGGCCGAGCTATTGGCCAAAGCTAAATCCAAGGTAAACATATTCACAAAAGGGCAAAGGGTTGAAGCTACCGTGCTTACAAAGTCTCCCACATTGGTTACTTTTGATATCGGTGGAAAATCTGAAGGACTTGTTAAAGAAAAAGCTTACACCGACGCCAAAGAATTTATTGAGACTCTAAAAGTGGGGGATAAAGTCCTGGCCACGGTCCTGGTTCCGGAAACACGTGACGGGACAATAATAATGGCTTTAAAAGATGCAATCCGCGATATAAGCTGGATTGAACTTGAAAAAGCCAGGGCGCAAGGGGACGAAGTTCCGGTCCTTGGCAAAGGGGTAAATGTATCCGGCATTGTCGTGGACGTTATGGGAGTGGAAGGATTCATTCCTACTTCACAAATGGGTAAAGTTGCCCTGGAAGGCGCGCAAAATTTGGTAGGAAAGTACTTCAAAGCCAAAGTAATGGAGGTAGACAGAATGAATAGAAAAGTTGTTCTATCCGAGAAAGAAGTGTCGGAAGCAGGGGATATAAAGCTGGCTAAAGAAGCTCTTAAGAAAATCAAAGAAGGCGAAATCTATGATGGCTTGGTTACTACTGTCGCGCCTTTCGGCGCCTTCGTCAAAATTACAGTCGGCAAAGCCAAATTGGAAGGTCTTGTACATGTTTCGGAAATTTCCTACAAAAAAGTGAATCTCCCGAGCGATGTTCTTAAGGAAGGCGACAAAGTTTCCGTCAAAGTACTGGCCTCCCATGTTGGTAAACTCGCACTGTCCATGAAACAGGCGCTTAAAGACCCATGGCTTGAGGTTGAAAAGAAATATAAAGCCGAAGATAAAATCACCGGCCGCGTTGTCCGCATCAGTGATTTTGGAGTGTTTGTTGAACTTGAACCGGGTGTCGAAGGCCTTATACACATCACCAAAATTCCCCCTACCCACAAATTGGTCCTTGGCCAGGAAGTCCGCTGTACTATAGAAGAGGTTAATATGAAAGACAAAAGAATTGCGCTGGGCCTCGTCCTGACGTCGATTCCGTTGGGCTATAAGTAATTTGTAATATGCCGGAAGGATTAAGTAAATTTTCGGATGAAGAAAGGGAAGCAATCCACTCCACAGCTTTAAGGCTGGCACATACTGGTGAAAGGGGTATCGATGCTTTTTTTGATGCGTATGTGGAATTGACAAAAACTTCTTTATTGTTGGATGGTCCGTCCGTAGATGTTCAAATCGGGGGAGAGAAGTTAACGCTTACAAGAAAAAATCTTAAACATGAATTGCAAGTTGTAAATCAGGTAATATTCCAGGCACGGACGATTCGTGCAGTTCTCGGTGTCGACACGAATGGTCAAATTGAGAGATTCAAGGCCACCGGCGACAAATCTATTTTTGACTCCTAATATTAAATCTTTACTGAATGTGAGGGTTAAAACAAAAAACCCAGGCCCTGGTGTTAACCTAGGTCCTTTAGGACACAAATAAACCAAACGCTGCTTACTATTCAGGAATTGCCATCACTGTAAGAGAACCATTGTCAGATGCTGCTGCAAGTCCTCCTGAAAAGAATTGGTTCCACTTTAGGCTAACCGTATGAGTTCCAGCCGGAACGGAAAAGACGGCGTTGCCTGCGTGTTGGTTCCAAGCCTCTGATGGGCTGGGTTGCACAATATGTGTTGCATACCCGGCGTAATTCCCATCCAAGTAAAGCCTTGTTTGAACACCGTTTCCTACGGTGTTATTGTTAAAGCTTCCCGTCCAGATAACAACAAGGGTTGTTTGCCCTGTTACTTCTTGGCTTGAAAAAGTTACGGTCGCTCCGCTTAAATCGTCGGGTGAGGACGACAGTGCTGCGGTGGTACTGCTTCCAAAATTGGCATGCTTGGTTATCAGTTTGTGTTGCAATGAACTAACTTGCGATTGTTGTACAAAAGCTGATGAATCGAGTCCATCTAACAAGTCAGCATCGAGCCCATTCCCCGAACCGGTATACAAAGCCGTATTAGGAAACTTACCATTGGCATCGAGTGTTAACAGTGAGTTTGCAGCTGGTGTTGACAATGCATCAAATCCATCCAACTTATCCGCATTGAGCCCGTTTCCACTTCCGGTATAAAGCGCGCTATTAGGAATTTTTCCGTTGGCATCCAGAACCAGTATGCTATTCGCAATAGGTGTAACTGACGAATTAAATCCGTCGAGGAAGTCTGCATCGAGGCCATTACCGGATCCCGTGTGTAAAACGCTATTCGGAAATTTTATATTGGCATCCAACGGTAAAATTGTATTGGCGGTTGGGGTTAGTGATGCATGAAAGAAATCAACTGTGTCTGCGTTACCAGCCTGTGGCGGCGCGGTGAAAGCCGACTGCGGCCTCATTAAGATTCCAACGATAGCCAATAAACCCAAAACTAATGCTTGATATAATTTAGTTTTCATTTTTTTCACCCCCCTTCTCTTCCACAAAAAAACCGCCCGAAAGCGGTTAGAGTTGTTCAAAACGTTGATGACAATCACAGCCCCAGTTTATATATTTCTGTTATTTTGTCAATAATCCGTTCTCACTTCAATACCTTTGGACTATAAATAAATTTTATGTCGAAAAGTGGAAAAATATACTTCTGAATTCTCCCCCAAGGTAAGCTAGTTAAATCATCGCCAAGGATTTTTAGCCCGCCGGGCGTTTTTTTGATGATCGATCCAAGCTTATGAATTTGGTCTTCAGATAATCCTACAGACTTACGGCAGACAAAAACATCCGGGTCAAGGCCAATAACTTCTGATAAATCTTCCCGGTTTGCCAGGTTTTCCGCGAGCTGTTTAAGGAATGTGCCGTGAATAATTTTATTTAGAGGCCATAATTTTTCCAGTCGAGGAATAATATTATCACCGCTGATTCTTACCGAATCAGCAAGACCTAAAACCGGCTCGATTGGCACTGTGGCACAAAGAGTATAAACTTTTGGATATTTTTTTCGAATGTAGATAAGCAACTTCCTGATTGTTTCGTTAGGGATTTTTGAATCCCTTAGGCGGGGATCAAAGTAGATACTGGAAAGAAAGTCGAGTTTGATCAGATTAAAACCCCATTTCCCAAGCATAATATCAATTGAATCGTAAATATATTTTTCTACATCCGGATTTTGATAGTCGAGAAGATAGGCATGGTGGAATATGAAATTTGGCATATATAAAGCATTGCGGCTATAGACTAGGTTTCCAGAAGAATCTTTGAGAAACCAATCTTTATGTGCCTTATAGAGTTTGGAGGTGATGTCAGCAACATATGGAGCAATCCACAAACCGGATTTTAGGCCCATACCTTTTATTTTGTCGGAGACAAATTTTATTCCGTGGGGAAATTTTTTGGAATCGGTTTCCCGCCAGTCGCCCCAGGCTCGAGAGTAACCGTCATCGATAATGATGTATTCCAATGGGAGGGTCTTTTTGTGTTTTGCAATCCAAGAGGCATTTGAGAGAATTTTCTCTTGACTAATGTCAGGCCCGAATGCGTACCAGGAGCACCAGCCGGTAGCCGGCGGTTTGATTTTTCTTACGACAATACTAACGGTTTTATTATCTTCCCCGAAGGGGGAGTGAAAGTATTTGTCATCAAACAAACCTGAGGAGGTTGGAGAAACCGCTTGCCAGCCTACGATCTTAATCTTTTTAACCATACGACGATTTTATTTTAATATAAGATAAACGCAAGATCGAGCTACTGTTTGACATTAAAGTCTTTGGTGCTAGAATCGTTTCAATCTAAAAAATGAAAGGTCGTGGACCGGAAGCCGAAGAATCAGTAGCTAACGAGTCAGGGCTTTCTTATGCAAGTTTTTATCATGTGGGTATCGAACGGCTAGATATTCCTTTAAGAATAGAGGCCTTCAGAACCGAGCTGGCCAGGTTCAATGCGTCCGATACGGAAACAGTTGTTGTTGACTTGGAGAAGGTTAAATTTATGCATTCAGACGCCATCCGTGAATTATTTTTGTTTCATAAACAACTAAGACAAAATGGCCGAAATGGAGTTGTTTTACTTGACACGCCTGAGGCTGTACTCCATAAGTTTGATGAGCTAGGCTTTTTAGGAATATTTCCGCAATATACTTCCAAAGCCTAAGAGTTGATTACGGGTGCAAATAATTCTTTCCTCAGTTCCCTTAGTCTCTCAATTCTATATATATCCGCTTTGGCCAGCTCAGCATCCGTTACCGGATTTTTCTCCAGATTTAAATTGTTGGGATAATTCAGCCCATCATAAAAACCTTCGTTAACATCGCTGTTTATTGCCTTTTCCGTAAAGGCTTCGACTTCGCGGCCGTCAAAGGTTTGAGTCTTTACGCTGATAATTTCTCGCCATGTTCCCGTAAATTCCCATTCTTTAATTGCGTTTAAATCGGTCTGGTCAATTTCCCAGAGAACCCCGGCTACAATTCCGGCTCCCGGGTTTATTGTGTAGGCTTTAAAGTCCGATCCCCAGACATTTTTCAATATAGTGCCTGCCGGGGCAGGAATTTGTTCAAGAGTCTGGTAGAAAAGAGAATAGCCGCCGACAATGGCACCGGTACAGGATGGGGGAACATGCCCCAAGATTTTTCCGATTTTTTGGGCGTCACGATATGCCCCGTAGCCAAAAAAGTAAGTTTTATTTTGTTCCATATTACCCAACCGTATACGGGATTGAATTAATTATATCGTCTATGATTTTATCAAGTCTAACCTTAAAGCTTTCGATACTGCCCAGGATTTTAATTCTATGCGGGTCAACCTTTAACGGTTCTCCGCCGCCTTGTGGGTTTAAGTCAATAAGCCCCAAATATTCGTCGCGGATTTTGCCAGGCCTATTGATCTCAATCCCAATCACGCCTTCATCGGCGCTGATTACAATTCCTTTAAGGGTCTGATCGCTTAATATGTCAATTTTATAAGTATGATGGCTGATTCTAGCGATTTTGTACTCAACGCCCGTAGCAGCATTTTTTAGGAGAGCCCCGTTAGGCAACTTTTCCAGAAAAGAGTTCAGTTTTTTGACTATGACTTTTTTATATTCATTAATGTCTTCAATCTGTTTTTCATTCAAGTCTTTCTCTTCGATTACCTTATCCTCTTCCTGCATAAGTCAATTATCTTTTCAAAAGAATAACTTTGCAAGTTAAAGATAAAATAATCACTCAAAGTTAGTATTCTTACACAGTAATTTGCCCCATGTGTCTTAAATACGAAAGTAGAAGCTCTTGAATTAAACCTGAATTTGCACTTATTTTATCGAGCTCCGACGTGTCGTAATGGTATATCCCTTTTCCTGCTAAATTGGTGATTGATGTGTCAACAACTTTGATATCATGACCTTCATAATTTATAGCCGCTCTTTCGGCATAAGAGCTTGTACCGATTCCGGCACCAATGATACCTGAGAAAGCAGCACGGATTTCCGCCGACCTGTTTGAA
>JBGQJK010000024.1:0-14751 GCA_041499035.1 Patescibacteria group bacterium
CGGCGTTTATTATCGCGACAAACTCGCTTTCGATAACGAATATTTCACAAGGCCTTGCCACCCAGTCTATGGCGGAAGCGGGGGCGGAGAAAGCCTTGCTTCAGCTTCTTAGGGACCCGAACTATAAAGGGGAGACTTTCAGTTTGGATACCGGAATAGTTACCGCCACGGTTAGCGGTACAACAACGCTGACCATAGATTCGACCGCGACGAACTCTGGTTACTTAAAGAGGGTTGAAGTAAAAGCCACATACAGCAATAATGTATTAACACCGGTTAGTTGGAAGGACTTAAATTAAGATGGCAACAGAAGGCAAAAACGAAGTTTTATTCTTAACGCGCGATCATATTTACCTGTATGACGGTAGTGCAATTCTCAATTTGGAATTTCCCGCAAATCTTGTACACGATCTGGACGTCAAAGACAGGGACGCGCTCTACAATCTCATAATTAAGTTTATTCAGGACAATAAACTCATTCCTGCGCAGCTTTTTTTTGTTCTTTCCGAAGGAGTCTGCTTTAGTAAGGATTTTGCTACCGGCAGTCCCTTAGTTGCCGAGAGACTCGAGACGGAAACAAAGGAGTTTGTAGATGCAATTCCTTTTTCCTCTGTAGTTTCCAAAACTTACAAAACACTTACAACCACCAGAGTGGTTGGGTCCAATCAAGATTTGATAGATACAGTATTTGATGCATTTGAGAACAAAGGATTCGGGATAAGCACGCTGGTTCCGGCAAGTGTTTTTCCTGAATATACTACGGCGACTGATTTAACAGCAGTCATTGCTCAGGGCATCCTGGCGAAAAAAGACATTGCGGTTGCCGCCAGCATGGTCGGGGAGAGAACGGTAAAAGAGCAAACTCTGGCAACGTCTCAAAATGCCGTTCCCAAAAACAAAATGCTGCCTTATCTTATCGGAGTCTTTGCCGTACTCATAATCGGTCTTATTGTTTTAATTGTAATCCGCAGGTGATTTAAAATTGAACTTAAAAATGCCACTTGACACGTAAGTATAACTGTTTTAGTGTTAATTAATGCTCAAGAAATATTCAGGCTTTACACTTATTGAACTTCTGGTAGTTATTGGAATTTTAGGAATTCTTCTTGCGATTGTTTTAATCGCCATTAATCCGGCTGCACAGTTTGCTCAAGCTAATAATACTGCCAGAACCAATGATGTGAATACGATTCTTAATGCCGTTCATCAGTATGCAGCCGACCATAAAGGCTTGCTACCGGCAGGTATAACCGCGAATGTTCAAGAGATCAAAAAGACTAATGGAGCTGATATTTGTGGAGTGCTTTCTCCGAATTATGTTTCGCTATTCCCGGTTGATCCTGATGTAGTAGGCTATCCTGGGGCAACAAACGGCGCAGCGGTTGCTGATTGTACTTTGGAATATCAAACAGGCTATACGATCGTGAAAGATGCCTCCGGCAGGATTACAGTAACTGCTACGGCTGAGTCGGTAAGGGGAGCCACGCCGGTAATCTCAGTTACGAGATAGGAGTAAGTTGTGTCGCAAGCCGCCGAAAGGCGGTTTTTTGTTGGAGAAATTACTTTTTCCTGTGAAAATAGGGTTTGTTGACTAGAGCCTCGATAGCTTTATAGGCTATTATCGCCGCTGTACCCCATACATTGAATGACTTATTTACACCAAACATTGGGAGCTCGACGATAAAATCCGAATCATCCAGCACATCCTGCGAGATGCCGGTTGTTTCATTTCCGATAACAATTGCACAGGGGAATTCAATCCGGGTGGTTAGGAGGGAAGCGGGAATTGAGCCGGGGGACTGCTCAACTGCAATAATTTGCACACCCTTTCCCTTCAGTTCTTTAACTGTTTCGGTAGCGCTCTCTTTCTTTTCCCAGGGGACCCATTCTTCCGTTCCTACAGCTGCCTTATGAATTCTGGAGGACGGGGGATACTCCGTATCTCCGCAGATATATATCTTTTCTGCGGCAATCGCGTCGGCCAGCCTAAACAGAGAGCCAATATTGTATGTGTCGATAACCCCATCAAGCACTAAATAGATTGGGTTTCTCTTGATTGTTTTTAGTTCACCGGTCGCCGGTTTGGTTTTCCGCAGCTCTCTTGCATTTAGCTTGACCATTACCAGCGAATTATATCAAACTTTCGAACGGATAAATTTCCCCGTTTCGCTTTGGTATTCTATAAACCCCAATGCTAAAAATTTGTTTATAACATCTATAGCGTCAAATCCTGTTCCGAAGTTAATTTCCGGTTTATGATCTTCCAAATCCAAGGCCTCCATAATTGTTAGACCTCCCCGGTCTCTCACTTCTTGTAGAAAAGCACTTCGGATTTCTGCATGGTGGTTAGTGTTCTTTCATTTTCTGCCATTTTTATCACCCCCTTTATACCTATGAGTTGCTCTAATAGAGCATTAACTATTTGTTAAAATCTTGACTAATTCCTGATTAACAAAGTCCACTTCACTAACCCCATTCTTTTCTGCCAGAAGTCTTAGCTTGTCCTCTTCCTGCCTGGTTAACCCCAGAATAAACTTCCGGTCTGCATTTACAAGCCGGTCGCCCCGCCATTGGAAGTTGCCCACGCTAAGATTTATGTTTATAAATCCCTCTACACTCTGATGTCCGATCGGGTGGCCTTTTATTTCCTCAATTTCGGCTTTGGTTATTCCCGGCCCCGCCAGTTTTCTGCTTATGTAGCTGTAGAGGACTGTAAACTCGGTTTGGGTTTCGTGTTCCGCCATTTATTTTCACCCCCTTTCTTAGTTATTTGTAGGATATCTATCCATATGTTGATATGACATGTTAATGACAACAAATAAAGCCAAATATAAATATATGAGGCTGATATTTTATTAATAGGTCTTGATAATATTCTTCTTTATGTCAATATATTGATATGTATTGTCCATTCTGCGGAAGCAATCAGTTGATAGTTGCAAACTCAAGATCTACGAGCAAGAACTCTCAAGTCTGGAGAAGAAGGAAATGCCTAAAGTGCGGCGGGGTATTTACAACATACGAGAAGATAATTCCATCCTATCTGGTGGTAGTAAAAAAATCCGGCAAACACCAGAAATTTAGCCGTGCCAAACTTTATTCGTCCGTTTACCACTCTTTTTTGGACAGAAAAAATGTGGACAGAGGAACAATCGGGGAAATTGCGGAAAAGATTACTAACCAAATTGAACGTGATATTATCATACTCAAGAAAGAAGACATCAAGACGGTCGAAATTACCCAAATGGTTCTGTCAATTTTGAGGAAAAAAGCGCCGGATTCATTCCTGAGATTTTTGGCTTATAGAGAGGGAAATGACAAAAAACGGGACGAATTACTGAAAAAGTTCTTCTAAACCTGGCATTTGGGAGCTCAAAATGGTAAAATCCGTGAGTACGTTGTGATATGGCCCTATCGTCTAGTGGCCTAGGACACGGGGTTTTCAGCCCTGTAACCTGGGTTCGAATCCCAGTGGGGTCACACGTTTTCAGGGCCCTTAGCTCAATGGTAGAGCAACACCCTTTTAAGGTGATGGTTCTGGGTTCGAGTCCCAGAGGGCTCACAGCTTCATTGGGAGATCGTCTAACGGTAGGACAGCAGCCTTTGGAGCTGTTTATTCAGGTTCGAATCCTGGTCTCCCAGCCAAAAAATAATCTTCTATTGATTTGCTATAGGAATTATGATAATAATTTCTTATGCGGAGCAGGATGTTTATGCAGCAAAAGGGCTTTATTAATATTCTGGCCCTTATAACCATCGCCACAGGCCTTTTTTTGGATTTATTTTCCTCTTCTTTAATTTCTCCTTTAACAATACTGAATAACACCCTGGGCACAATAAATTCGCTTATCAGCGTCAAAGCCGCCGGTCCCGTGCGGGGTACTTCCGCAGATTTGACGGCTGACACCGTAATCGGTAAACCAAACTTTGCCGAAGTTGTGCCAAATAGTGTAGTTGCAAATAAATTCTTTTACCCGAGAAGCGTTATAGTCGACCGGTCGGCTACTCCAAATCATCTATATATTTATGACGGCAGTAACAGCAGGATTATCGGAATTAAGGATGTAGGCAACTGCGTAAGTCAGAGTCCCAATTGCCAGGTGAGTAGCGCCCAGGGCGACATTGTTATCGGGCAACCCGATTTTAATTCGTCTGCCTGCAATGGGGATTCAGGGTTTCAAAACTATCCAAGTCAAAATAGCGCTTCCGCAAGCTCTCTATGCAACCTGCCAGTGGGGCAGCTTAGTATTGCCGAGCACGGAGATGCATCCAGTATGTATGTTTCACCGCAAGGTGATCTATACGTTACAGATATGGAAAACAACCGCGTTCTCAAATACACGCGGCCCATGGATACAGATACTGTAGCCGATGAAGTTTGGGGACAAAACGATTTTAGCGGCAATCAGTGCAATAAAGGAGGCTCGCCCGATGCAACAACTCTTTGTATGGGCTGGACCGGAAATAACAACTGGACCGCAGGAGCGGACGTGGATTCCGGTGGTAATTTATGGGTGGTAGATAATAAAAATAACCGTGTACTTAGGTTCCCCCCGGGTTCAAAAACCGCGGATCTGGTACTAGGGCAAAACGACTTTACATCAAACGGAGCAGGGAGCGGTCTAAACCAACTTAGCGCTCCGGCTGCAGTCAGAGTTAACCCGGCGGGCTGGGTTTACATTGCTGACTATCAGAACAGCCGCATAGTTAGATATAAAAATCCGGCAAACGGAGTAGCGGGTGAAAAGTTCGGGCCCGATATAACATTTGTTGATGGACTGGACTTTGACCCAACCCAACCAGGAGCTATCTGGGTGGCCGGGAAATTTGACCATGATTTTGTCCTTATCGATGAAACAAGCCAAGCTGTAGTCAGAACCCTGGGAGTAGCGGGGAATGGCAATGTTGTGAATAACGCAAGCGGATCACTCGGGGTTGATTCAAGCGGGAATTATTATATAGGTGTACCGGGTGCGGATTATGGTAATGATGTTATTTATTATCCCGCGGGAGGGCCTTACGACATTCCAGCAAAGAAATTATTTAACGGGTTAAATGTTACAAACAGCAGGGACGGCAAAGGACTTCTTGGCGGATCCGGTGTGGTAATTGCGGGGAACCAATTTGTAGTTCAAGACAGTAATGCCAGGATTTTGTTTTGGAACGATCCAACCTCTCTTACAAACGGTAAAAGCGCCGATGGTGTGCTTGAAGTCACAGATTTTGGCTCTAAAGTAGATAGTATTAACGGGGCGGGTGGATTAATTTTTTCAATTGCCGCAAGCAATAACTACCTATATGTTGCACGCGGTCCGCACGATAAGCCGATTCGGGTTGAGATGTATACACTTCCCCTAACCATGGGAGAAAAACCTTTAACTACTTATCTTTCGTATCCGTTTAATACCCTCGGTGGGGGACAGATATCGCTAAGTAACCCGGCTATCGGATTTTGGGGACTTATACCGGCACCCAATGACAGCTATTTATGGGTAAGCGATTCACAAACCAATAGGGTTTTTAGAATCAGAACACCTCTGACCAGTCCATTGGTAGACGTTATTCTGGGCCAAACTGACCTAACGGGAATTTCTTGTAACCGGGGTGGGGCGCCGATAACAGGGGCACTGTCAAACAGCCTGTGCTTGCCGGGCAGCATTGCTTTTGACAAATTGGGCAATCTATATGTTTCGGACCACTCTCTTGAGATTCAGGGAAATATGAGACTCCTTATATTTTCTGGCTCTCTATTTCCAACAAACAATTCCAGTGTCATTTTTGCTCCCGATGCCAGTTTTATAAAAGCCAACATTGCGACTTGGCAGCCGGCTTTTGACTCGCAAAATAGAATGGTTATCGGCTACAATCCTTATTGGACAGCAGACCCTAACGGCGGATGGTTCCCGGGAATTTACAATAATCCGCTAACAAATTCCTCAACCCCGGATAGCTACCTTAGCGATTATAATTCTATGGCAGTTTCGGCTACATTTGATACAAATGGCAATTTGTATGTAGGGGACGGGGACCGTTCTCGCGTACTTATTTATAAACAGCCCTTTGGAGCTCCGGCCCCTACACCTACTGCTACGCCTGCTCCAACTCCTACGCCGACTAATACACCTGTCCCCACACCCACACCGACGAGGACCCCCACCCCCAGGCCTACTCCTACGCCTACAAAAACTCCAACACCGGCGCCAACTCCAACCCCTGTTTCTGTGGTTCTTTACCCGTCGGCCGACTCATATGTTACAAATGAAAGCGGCAAAACAGGTTCTAACTTTGGTTCGTCTTCCACCCTGCAGGTTGACGGTTCCCCGGTTCAGTTAACGTATATGAAATTCGATTTAACAAGTCTGGCTACTAAGACCGTCAATAGCGCACAACTTATGATAAGAGTTACAAACGGTACGGGCGGTACCGAGAATATCAAACAAACCATTACCGGCTGGACCGAAACCGGTATAACCTATTCCAATCGTCCGGCTCTTTCCACACTTGTTACAAGTTTCGTAGGGGGTAGCGGGAATACCTGGAAGAGTATTGATATAACTAATTACGTCAAGGCAAACAAGGGCAACATAGTTTCATTCGGAATTGATTCGGGAAGTGCAGACGGCTTATGGTTTAATTCTAAAGAGGCTTCAACTAATAGGCCGTACATTACCGTAAAGTAAGTTTACGGATTAGCCTTTGGATTGAGGGCCGGGTTTAGTCGGGTATCGATAAGTTTTTTCAAGACCTGGCCACCACTTGTGAGTTCCCAAGCTCCACTTTTATTTCTGTGGATAAGTGCCCAAGGGTGAACATCCGGGCCACCGGGAACATAGCTAACCACCTGGGGCCAATCGGCTGCCATAAAAAATCCGATAGAAGAAATAATGTCGTGTGCGGGAATTCCTCTTTTCTCATATTTCAGAAAGAAATGATCCAGAGTTTGAATTATCCGGTCGTAGCCGAAGCGTTGCATTTCCGATCCGGCTATCAATTCCGGAGCGCCTATTTCTGCCAAAACAACCTCTTTTTCTTTGAGAATCCCCGATAATTTCTGTTCCGCAATCCATTCGTAGCGGTTAGTGCTTGCGAAACCTTTTTTGCCTATAATAGGTATAGGCATACCGGCCAGGTTTTCGAGTGTGGGGTAGTAGTCGAATCCAACTGTGTCGAGACTGACACCAGCCGGTGAGGACAGTAGCTTTTCTGCATATTTCTTCCAATTCCAGTTGTTAACTGTAGAAATGGTTGTCATTATTTTAACTTTCGGTTCGCTTTCCGAAACCGGGAATTCCTTTCTAAATATTTCGGAGGTGTCGTTTATAAGGTTAATTACTATTTCCGGCGCGATTTTTATTTGGAAATTGGTATTTACTTCACTCATAACCTGGAACCTGGCTGGCCTAACCCCGGCGCTTTTACACATTTCGGCTACTTTGGTTGTATAAACCTTGAACATGTCTTGAAAACGCTCGGGACTAGTTTTAAGGAGTTTTTTCATCCATTCATCTGGGGTGAAGAGGGCGATGTTGGGTGCAGCGAGGCCGGCTTCTTTCCCCGCCCTGAGCTCATCTTCGTATATTCTGATTTCGTCCTCATTGAAGCTACCATCGCGGTGAAAAAGATCCTTCATTCTTATTTCCATCCTCTCGCTGGACACTCCAAGGACATCCCTAAGCCCTTTCTTGTATCTAACCCGTTCGGGGTAGGTTAAACCTTTAACATCGGCAGAATAATTACTTACAAAGGTCTCAATTCTCCTGGCCTGTCTGGCCTTTTCAACGCTAAAACTTGCTTGGGATTCTGTACCTGGTTGATTTGTAAGCTCCATTATTTTTTGATAGCCACGATTGCCATGAATAGGGGAATTTCGGCGCGGGAGCGGTTCTCCATGCGTTGAGCGCTGCCTACGCTCTCCTTGTCGCTGGTCCACTCTTCAATCAATTCAATCACAAAGCCGGCTTCTTTTAACATTTTCGAGTAGTCCGAGATGGGGAAGTGATAACTTATGGTTTGTTGGCTCCTTGGATCGGATGGATTCATAAGAATTGGGATGTTCATTGGAGTCATATATTTATCAATCCGTCTGTATTGTATCTTTCTGGCATCATCAATGCCCCAGGAAGACTGCCGGGGAATCCTAAAAGCCGGGTGATTTAAAACAATTATCAATTTAGAATTTACAATTAATAATTTGGAAGCATTCTTTAAAACACTCTCGGGATGTTCTATATTCTGGAGTGAAAGAATTATAGTAGAGTGCGTGAAAACTTCGGATATTGTTAGGGAGCGTGAAACATCGGAAACAAGGTATCTATGATTAACATTTTTGTCTGCATTTTTGGCAAATTGAACCAAACTTACGGACAAATCTACTCCCATATATTTAACATCTTTTGGAAGGGACTTTGCCAAAACACCGTTTCCGCAGGCAAGATCCAATACACTTGAGTTTGGTTTCAAATCGAGAAGTTTCAGGACTCCGGGAATCACAACATGCTGATGATAATAATGTCCTTGGCCCTGTTCTGTTACTCGGTTGTACCAAGGAGCTACCTTTTGCCAGGAACTATTTCCAAAATTTCTTTTCATACGTTCAAGTATACCTTATGGTTTCCGGGTATGGAATATCTGGTCGAATATTCGCCCGGATTGGGGGTTGGCAAGATCAAAAAAAGGGTTTACAAATAATTATGCCTGTTGAATGCCCAGTAAGAAATTTACGGATAGAAAAAGGTTTGCGATTAAATTGTGATGGTTGTGAAGGTGAAATTTCTGATATCGGATCCAAATGCTCAACATTAAGAGTGGGAGATCCTTTTCCAATTACTGATAATGCATTTGTAAGAGCAAATTTGGAAAAACATTATCCGCAAATAGGTCGTGTTTCAAAGTCTCTCGCTACAGAAACCGCTGTTCAAACAGCTCGTGCTGATAACTTGCTTACAATACTACAAGCTATTCCTCTATCAATTTTTAATCGTTGACGGCCAAGAATGTTATAATTATCAGATGCTTACGGCGATACTTTTGTTTCTCGTTGTCTTTTGGCTTCTTGGTTATGGCCCTTTCCAGGCGCTTCACATAATCCTATTCAGATTCATGGGGATATCGCTTAACCTTTGGGATATTTTTATATTCCTCGTCTTTATTTGGCTGGTAGGAGCCTTGCCCAGCCCGTTCAGGCAAATAGCGGTAGTATTTATTTTGATTTGGCTTTTATCTTCGCTTGGAATAATCGCAATCGCGGGGCTTTCTAATATCCTTGTGATTGCAATTATCGTTGGGGTTCTCCTATACATTCTCGGCGGCGGGGAGGGCTAGAGCCTTTTCTATAAACAAGAGCTGATCCTCAGGAAGCACCGGAAGATTATCAAATTTAAAGAGTTTTGCCGCAGTAACTTCCGCGGTTGGGGTAAAGACTCCTCCTAAATAAACACCGGCATAGATAATTTCGATCCTTGCGTTATCTCTATCTGTTCTGATTTTTAACTTCTCGTCGGCACTTACAATTAAACCTGTTTCTTCTTTGACCTCGCGCTCAATTGCTTCCTTGGGGTGCTCCTTAGCCTTAGCATAGCCTCCGGGAAGTCTCCACTTGCCCCCACCCCTATATGAATGTTTAACCAAGAGTACTCTTTTTTTGTCATCAAAAAAAACTCCGACAACTCCTACTAAAAATTGGTCATTAACTCTACGCATAAAAAAGAGTTGAAGATTTTTCGAAAGTTTTAGGGCGCCCCAGATTTTGAGTAGAAATCCCTGCATGATTAGATAGAATCCTCATCTTCTGGATTACCGTTTTCAGTTTTAAGTTTTGTATTTTCCAGCTGGAATTTATGGGCGTCTTTGGTTACTTCAGCAAGCTCTTTTTTGAGATTTTTCATCTGATCCTTCTGTTCACTGATGGTTAAATTTTGTGACAAACCTTTTACTATATGGAATAGGAGCGCAAGGGTAAGACCGGTAAGAAGGGGAATAAGTATTGCGAGATATATTGGAATATTCGCAAGAGTACGGCCGCCAAAATTCAATGTAACCGGACTCGTATTTTGGGTGGCAAACAGGGCAAAAAGGACGCCTAATGCGACAGAGGCCAAGAGCGTTGCCATTAGCTTAGTATACCAAATTTGGTAAGATAGCTCCTATATGACTATTAGCCAAATTCAGAAAGCATTCGGACATAAATTAATCGGGAGTAAACATATGAAGAGGATAGTTTGCCGCACGTTACTTCTTCTTCCGGAGCGGATCATCAGGTCGGTAACAGAAACAACCTGGTTCGTGAGTTCTTTTGAGGATGGTTGGGCATTTACTCTCCGCGGCGACGAGTTAAAAAAAGGAGAGCATCTGATCTTTCTAACCGACGAACTTTTGGATGAGCCCGAACAGCAAATAATTTGGACCGTTCTTCATGAGGTGGGCCATGTTGTACTCGGACACAGGAATTCTATCGGCCGGGTTCAAAGCAAGGCCGAAGTCAGGCATCAGGAGAAGGAAGCGGATGAGTTTGCAAAGAAATATCTAGAGACTGTTTATTGAAGGAACTCTTCCTTCGTGTTAAACTTCAAAATTGTGTGTTTTGGAAAGGATGTGATTAAAAATGGCAATACCAGGTAGAAAAGAAGATGCCAGTGGTGAAGTTAGCGCAGCGGAGATTGTGGCAGCGCAAATTAGTATGTTGAACCCTGAAACCAACTTTGATGTTGCTCATGCAGCAGTTAGAGGGCTCGGGTTGAATGATGAGCAGTTGAGAAAGCTAAACCAAGGCCTTACTGAGGAAGCAAGAGCTAAGATCAGATAAAAGGGTCTTGGGTGGAAATTGTGAGGCCGGAAGTGTAAAATTCCCAAATGGTAGAAAAGTGTCCGGCCACTATTATTGAGGAATTTGACCGTAAAAAGAAAAAATATTATTTGAGCGTGGAGTTTTTTGATAAAGACGGGAATATTCTTGGCCAACTTGAGTTTAAACGCTCCGCCTCGGAAAGGGAAATAGTCGGTACTCTGAGGGAAGATTCTGTGGGGGTGCTCCTAGAAGCCTCAAGTAAACTCCCCCGCAGACCAGGTTATTAAATACGCGGGGGCACTGTCCCAGGCAGCTAGGGAAGTGTCCGGGAAGAAAAAGTAAAGCTGAGGCAAGAAATTTGCCATAACTGTCAGGATTTGGTAAAATTGATTCTATGATTAAATTTTGGAAGAACAACAATGACAGTATCCCTCGTGTAAAAGTTGGTCCGAATATTAAGAAAGAATTAGGTCAGGTGGTCGAGGGCCAAACAAAAGGGAAGGGTAGTACGAATGTAGAGGATCATCTAGACTTGATGGCCTCACTAAACGGTAGTGGTGTTCCACTCCGTAAAAAAGGTGGTCATACTCCAGTTGAACTGACCGACGAGCCCCATTTGGTAATCGGTCCTGCTGGGGCCGGAAGACGGCCGGAAAGCGGATAAGTTTTTTTATCTTCAATTTATATCTACGCAAAACTCTTAGCCAATGATCGAAAAAAAAGTATCAGTTAAAGTTGATGAAGGGATACGAAAGGGACAGTCGTGTATTCAAGTAACGGTTACCGATGAAGAAAGGGTACGAGCCCAGCTGCTTCTCGCGAGAGGAACAGGCCCGAAGGGAATATCCAAGGCGCTTATAAATATTGCAGTAGCCTTAATCAGAGGGAGAAATGAAGCAGTAAACGGGCGGGTGCGTGAAAGGACCGCTGATATGTATTTGGAGGCATCCGACAACGTTCCGGATTTAAAAAAGTAACTTGGGGAACGGGGGAAATTTGATTTTTATCTTTCTACTGATCTGAGGATTTTTTCGACCGCAGCGGGTTTATCTATTTTTCTCACATTCGGCAGCTCCTCCAATAAACTTGCCAAGCGTCCCGTTGAATCGTCTGTTCCGGTCAGGATAACGGTTAAAGAACCTGCTTTGTCGGCCCTCCTTGCTATTTCTTCACTATAAATTCTAGTAGACCCCCTGAACCCGAGATGCCAGTCTGTAACGATAGTATCGTAATAGTTTTCTGCGAGCTTACTTAGGCCTTCATCAAGGGTACCCGCCTCGTCGACGTTGTATCCTTCCAGGCTGAAAATTTTACTAAACATTTCTCTCTGGAGTTGGTAGTCATCAACAACCAGTATTCTTGCCATGCCTGCATTATAGATCCGTTTCGGTAAAGTTCAAATCTCGGGAGGGTACGAGACTATGGAGAGGATTTGAAGAAAGAGTTGATAGTGTTAAGGGCTTTTTATATAATCGCAACCATGTCTCCGCTTATGTTTCAGAATTATGATCCAAAAAAGCAGGATTGGTATTTAACCGGCAAATTTGGGCCTAGGGACGGAGTAGGGTATGTTGTCGATTATGTGTCGACAGGCAAGCAAAGGTTATTTGTATTTGAGTGCGCACCAGATGACACTTCCACAACGGTTTATTTAAATGAGGGTAGGATTAGGGTTACAAATGACGCGATTTTAGAAATGATGGAAAAAAAAGAATTAAAGGTTTTTAAGGTTCTAAAAAGTGGAGAAAGCTACGAAACAATTGTCGTACACGAAAATGGCTCCAAGGCTCGTCAGATTAGGCTTTTACATTCCAAGGAAAGATAAATCATTGGGGGGAAGGGGGTGAGCTTCAAAGCGGTGGTGTTATAATCTTGCCGCATGGCAGTTGAAAATTATTCATTCAAAATCACAAATGATACGGGCTTGGAAATAGAGGACGTGGCCCGAGCTGTGCCTAATTGGATGCAGCAAGCTGTTAGTTTGGGTCTGCTGGTTAACAGGGGTGAGATTTATCAACAATTAGGAAAAGACTATTTAAGAATTTCAATCAGGGATATAGACCCTCTTCCAAAACCTAATGAAAGGGATTTGGCTGCAAAACTGTTAACATTTGAAATTGGTTCAGATGTTTATTCTGATGTACGGCATGCCGGATTTGCGTATTTTGAAGACTGGCTAAGCAGGTCAGTGGCATTAAGATTGAGAGCTCCCCAGATTGGTCTTTTCCATCAAGTGAAAGGGCAATATATGAAGATAGACTTCTCTGCAAATAGCTGAAGGGGGTGGGGGAAAGCGGGGTTTGGGGGTTTGCTATAATTGTGCAGTGATAAAGTTTAAAACCCCTTTTTACGCGAACACTCCCGATAATACTCATTGCTTTCAGGCTTCCATCCGCATGATTCTAAAATACTTTCTTCCCGATAAAGACTTTACTTGGGATGAGCTGGATAGGCTGACCGCCAAAAAGGAAGGTCTTTGGACTTGGCCAATGCAGGGACTTATAAATTTAAAAAAGATGGGCTTTGATGTAATTGATCTGGAAGATTTTGATTATTTAAGATTATCAGAGGAAGGAGAAGATTATTTACAAGAAATCTATGGCAAAGAATCGGCCTCGATTCAAGTTAAAAACAGTGATATGGAGCAGGAGAGGAGGCTTGCAGGGGAATTCTTAAAAGAGTTTGGCAAAAAGGATAAACTCCCGGCTCTTACCGACATAAAAAAGTATTTAGAAAAAGGTTATTTAGTTTGTTGCAATGTAAATGCAAAAGTGTTTGTAGATAAAGTTGGGTATGAAGGCCATTTTGTGGTTGTAACAGGTTTCGACAAGGGTAATTTTTACATAAATGATCCCGGTTTGCCTCCGATCGAAAACGCGATAGTTCCATTCAAAAAGTTTGAGAAAGCTTGGGCATATCCCGACCAAAAAGCCAAAAACGTAATGGCCTTCAAGTATAAAAAATAACTAGGGGGTGGGGGAAACTGGGGTTTGATTTCTTATTTTACTATTCGCTTGACAAGGATTATATAATATAGGATATGTCGAATGAGTTTGGGCAGAAATTGGAAAAATATATTATGGATGAGCACTGGAAATTGGTTGCTAAAAAACCATACCCAATGTTTAAGGGAGTTTGGGAGAACCGCGATATTTTACCTACGACCCATACATATAATTTCGGAGAGACTATTAATGAACATCTCGAAATTCCACTACGAGGCGGGGGATACATCAGGCTTGGAAAAACTGCTGCTAAAGACCCAGAAATTTCTGTCGATCTTAAATTCACAACAGCTACAGGGGAAGTTAGTGAGGATAACTTTATCATTACACATGGTTCGGGCGAGGCTAAGCAATATCCTTTCTGGATTTTCTATGATAGTAAAGACGAAGATGAACGAATGAAATTCTTAGCTAGGATGGAGCCAGAAAAAGATATTGATTGGGAAAGTATTAAGCCTGAAACGGTTGAATATAAAATTGCACAAGCTCTGTTTTTGTATAAAGTGCTTGAAACTCCGTAAGTATTCACTTCAGGCTAAAAAAGTTGACGCGGATTTATGATTCAAAAAGACACGACGGAGTGGGGGAAGATGGGTTTTGTGGTTTTCCCGAAAGTTTGATTTTTTGATCTTGCAGAATATAATCCGTATATGGTTGAGGAAGAAAGAATAGTCGTGACCGGTAATCCCGACGAACTTCCGCATGGAACAGTATTCAAATTTGTAACACCCGAGGGTAAAGAGGTAAGTCACTATTTCGTTATGATCGGCCCCGTTGGTTGGGGAACGGAACCAAGTAATCTATTGAGAGCGTTTGAGCTCAAAGAGGAAGACGGTCATTTGATCCGAACCAGGGTAAACACCGTTATATTGCCGAGGGTGAGAGTTAAAGTTTATCTAGAGTTAACTGAATATTAAGGGTTTCGGGGGAAGGCGGGGTTTGGGGGGTGTTAGTCTTTTCTTC
>JBGQJK010000025.1:0-12912 GCA_041499035.1 Patescibacteria group bacterium
CTGATGACATCGACCTAATTCATTCTCTGGTAAAAGACGGTTTTAACTTTCAAAGAGTTATTACATCACGAGATTTAAATCCCGATTCTAGCTCGTTTGGACAATACAACGTTAAGATACGGAAAAAGTCCTAAAGATTTTTTAAATAGTAATAGGTTCTGATGCAGCTCATCAGGTTGAGCAAGTTTGGTATAATCAACTTATGTCTAAGAACCCTATTATTAATGCCCTGAGCGCTTCAGCGTATATCTTCCTCGGTGTCACGGTTATGACCTTCGTAACTCAGTCATTAAAAAACAAGCCTGACAATACCTTTTTTGCTCCGATTGTCGTTCTTTCGCTTCTCACCCTTTCGGTTGCAATAATGGCATTTCTGTTTTTTTATCAACCACTTCAGTTGTTTATTGAAGGGAAGAAAAAAGAAGCAGTTAACTTATTTGTTAAAACCGTTGGTATCTTCGCAGCTATTACGGCTGTAGTTTTGATTCTGCTTTTTTCCGGTTTAATTTAGATTATGAATAATAATCCGGTTAAAGAAAAATCAGAGCCCAAAGTGCCAATGGATTTCCGCAAAGCCCTCGCGGCTGCTCCCTTAGTAGAAGCGGTGTGGAGGAGTCTCACACCACTCGCGCGCTGGGATTTTATTATTTGGATAGACGCGGCCAAACAATCGGAGACGCGTAAACGACGGATTGAGAGAGCCTGTTCGATGCTTACAGCGGGGAAAAGGCGCCCTTGCTGCTTTACAATAGTCCCAACCGATCTTTATAAAGCTCTCGAGACCAATCCGAAAGCGAAGGTAGCATGGAGGGATCTTGGGCCGTCCGCTAGACGTGACTTTGTAAGTTGGATAGACTCAGCCAGGGAACCAGAGGCAAATAAAAGCCGGATCGCGAAAGCCTGCGTGCTACTTGCGGAAGGAAAGGGATTAATCGATTAGTACAAATCGAAGAGGTAATAAAATAGGTTCGAGCGCGGGTTCCGTAGCTCTAAAAAACTCTTCTTGGATGACACAAAGGAACGGTATACTATAAGAGTATGCCCATATGAAGAAACATATTTTTCTTCTTCTTTTTGCACTTGTCACAGTATCTATAGGTATTAAAACTAAAGAAGTCTTTGCTGCAGTTCTTCCTGTTGGACAATCGGGGAGTTGGAATTTAATTTTCTCGGATGAATTTGAGGGAACTTCTCTCGATACAAATAAATGGGCACCCTGTTATTGGTGGAATAGTAGTGGGTGTACGAATCCCGGGAACGCGGAGCTCGAGTGGTATCTTCCACAAAACATAGGCCTTTCAGGAGGAATTTTAAGTCTCACTGCCAGAAAACAGACGATAGTAGCATCGGATGGTAAAACATACAACTATACGTCGGGGATGATTACCACGGATAGACTAACCTCGGATGTCAATACTCCGCCAAAATTTTCCTATAGGTATGGTTATGCGGAAATGCGAGCCAAAGTCCCCAAAGGGGCAGGTATATGGCCGGCTTTTTGGATGATCCCCAAAGACCATTCATGGCCGCCCGAAATAGACGCTATGGAGATATTGGGGAGCGATCCGCTTACATCATATATGACAATTCATTGGGGAGCTGATTGGACTGTCCATCAGCAAAGTACTCAGTCTTATACCGGACCTGATTTCTCTTCGGGTTGGCATACTTTTGCGGTGGATTGGGAACCGAACGTAGTTACGTGGTATATCGACGGAGTACAGCGATATAAGTATACAAACATGGCGAATATCCCTTCAAAAGAGATGTATCTTGTTGCCAATCTGGCAGTGGGCGGTAATTGGCCAGGTTCTCCAAACTCAGCTACCATTTTCCCCAGCGACTTCCAGATAGACTATATCAGGGTGTGGCAAAAAGCGGTCCGGACACAATTTCACAAATAGTAACAAGTCAATAAATTGAAATAGGTTCTGATATCGTCCATCAGGTGGAGCTGTGTGACTTTACTAATCAATCTTGTTTATATCTATATCTACACCTATTTGTTGAGCCTTTTTACCGGCTTGGTAAATTCTCACTTCGTGATTAATCTCTCTAGCGATTTGATTAAGGGTGTTGTTAGCCACGGCTTTTCCTGCCATTACGACCATATCTATACCAGCGGTTAGCACACTAGCTGTCGCAAAAACCATTCTCGTTTCTGGAAAGAAAAAGGCACTACCCAAAAAAATTGCAGACAGTCCCGCTCCGACAGCCTCATAATCTCCAGCCCTCCAGCGTAAATTTTCGTCTTGTATCTGATTTAATTCAGAACTCATATTTTCATTTATAACCTTTTTTAAAAAAAAAGCAACTTAGTAGTTAGTAGGCAATATAGGTTCTGATACTGTCCATCAGGTGGAGCCAACTAGCCTCAAGATTCTCTTTTGATATAATAAGCCTATGCGTATCACTTCCGATGCTCACGAGAAACTGGAGTCTGCGTACCAGCTTTTACAAGGCGGGACGATTAGCGTAAGCACATTTGAGCATGTATGCACGATACTAAAAGGTCTTCATCCCAAGCTGGACGAAAAATTAGATATTTGTTCTAAGGCTTTGGATAATCTGCAAAAGATTGAGAGTGGGGACATAATTGCGCTTTCGGCAGAAGGACTTCCTGAGGACACTGAGGAAAGAAAAAAACGGAAAAAAGCATTATTATTTTTCATAAATTCTTTTAAAAATCTCAAGAGCGAAGTAGAAAGAATTGATGCGGAATTCGCACATGAAGGGGCAAGCGGCAATCCCTCGGTTCAAAGTCAACTGACGGCCTCGGGGAGAATTCTTGGCTTTGCAAAAGGTCCGTTTGGAATTGCTACACTTATTGCCCTTGGTATTGTTGGGTTTTTAATATTGACAAGGCACCCGTCTAAAAATACTTCAATAGTTTCCCCTAAAGTACAAGTCATTATGTACAATGGCAAGCAAATTCCGGTTAGCCAACTTTATGTTGGTCGCGGATCTGATTGCGATAGTCCCCATTACCATGCGACAACCGGAAGCGTAACGGCAACTGATGGGACTGTGATACCAGACCCGGAGAATTGTGGATATGGAAAGCTTAAAGATATGCAAGTTACTGAAGTTGAGGTAACCCCGTCCCCAAATCCTTAAAAATTACCCTTTTCCCTTTGAGGCTGCGTATAAATGTCCAAGTAAGGCGATTGCCATGAAGGCTACACCCCAACGAACCGGGTGAATACCCGCAAGGGGTGAGGCGATAAGAATTCCCACTCCTATTCCACCAATACCATGAACAATTCCATGATATGCCGGATGCTTTTTAAAATAATCTACTCCGTTTTTGAAAGCGATCATCTAACTTAACTTTAGTATTAAGTAACACCAGAAGTCAAGTTTGCAGCCTCTGATATACTTTAAGAATGAAAAAGCCAAGGGATGTAGATGAATACATTACAAATGCGCCGGGGGAAGTTCAGGGGAGACTGAAGGAACTCCGGAAAGCTATAAAATCGGTTGCGCCCGACGCTTTGGAAAAAATAAGTTATGGCATGCCGTATTATGGCTATAAAGGCAGATTGGTTTACTTTGCCTACTTCAAAAAACACATTGGGGTTTATTTGACTCCTCCAATCACGGAGATGTTTAAAGAGGAACTAAAAGATTACGAAACTCACATGGCTACAATCCGCTTTCCACATGACAAAAAACTCCCCATAGCACTAATTAAAAAACTGGTCAAAGCGCGTGTTAAATTGAACGAAGAAGCCGAAAAGAAAAAATAGATTTCTCCAAACTGATACACTGTAATTGTGTCCCAAATTCACTATCGTAAAGATACTGATCTTCCCTGGCGTAGATTAAAAAAAGGTGAGGATTTTATTTTTGTTAATGAAAAGGGAAAGCGCATTGGTAAGACTGCGAGAAAGCGTGTACAAGGCTTGGCAATTCCCCCCGGCTGGCGCGATGTTGTAGTCAGCGCCGATCCTTGGGACTATGTTCAGGCAATAGGAATTGATGCCAAAGGACGAAAACAATACATATATCACCCCGAATGGATAAAGCGTAATCAGGAACACAAATTTGATCAAATGATTAGCTTTGGCGAGCGTCTCCCCACACTCCGGAAAGCGGTAAAGGCCCACATGAACGAACGAAGGCTTTCAAAAGACCGCGTTATTGCAACTGTAATTTGGCTTTTGGAGCACACCTTCATTCGTGTTGGGAATAAAGAATCTGCCGAGGAAAACCAGTCGTACGGACTTACGACCATGCGCGAAAAACATATAGAAGTAAAAGGAAATACTCTGAAATTTAGTTTTGAAGGGAAAAGCGGGGTTTATCACGACCTTGATGTGACAAATGAAAGAGTGGCTAAAAATGTAAGAGCTTGCCTGGACATTCCGGGATATGAACTTTTTCAATATTTGGATGATATCGGAAATAAACAAGTAGTGGATTCAGAGAATGTAAATGATTATCTTGAGATGTATACCGGAGCGGACTTTTCCGCAAAAGATTTTCGAACTTGGGGCGGAAGCGTTATGGCGGGGGACTCACTTTACAAAAAAGGAAACGCAAAGGACGAAAATGATCTCAAAACTAACATTTCTGAAGTTGTCACGGTAGTTTCAACCCATTTAGGTAATACCGAGAGAGTATGCAGAGAATATTATATTCACCCCGCAATAATAAAATCCTATGAAAGGGACATTTTAGTTCCGCATTTTGAAAGATCATACGCCAGAAAATCGGTAAAGAAACTTAGGCTGACCCCTCAGGAATATGCAACATGGAGTTTGATTAAAGATTCTTGATTATTTCTTTTCGCTGATGAAGTGGATAACAAAAACCTCTCCACGATATGTAATGGGGGTCATAATAACACTAGTCTTTATTTTATGGCCGTCTTTTTTGACAAAAGTTGCCTCAAGACTTGAAGATTTAAACTTGCGGGAGGCACCCATATAGGCTTTTATGACTTTTGGCTGGTCTTTCTTTTCAACATCACTAACGGGGTAAAGGTTAGCAACCCACTCTTGAGGAGATTTATAGCCAAGCATCTTGGCGAACTTTTGGTTGCAGATTTTGTGCTCATCATCCAGATAAATGTAAATTGCCTGAGGAGACTTGGACAGAACCGGTTTAAAAAGCTCCGCTATTTCTTTAATGAGGTGTTCGTGATGAGGACTGTGGGCCATATTGCTGTTCATGATAATGCTTCTTGTGGATAGATACAAGAGTCGCTATAGTGTGCTATTCGAGTTCTAAATGGAACTTTTTTGAAAGGGGGTGACTAAAATATGACTAATAAAACACAAGCAATTGAACATCTTAAAACCCATCAAAAATATCCTGCGACAAGGGCGCAACTTATGGCCGAATGCAACGGATTATCCGATTTTTCTGAAGAAGATAAAAAAGAATTTGCCAAAGGTTTACCGGAAGGAACATACAATTCAGCAGGCGAGGTTATGGCTGCACTTGGTTTGTAAAAGTTCGGTTGTGAAAAGCCGTGTGGAACTAATAGGGCTATGTAGTAAATAGTTTGATTGTAGGCTCTTTAGGGAGCAGTAAATAAGTTGGCTTGTGGAATTATCTGTTTTGATCTTGAAGGGCTGCTCCACCTGATTTGTGCAACTGCGCCTCCGCCATTTTCATAATATTCCATCTTAATATCGTATTTTTGTCCGGTGCTAAGGTTTATTGTTCCGCTCCATTCCTTGGTTCCTTGATCAATCCATTTATCGATTAAAAGTTGGCCGTTGACCCAAAGTCTTACACCGTCATCAGTTGACGTGTAAAAAGTATACGTTTGAGAGAACTGAGGCTGGATTTGTCCTGTCCAGCGAACCGAAAATGTGTCCGGGCCTATTGCTGCATTGGGTGAACCACTTCCCCAGCTAAAATTAACTGTCGGATCGATCCTGTTTAGAACAAATGCGGTGAAGTCTTTATTGTTGTAATATTCACCTTTAAGACCGCTGACTTGTGAAGACAGAGCAAACTTTGCATAACTGAATTTGGCAACAGCCTCTTGCGTATTGTCATAAAATTCCACAATCAGCGTATGGTTCCCGGCGGTCATATTTACATCTTTGGTGTAGGTGGTAACACTTTGGTCTTTCCAGGCATCGATAACAGCCTGCCCGTCAACAAAAACGCGTATCCCGTCATCCGCTGTGGCAGTGAATCTATAATTTGCTTGCTCAAATAAATCCGACTTTGTCCACCTTGCTACAAAGTGGTCAGTGTTAACGCCGGTGCCGGAGGAGTTTAGCCCCCAATCAAAATTAATATCACTGTCGATTCTTGTTAGGGCAGGAGGGCTTAATGGAATTGTGGGGGCAGATCCGGCGCCCGGTGTATTCCAATATTGGGCAGAATAACTGCCGGTCGGGGGCAAAACAGGGATAGGAGTCGGTGTAGGAGTAGGGGTCGGTGTGACAACGGAGATATCGCCAACATAACTCCACGTCAGTATAGCTGTAGCGTCTTCCGTATTGTCGTAAAACTCCATTTTTATGGCGTGGTTGCCATCAGATAAATCTGTGGTTAGTTCATAGGATGTTGCTGATTGGTTGATCCACTTGTCTATAACCAAAACATTATCGATATAGAGCCGAACCCCATCGTCTCCTGTCATCACAAACTTGTACTTTCCGGCAACAAAATATTGTTGCTTGCTCCACCTAACAGAGAACTGGTCGGCGTTGACAGCCGGATCAGGCGAGCCAAAAACCCAGGTAAAGTCTATTTTTTTATCCTGACGTGTTAACACGGGAGTGCCGGTTAAATTCATATTGTTGTAGTATTCGGCGTTAAAAGGAGGGGATAGCTCATAAATTGCCGTATAAGTCGTTCCTATCCCCGGGATTGTAATTGTGTGGATTGGCTTGCCTCCGTCGGACCACGACTTAAAGTGATAAATATTGCCATTCAGTTCCCCTATAGTTGGTGCCGTTAGTTGCCGTTGATAACCCACTACTTGATCAACGCTGAGTGGAGTATTTGTTGTCTGTCCGTCAAGTAAAATCGTTATGCCCGAAGGACTGGTATCGTAGGTGATATTAACTTTAATCGGGTAAACAAACACAGATTTTGTCGTGAATAGTCCATTCGTGTCCTTGCCTGTTACTCTTACTTCATACCAGGTATCAGCAGAGGGCTCACCGGAAAAAGTTGTGGTAAAAGTACCGCTTCTACTTTGGAGCGGTCCCAAAAAAGGATGAATATGGGTGCCGTGATGAAAAATTATATCTGTAGTAAAAGCAGAATCGGGTAACGCCGTTCCGCCACCGTCGGTTCCTGTGGCATTATAATTGAAAGAATCACCGGCTTTATATGTAGCTCCGTCAGTAGGAGAGGTGATTGTTATATCCGGGCGCTTACCGGCCTGAATGATAATCGGGGCGGCCTGTACACTATTGACTCCGTCACTTACAGTTAAGATAACCGTAAACGCGCCTTTATTGTTATAGATTTTGCTGGGGTTAGCTAGAGCACTGTGGGTCCCGTCTCCGAGATTCCAATCGTATATCAGAGGTTTGTTTTCGGGATCGGAACTTCCGGCGCTTGAGAAGTTGACTGTCAAGGGTTCCGGGCCCTCCGTTTTATCGGAAGAGGCGACGGCTGTAGGGAACTGGTTGGCGAGGGTGTAGGTAACTCTGAAGAGGTTACCTGGGAAGATTGTAAGGTAATATAAAGATCCGTCAGTCGCAACCTTAAAGTCAACAACACTTCCCGCATTTGTATCAAAATCAGATACCCCCGTCATGTTGCCGTTTGCGTCGAGTGTTAGTCTTTTAATAAAACCTGCCGCGTAATCGCCGAAGAAATAGTTGCCTTTATAGGAAGCAGGGAACATGTTCCCTTGATAAACCGGCCCACCGCTAATAGCCATACTTCCTCCGTTATGGTTATAGGTATAGATCGGATTTGTCATGCCGTTAACATTACAAGTTCCTTCGCAGGTTGGCCAACCGTAGTTGTTGCCTTTTTGAATCAGATTAACTTCCTCCCAGGTATTTGCACCAACATCACCTTCGTACAGCCTTCCGGTGACGGAGTCAAACTGAAAACGAAATGGGTTTCTAAGCCCATAAGCCCAGATTTCCGGCAGTTTTCCGCTTTGCCCGACAAATGGATTATCTGCCGGTATTGTTCCGTCCTTATTTAATCTTATAATTTTTCCAAAAGGGTTAGCTAAACTTTGGGAGTTGCTCGGAGTTCCGTTATCTCCAATAGAAAGATATAATTTTCCGTCCGACCCAAACCTAATTGTTCCACCAATGTGATATTGAGGGGATACGGTATTAGTTTGGTAGATTTGAACGGCAGAGCCGGTTGCCGTGTCGTTAGTCGCATCAAATCTAACAACATGGTTGAGTGAGTCAGAAGCTGAGTAATAGAAATAAACCCATTTGTTATTTGCAAAGTCGGGGTCAAAAGTAATGCCGATAAGCCCTTTATCCCCGAAGTTTGTCGAAGGCAATGTTACAAACGGAGTTGAAAGCAATTGACCATTTTTATATATTCTAACCGCCCCAAGTCGTTCCAGAATAAAGATCCTGCCGTCAGGTGCAATATCAAAACCGGTTGGTTCTGTAAGACCGGACCCTATAATTTGGCTGGTTTGAAAATCAGCCGGGGGCGAAGCCAATACTCTGTGGGGGGAGTGTAGAGACTGAAGCGTAAGAATTAACAGTAAAAAGATAGGCAGTAGCAGTTTTCTCATTAAGTTATAAAGATATATAACATTATGTTATAGGAACTATAAATGTCAACTCTCAAGGCTTAATTTATACAATTTTGAGGGTTATGTTACAATAATTCATGGCAAAACTTAATCTGAACTCCCTTCTTGTTTCTTCGGAAAATCCCAAAAAACTTCGTGAGTTTTACGGTAAGGTCTTCGATAAAAAGCCGGATATGGATGATAACGGCTATTTTGGCTGGCTGGTAGGCAAGACATTTATATCTTTTGGCCCGCATGACAAAGTTAAAGGCAAAAGCAAAAATCCGGAGCGGGTTATTATTAATTTTGAGACATCAGAAGTAAAAGAGGAGTTTGAACGGATCAAGAAGCTGGATGCGGAAGTTATTGCCGAACCTTATAACATGGGGGAAGCCTGGATCGCAACTTTTGCTGATCCCGACGGAAACTATTTCCAGTTAATGAGCCCATGGGACGATGGCAAAAATTAGCTTCGCAATACATCTCTTAGTATTTTGACAGCTCTGATATAATTCAAAAATGCTGGATTTTGCTACTCGGATTTCCCAAAAAGATCTACAAAATAATTATTTATATATTGCCGCTGCTCAGCCGAAAAGTGGTCTGCTCAGAGAACAGATGGAACTTCTTAAAACAAAGGATGAGATTTATCCCCACACACAAAGGGTTCAATTCCTTGCAGGCGAGCTTGCTAAGCACAAGGGTATGGGGATGACTAACACGATGGACCTTGTGCGGGCAGCTGAGCTCCATGATATCGGTAAGTTGCTAGTACCCGATAAAATATTGGAAAAAAAGGAGCTTAGCGAAAAAGAAATGAAAATAGTTGAACAGCATGTAGTGACCAGTTATGAAGTAGTAAAACCTTTTATGCCAAAGGTTGCGAATATTATAATCGGCCATCATAGGTATCAAGAGCACCCCTACCCCGATCTTAGTTTGTACGGACCCTTCACGCTCGAAGAAGTGGAGCAGCAAAAGAATCTTTCTCTTGTGGACAAGACGGATGCACTTTTGAGCGAGCGAAGTTACAAACCGGCATGGACTATTTCGGAAACGCGGAGCCATTTGATTAGTTTTTTCGGAAATCCGGAACTGGTTGATTTTGTTATAGGCAAATGGGGGACTATAGGAGCTTGAGTCCTCTGGTATAATTATTTTTATTGTTTTATATGAAAGATTTAGCGCGTCGGGTTAACTTCTTTACAGCAAGCTTCATCGGAATCTTGGGCCTGTCGCTCATTGGGGAAGTTATTATGGAGCATGACATGGAGGACAAAGTTGATGATATTCTCATGGTCATTCTCGGGCTTGCGGCGATTTACTGGTATAGAAGAACAGGCCACAAGCTAAATAAAACCATCGGTTCGGTTGTGATAGTTGGAATCGCTGTGCTAATAAAGGTCTATGCAATTTATATTGAACATGCGGATAAAGAAGCGGTAGGGGACGACTTCGGCATTTTGGCTGCTCTTATTATTGCCCTCATTTTTATTATTTGGCAGACTCTCCGGAATAAAAAATAGCCTTTTATTTTTCCACTTCAAACCAGTCGGTGGGGATTGGAGTCATGTCGTCAGGTTCGCCGTTATAGTTAACCAGAACTTCCTCACCTTTTTTAATTGGTTTAATTGCTCTATATACCATGGAGTTGGTTTTAAAGTTTTGCTTCCAGTCTGCGTTTGGGTTAAAGGAGTGGTTGTAAATTGACCCGTAGCCCAAAGCCAGACAGCCGCTCCGGGTGCTGCGCCACGGGTAGATGTAAAAGTTGAAAATTGTTTTTTCCAGCCGTTTTCTCTCCTTTGGAGTGATGTTAATTACCGGGCAGCTTTCCACAATTTCCCCGGCCTTAAAATCTTTTAAAGCGAATACCCCACGGCCTTTTTTCCCGGTTCTTCTGACAATGATATTTTTTCTCACAAATGTATAATACCTTGATATGAAGACTTGGCAAAGGATCAAAAAGGACCCGAAACTCCTTAAAACTTATTTTGTGAGGGAAAAGGTAATTCAAACTATCCGCAAGTTTTTCAAAAAAGAAGGTTTCCACGAAGTCTTCACGCCAATTATGGTTCCTGTTCCTTCAATTGAACCAAACCTGGAAGTGTTTGAGACCGAACTTCGAACCTCTAAGGGAGTTAGGAAAAGAGCCTTTTTAATAAGTAGCCCCGAGTATGCCCATAAGAAACTTCTCTCTGCCGGGGTGGGGAACCTTTTTGAAATAACCAGGTCCTTCAGAAACGAAGAAGAAGTTTCTAGACTTCATTCTCCTGAGTTTTCCGTTCTCGAGTGGTACAGAGTTAATGCCGATTACATGGACATAATGCAAGATTTTGAGGACTTGTTTTTGAAAATTGTTGGCAAAGAGAAACTTAGATATCAAGGGGAGGTTTATGATCTCAAAAAACCGTGGCCAAGAATTACATTTAAAGAGGCTTTCAAAAAGTATGCACATAAGGCTATAGAAGATATAAAAGATGAGGATTTTTACAAAACACTCTTTAATGAGGTAGAGCCAGAAATTTTAAAAACTAAGCGTCCTATATTTTTGTATGATTATCCAATCTCCCAAGCGTCGCTGGCCCGGCCGAAAAAGCAAGATCCAGGGTTTGCCGAGAGATTTGAAGTTTTTGTGGCTGGAGTGGAGCTTGGAAATTGTTTTTCGGAACTCACAGATTGGAAACTACAGCATGAACGGTTTAGGAAAGATCTTGCACTTCGGAAGTCTCAGGGTAAAACAGATTTTCCGATTGATGAAGATTTTATCGAAGCTCTAAAAGAGGGGATGCCGGCATCATCGGGAATAGCGGTTGGAATTGACAGGCTTGTGATGCTCGCTGCAGACGCTCCAACTGTATCGGATACGATTTTCTTCCCGGACAATGAGCTTTTTGACCTCTAAGGGGCTTTCGCCGTATAATTGGCACGATCATGATTAGCGTAAACGCTGGCAATATAACAAAAGGCATGTACCTTATTTTTAAGGACAAACCCCATTTGGTTACAAAAACCGAGTTTATGTCGCCCGGCAAAGGATCCGCCGTGATGCGTGTGAAGTATAAAAGTGTTGAAACAGGTGCGGCAATTGAGTTTACTTATAAAACCAACGAACAAGTTGAAGTTGCTGATGTGGAAAAGCGCGAAATGGAGTTTCTTTACCGCTCAGGGGATGAAATTGTTTTTATGAACAGTAAGACCTACGATCAGGCAAATATCCCCATGAGTTTAATCGAAGATCAGGTAGGGTTTTTAATTCCAAATCTCAAGTGCTGGGTGCTTTGGTATAAAGACGCTGCAATTGGGGTTTCACTTCCACCAAACGTTACCTTGAAAGTTATAGAGTCTCCCAACGAAGTTGCGGGCAACAGAATTAATGCTCCTAAAAAACTTGTAAAAGTGGAAACAGGGATGGAAGTTATGGTTCCGATATTCATAAAAACCGGGGAGAAAGTACTGATTGACACAACAACTAAAGAATATTTGGGGCGTGTAAAATAATTTTTTTTCAGCACTCTCTCAGATTATGCTGTTTTAATCACCAAGTGGACAACGAAGATTCAAAAACGGAGAACACAGAGATGCAGGAAAAAGTAGAAGAGACGACTTCTGAAAAGAAATCTTCAAGTACAACAACTTATTTCATTTTAGCCATTGTGGTTTTACTGATCGGCGGTAGCGCTGTTTGGGCAATAAAGAATTTGAACAAAACACCTGAGCCACCCGTTCAGGTCATAGGGACCGAGACTCAAAAACCTCAAGGCCCCCCAAGTATCAAGGGCCAGAAGTTTTCGGATACGAATTTTTTTGATCAGGCGGTACAAATTTACCCCGGGGTAGTTTCCGAAAGCGCGAAGGCGGTCATGAACGGTTGGACCCTTAAAACCAAAACTCTGACTGACGGGTCTATACAAGCAGATTTAATTCCGGTGGGGTCTGAGGCGACCGAAGGTGACACGGCGCATACATTTATTCTTAAAGCGGGCGACACTCTTTATTTTGTTGATACAAATCCCAACGACGACGGTCCCACAGAGGACGCAAACACCCGCGACGATATGGGGATTGTGGTCGGGGCGGACGGAATTGTACAGTAAATGTGCTACGATTTAATTAGTGATAATTAAAAAGAGCGGAGGCTTTGTATTTGCAATTATTCCGGTTTTGATAGTTGCTCTGATGGTGGCTATCCTGGTCCTGCCAAAAATAGTTAC
>JBGQJK010000026.1:0-11683 GCA_041499035.1 Patescibacteria group bacterium
CAGCACCATATCAAGGTGTTTTATTATTGGCAGATTTATTAACTCTTCCAATTGGCTTGTACGCTCTTTTTAAAAACAAAATGTCAAAAGGAACGCTATTTATATTTTTGTGGTTGCTTCTGGCGCCGCTTTCAGCAGCGATCTCTCGTGATCAGACAAATGCGGTGCGATCACTGAATGCATCCATTCCGATTATCCTGGCAATTTCTATAGGTATATCGGCTTCTGTGGAATGGATTTCAAAACAAAGAATCTCGATTACATACTATGCATTATTTGTTGGCATCTATATTTTTAGTTTTATTTATTTCTTAGATGCTTATTTTGTTCATCTCCCTGCCCATAATTCAAGTTTTTGGAGGTATGGCTACCGTGAAGCCGTAAACTACATAACGCCTGTCGAATTCAAATATAAAACAATAGTTTTTGAGCAATCGTTTAATCAACCTTATATTTATTTTCTATTTTACGACGCAAAGACGCAGCCTCAGAAATACAATGCCTTTAAATACCAGAAGCAAGCAAATTTAGTTAGCAGTCAATATCTTGGCGATGTGGGGTTTGAAACAAGGCTTGATAACATTCAATTTAAGCAAATAGACTGGAGCCAACTCAAAAACGCACATAGCACTTTGGTTGTATTGAGTCCTGCGAGTATCCCTCCGGAAATACTAAGTAACTCTAAAGACTTTCAGGTAGTCCATGAAATAAAATATTTAAACGGTAGGGATGTGGCTTTTGATATGATTGAAATCAAATGAAAACTAAGATTTTCCTAATATTAATAGTAATATTGGCTTTTGCCCTGAGGTTTTATAGGCTAAATACTTACCCTGCATTGAATGCGGATGAAGCCTCAAATGGCTATGATGCCTATTCATTGATACAAACCGGCATGGACCAGCATGGACACCCATGGCCGCTCACTTTTCAATCATTTAATGATTACAAACCAGGCCTTTATGTCTATTTGGATCTACCTTTCGTGAAATTGCTTGACCTTAACGAATGGTCAGTAAGAATTCCCGGAGCTTTGTTTGGAACATTGTCGGTTCTAATGATTTATTTTTTGGTTAAAGAACTTTTTAAGGACAAAAGATTTGCGTATCTTTCGGCACTTTTTCTTGCGATTTCTCCTTGGCACATACAATTTAGTAGGGGAGGCTGGGAAGTAAATACGGCCACATTTTTTCTTTTAACCGGTATGATTTTCTTTTTTAAGACTTTTGATGGACCGGAAGGCCGGAAAAAATTATTCAATCTTATTTTTTCTTCCATATTTTTAGTTGCCTCACTTTATACATATCACGCGGTACGTGTAATCATACCGCTTCTAGGTCTATCAATAATAATTATTAACGGAAAAACAATATATAAGAACTTTAAGCCTTACTTAATTTTTGTAGTTGTAAGCGCTCTGCTTCTTATCCCATTGGTTCTGGATTTGCTTTCTCCGGGTGCACTCTCCAGAGTTGCAGGTGTTGGTCTTTTTGCCGATCAGGGACCACTAAACCGGATAAATGAACAACGGGGTGAATACACTAATATTAATAATATCGCAGCCAAACTCATTCACAACAAGGCTGTAAATTATGGACTGGTCTTTGCGGAGAATTGGGCGTCCCATTTTAATGGGGAATTTTTGTTTATGTCGGGGGACTCTATTGAACGAAATAAAGTTCCTGAAACAGGGGAGATGTATTTGTTTGACACGATTTTCTTAGTAGTCGGTTTTATTTTTCTTTCGAAAAAATTTGACAAGGGCTGGAAATTTATCATCTCGTGGTTGCTGATCGCGCCGGTTGCGTCTGCTTTAACATTCCAGTCCCCAAACGCCCTAAGATCGGAAAACATGGTGATTCCCCTGACTATAATTAGTGCGTTTGGCCTTAGCAGCCTTTTTTATTGGTTAGATGAGCAAAAGAAATTTAAAGTTGTGGGATATGCTTTAATAGTAGTCCTAATTCTTTGGAATTTTGGGAGGTATTTAAATATGTATTACACACACATGAGTAAAATCTATCCCTATTCCTCCCAATACGGGGTCAAAGAGCTTGTCTCTTATGTTTCTCAAAACCAATCACAATACAAGGATATATTCATTACAGCAAGATATGATCAGCCTTACATCCTTTTTCTTTTTTATATGAAATACCCTCCCCAAAAATTTCAGTTTAGTCATACGCTAACTTCGCGCGACGAGTTTGGATTTTCAACAGTCGCAGATTTTGATAAATACCATTTTGGCCAGATTGATTTCAACTCTCTTCAAAATAACTATCCAAATAGCCTTATAGTCGGAACTCCTGAGGAAATTCCACAATCGGCTAACATAATTCAGCGGATTTACGGAACCAATGGATTTGAATACTTTGATCTAGTGCAAAATTAAAGATGAAACTTAGCGTTGTTCTCGCAACAAGAAATGAAGAAGGAAATATCGGCAGGTGCTTGGCGTCCATCAAATCAATTGCTGATGAAGTAATTGTAGTTGATGAATATTCGACTGATAAAACAAGAGAAATTGCGGAAAAACTTGGAGCAAAAGTTTTTCTGGAGCAACATCATCCCATTTTCCATATAACCAAACAAAAAGCCTTGGAAAAAGCGAAAGGTGAATGGATACTTCAACTGGACGCGGACGAAGTGGTCACGGTAGCGTTAGGTAAGGAGATTGGGGAAGTAATAAATATGTCCGATCTGGATATCAAAAAGCGCTTTGATGTTGATATCCGTGAAATGCGGCACTTTAAAAAACACCAAAAATTAATCGAAGAGCGAGACGGTGAAATTGGTAAAGAAACGGGTGAAGTTGTTGCTTTCTTTATACCGAGACTGAATATGTTTTTAGGTCACCCACTTAGGTATGGAGGAGTTTACCCGGATGGTGTGATTAGACTAGTTAAAAACGGTAAAGCCAGATTTCCCCAGAAGTCTGTTCATGAGCAAATTCAAATAGACGGAGAAGTTTCATGGCTATTTAATGATTTGGAGCACTACGACTCACCGACCCTAAAACGCTATTTGGCAAGGCTAAACCGCTATACGGACCTCCGGGCAAAGGAATTGTTGGATAAAAAAGAATCAAAGAGTCTCTTTTCATTTATCTATCAGGCACTTATTATGCCTGTTTATACTTTTTTCAATATTTTCTTGCGACATAAAGGCATACTCGACGGAATTCCCGGATTTTTGTGGGCTTTTTTCTCCGCCTCTCATTTTCCTATTGCCTACTTTAAATATTTAACAAACAAGGAGTAGAATAAACCGATGGATCTAAAAGGAAAGGTAGCGGTTGTCACCGGAGCTAGCGACGGAATCGGAAAACAGGTTGCTCTTAAATTGGCAAAGCAGAGTGTTTCTTTGGCTCTAGTCGCAAGGAATAATAAAAGGCTTGACCAAGTTAAAGATAAATGTCTAGAGCTTGGATCCCCAAAGGTAAACACTTACGTTTGTGATATTTCGGATAGCGGGCAAGTTGAAGATACAATTAGGCAAATCGAGGTAGACTTTAATGAAGTTCAGATTTTACTTAACATCGCGGGTATTTGGCAGAAGTTAAACCTTATCGAGGACGTTTCCATTGAAGAAATTGATCATGTTGTTGATATCAACTTGAAAGGGATGATGTACGTTACGCATTTTGCTTTACCTATACTTAAGCGTCAAGACGAGGCTATTATTATCAACGATTCTTCAAGATCGGGTATAACTTCACAACCCGGTCAAACAATATATACTGCCTCAAAATGGGGAGTAAGGGGTTTTACAGACGTTCTTAAGGAAGACTTAAAAGGCTCGAATATTAGAGTGTCGGCGCTTTATCAGGGAGGAACAAATACCGAAATGTTCAAAAAGACGGGTGAGCATTTTGAGCAAGAAAAGTTTATTGATCCTCAAGATTTGGCCGATGTTCTTATATTTATGCTAACTAGGCCTCCTAAACTTTGGCTCCATGATGTAAGGGTAGAGTATTAAAGATAGTCTTATTGGCTGTATAATTTAAGGATGCTTAAGATTGCTATCGATTCAGGACCCCTCACAAGCGGAGACTCTATAAGAGGAATTGGTACATATACGCGCGAGCTTCTCAGAGCTCTAAAAATGGATGGAGTTGATGTGTTAAAAGAAAATTTGGGTAAGTACGATGTTGTCCATCTCACCCGCTTTCACCCTTTTTTTATTTCGGTGCCATTTTCCAAGCCCAAAAATACAAAATTTGTCTTATCAATCTATGACCTTATTCCCCTAATTTATCCAAAACACTACCCGCCGGGCGTTAAGGGAGGAATCAGGCTTTTGATAAACAAGTATTTAATAAATAAGAACATAGATGCAATTATCACTATCTCCGAGACTTCGAAGAAGGATATTTGCAGGTTTTTTGGAGTGAATCCCAAGAAAGTTTATGTGACATATCTTGCGCCGAGCTCAATATTCAAAAAGTTGGAAATTGGAAACTGGGAGTTAGAGATTAAGAGGCGGTTTGGTCTTCCAGATCGGTTTGCTCTCTATGTAGGGGATGTAAATTATAATAAGAATATCCCTAATCTGATCAAAGCGTGTAAGATTGCTAAAGTACCCCTTGTTGTTGCGGGAAAACAAGCGGCCGAGATAGATAATGCTAATCTTGGTCATGCGGAACTATATCACCTAAAAGGTTTGGATTGGTCTCCCGTAATCCGTTTGGGCTTTGTTTCGGATGGAGACTTGGTGAAAATTTATAACCTGGCATCTGTTTACGTTCAACCGTCGTTGTATGAGGGTTTTGGGTTGCCGGTTTTGGAAGCATTGGCCTCGGGTGCTCCAATTGTAGCTACAAAGACACAATGTCTAGTGGAAATACTTGGGGACGGCTTTGATTACGTGGATGCAAATGACCCAAAGTCGCTTGCAAAAGGGATATTGTATCCAAATAGGAATAAAAGTCCTCTGCGGAAATACTCTTGGGAGAAAACCGCAAAAGAAACCTCGGAGATATATGAGCAAGCAGGAAATTAAATTTATCTTTTTAGCATTTTTAGTTTGGAGACTTGGATTATTTGGAATTTTGTTTCTTGCAATTAAATTTGTCCATCTTCAACCAAATTTCCTAGGAGGCGGGTTAGGAAACTACCTATCTAGTCCGTTCTTTTGGGCTTGGAGTAACTTTGATGGTCAACATTATACTTCAATCGCCCAAAACGGATATGGTTTTGGGGAATACACGTTTTTCCCACTTTACCCACTACTAATAAAATTCATCGGTGGAATCTTGGGGGGAAGCTTGTATGCGCTTAATTTAGCTGGCAATTTAATTTCAAATTTGTCATTTCTGGTGGCACTTTTTGGTTTCTGGAAGCTCCTGAGGATTGATTTTTCAGGGAAAATAGCGCGTCTATCTATGGTTTTACTTTTGCTTTTTCCGACCT
This sequence comes from Patescibacteria group bacterium, assembly GCA_041499035.1. Taxonomy (GTDB): domain Bacteria; phylum Patescibacteriota; class Microgenomatia; order UBA8517; family UBA8517; genus DATFUL01. The sequence goes on from JBGQJK010000026.1 coordinate 5,412, forward strand.
CATTTTATTTTGCAACAGTGTATACCGAAAGTCTTTTCTTTGCGCTACTGGCTTGGAGCTTTTATTTTGCGCGAAAATCAAAATTTGTCCCGGCAGGGGTCTTGGGACTTTTTATGTCAGCGGCAAGACCGGTCGGAATATTCATCTTCCCTGCATTGATAGTTGAATGGTATTTACAAAATAGTAAACGAAAAGTTAGTTTGAATAAATTTCCGTTGACAACTTTGTTTGCGCCGCTCGGACTCATTAGCTACATGTACTATCTTAAAAATCAGATTAACGATGCATTTGCTTTTTTTGATCAACAGGTTTTAATCGGGGAGCACAGATCCAGTCATGTTATTTTAATTCCTCAGATATTGTATAGATATGTGTTTAAGATATTTCCAAACCTGAATTATACTTATTTTCCGGGTATCTTTTTTACAGTTTTGGAATTTGGAGCTGGTATTATTTATCTTATTCTTACTATAGTTATGCTCTTTACCACCAGATTAAGCTATGCCGTATTCGCCTTTTTAGCCTATTTGACGCCAACTTTCCTTGGAAGTTTTTCGTCAATGCCAAGATATGTACTTATTATCTTCCCGTTTTACTTTCTGGTGGCGCAGCATGCTGGTAAGTCAAGAATGCAGCTTTTTGCTTTTTGCTTATTTTCATTTATACTTCTAGTAATTTCCTTTAGCCTCTTTGCCCGCGGCTACTGGATTTCTTAAAAAATGGCAAAGGATTTTTGGAGAGGTATGAGAGTTTTGATTACTGGTGGACGTGGCTTCTTGGGAACTCACTTAATATCTAAACTCAGGGAAAGGCATCCCCGGCTCATTAGGATTGCGGATGTCGATAAGTATGACCTACGACAGTATGAAGATTGCCTAAAAGCTACCAAAGGCACAGATATTGTTATTCATCTAGCGGCCAAAGTTGGAGGAATTGGATTCAATAGGGATTTTCCTGCGGATTTGTTTGATGACAATATTTTAATGGGTGCTTTTATGATGAAGGCAGCCCACATTAACAAAGTTAGAAAATATGTTGCGCTTGGAACCATTTGCGCCTATCCTAAGTTCACGCCCGTTCCGTTCAAAGAAAAGAATTTGTGGATGGGATACCCTGAGGAAACAAACGCCCCTTATGGCCTTGCCAAAAAAATGCAGCTCGTGCAGGCCCAAGCATACAGGCAGCAATATAATTTTAATGCCATATTTCTTCTTCCCGTAAACTTGTATGGCCCGGGTGACAATTTTGACCCAAAGTCTTCACACGTTATTCCGGCTCTAATTAAGAAATTTGTTGAAGCGAAAGCCAAGAACTTAAAAGAAGTTGTTGTTTGGGGAACAGGTAAACCCTCTCGTGAGTTTTTGTACGTGGAAGACGCTGCCATCGGTATCATAAAGGCTGCGGAAAGTTACAATAAGGCGGATCCCGTGAATCTCGGGGCTGGTTTTGAAATAACAATCAAGCAGTTGGCGGTTTTGATTAAAAAGTTGTCCGGATATAAAGGAAGAATTGTTTGGGATAAGACAAAGCCAGACGGGCAGCCGAGAAGAATGTTAGACGTGGGTAAAGCCAAGGCAGAGTTTGGGTTTGTGGCCAAAATGAGCTTTGAAAAAGGGCTCAAAAAAACCATTGAATGGTATTTAAATAACTTCAAATGAAATTGTCTATAGTAATGCCGCTTTATAATGAGAGAAGGCACATCGCTTCAGTTTTGAAAGAAATCTCCAAATATAAATTGCCAATTGTAGTTGTTGATGATGGGTCGACAGACGGTTCCGGTAAGATTGTGCATGGATTAAAGGCTACGAATATTACTTTGTTATCCCACAAAGTAAATTTGGGCAAGGGCGCAGCCCTTAAAACCGGCGCAGAATATGCATTCGGCAATGGTGCCGACGCGATTATATTTATGGATTCCGACGGGCAACATCTGGCTTCAGATCTGCCGCGATTTATCCAAGTCTTAAAATCCCGTAAGTACGGTGTAATATTCGGTTCAAGAAATTTGAATATGGGTGTACCTTTGGTCCGCTATCTGGGGAATAAAATTGCCTCTGTTGTTATTGGACTTCTTTTTGGGGTATATGTCTCAGACTCGATATGTGGCTTTAAGGGTCTAACTAAGAAAGGGTATCAGCAAGTTAAATGGGAATCAAACGGTTATGGAGTTGAAACGGAGATCGTGGCTAGGGTTGGAAAATTCAAAGTTAAACACTTTGAGGTTCCTGTCGGGACTGTATATCATGACAAGGCCAAAGGTGTAACGTTGTTAGATGCTTTTGGAATACTTGGAGAAGTTGTAAAATGGAGGTTAACCATATGATCATCGGTTTACAGATTATAGCAACACTATTTGCATTTACTATGATCTACTTTGCACTTTTAAATTACAAGCGGGGTGAATTAAATGGGATGGAAGTAAGCATCTGGCTGCTTATTTGGGCTTTTACGATAATAGTTGTAATTTTTCCGGAACTTCTGCAAACCTTTGCAAGTACTTTTTTGGTTGCCCGTGTGTTTGATCTTATGACTATCGCGGGTTTCATTTTTGTTATTTCAATTGTTTCCAGTGCCTATGTAAGAACAAAAAGAAACGAGAGAAAATTGGAGGAATTGGTCAGAAAGCAGGCTCTCAAGAAGAAATAAATGACCCCAAAGATATCGGTAGTTATTCCCTCTTTTAACAAAATTAAGTATATCGGCTCAACCCTGGATTCCATATTTGAACAAAAATATCCAAACCTGGAAGTGATTATTCAAGACGGAGGTTCAACTGACGGAACGGTTGAAATAATAAAAAGGTTTTCTAAAAGGTATTCAATGTTTTGGGAATCAAAAGAAGATAATGGGCAATTAGATGCTGTTAATAAAGGCTTAAACAAAGCGAAAGGTGATATTCTGACATTTATAAATGCTGACGACACTTACGAACCCGGGGCATTTGCGGCGATTTCTGAATCTTATCGTGTAAACTCAAACTCTCTATGGTTTTCCGGGAGAGGAATTGTTGTTAACGAGGATAATATAGAAATTGCACGGATAGTCACCTGGTACAAAAACTTACTACTGAACATTTCCAGTTTCCCATTATTATTGAGTACAAATTATCTTATGCAACCTTCCGTTTTTTTTACTAGAAAAGCGTACGAAAAGTACGGACCGTTTACTGGAACGTCGGACTTTATTACAGAATACGACCTCTGGCTAAGGTTCGGTAATATCAAAATGCCTGTGGTTGTTAATAAACTCGTTGCAAGATTTAGAATAGAACCGTCAACAAAAACAAAGAGGATGTTTAATATTCTTTTGGCTGAGGACTGGAGGATTGTAAACAAATATACGAAAAATCCTATAATCCTCACATTACACCGATTTAATAATCTCGGAAGGATGCTGGTTGGAAGGTTTGTATGAAAGACTTTTTGAAGAAATATAAATATTTATTATTTACTTTTTTTGTGTCATTCGTAATTTTTTATCCATCATTATTTGTTTTTTTTACAAATGACGACTTTTTCTTTTTGAAAACAGCGCAGGCAAAGTCGTTTGGGGACTTTTTAAATTTTTTTAATTTAATCAAAGGGCCGGACGGTTTCGGTATGTATAGGCCTTTAACAACCCAGGTCTTTTATTTTATTTCAACAAAGTTTTTTAATTTATCTCCGTTGCCATTACATATAGTAACTTTCATTTTTTTCTTTGCGATCATCTATTTAATTTACCGTTTAGCGTTGGTCCTTTTTAAAAATCAGGAAATTGCCTTGATTTCGGCATTTCTATATTCGGCAAGCGCGACACATTTTGGGCATTTTTATTACCTTGCTACTTTTCAGGAGATTGGAGTAACCTTTTTTGTACTTTTAAGTTCTTTAGCATTTCTCAGTAAAAAAAATTTCCTAAGTTTTATTTTTTTTGTTCTGGCACTGTTGTCGAAAGAGACTGCTGTTGTAACCCCGATCTTATTAACCTTGATTTACTTTTTTCAAAAGAGTCAGAAGCGCGAGATTCCAGATGTTAAGAAGTTGTTAATAATTCTTACTCCCTTCGTAACGTGCCTTTTTATATATTTATTGGTCAGGTTTCGTTGGTATGGCTTTGCTTCTGGAGATAGCTATATCTGGGACTTTTCAGTAAAAAGAGTCCTTAACACCTCGTTCTGGTACTTGCTTTGGTCTCTTAACATTCCTGAATCGCTAATAGATTTTATAGGCTCAGGTTTAAAAGTGAATCCCAATCTGTTTCTATATTGGAAAGATCAAATAATGCCTATTTTCATATCATTTTTTGTTCAAGGCGCTCTGTTGGCGACTGTACTTATTAAGGCTTTGTTACAAAAAACAAAAAATTATATGGCACAACGTGATTTGGTTTCAGTCTTTTGCATAGCCTGGTTTTTGACAAGTCTATTACCAGTTATCTTTTTACCCGAACATAAGTTTTCCTTTTATCTAACCCTTCCCCTTATCGGAGTTGTGTTTAGGATCGGATACCTACTGTCGACGTCGAAAATAAATAAATTTTTCGTTATTCTTTTTCTTGCAGCTTGGACGGTGACATCAATTCTAACTTTAAGATTTACCGTTCAAACAAACTGGATTACCCAAGATGAATTAATATCAAAAAGAGTGTTTGAATTTTTTAATGCCAAGGGCGAATATTTGGCAACTAAAAAAATTGTCTTTTCCGATACCAAGGAAGACGCGTCCTTGCCTTGGTCACCGACCCTACTTGTAAAGACTGCATTATCGATAAACAACTTCTTTGAAGTATTTTATCCTTCACTTGTTAACAATATTTCATATTCTGGTAGGGCCGATGTTACAATAACCTCGCGTCAATTTTTAGGTTACTGATATGAATTACTTTAAAAAATCAGTAGATACGCCGTGGAAGGCTGTCTTTGAACTTAGAATGTTGTTTCTGTATCCATTAACATGGCTCTATCTAAATATCTTATGTGGAGTTAAGATTCAGAAAGGATTCAAATTTTATGGTTTTCCGAAAATTTACAAGTTCGCAGGAAGTGAGATTCTGATCGGTAAAAGATTTGAAAATAGAAACTGGTGGGATTGCAACCCATTGGGTATTAATCACCCAACCATTATTTGTACATGGAGCCGCTCCGCAAAAGTTGCCATTGGGAACGATGTGGGAATGAGTGGAGGATCAATTGTATCCGCGACTAAAATTGAAATTGGTAACGGGACACTAATAGGTGCGAACACTACAATAATAGATACGGACTTTCATCCAATAGAATCTTCTAATAGGAGATATGATTTACGCAATATTCGATCGAGACCAATTTCAATAGGCAAAAATGTCTTTATAGGAGCTAACTGTTTTATTCTAAAAGGCGCAAATATACCTGATAACTCGATAGTTCCCGCAGGGAGTATTGTCAGATCTAATACGAAATTAAAATAATGACTTCAACGCCCGTAGAAAAACATTTTGATGAGATCGCTAAAGATTATGACCGCTATACAAAAAAGCGTAGCTTACATTATTCTAGTCTAAAAAAACTTTTGAAGAGATTGATACCCCCGGAAAGAAAAGTTTTTGAAGTTGGGTGTGGAACCGGGGACATTTTGGCAAGCCTTTCTCCAGTCAAAGGATACGGTTTGGATATCAGCAGTAAAATGATTAATATTGCCAAGTTTAAGTATAGGGTCAATAAAAATCTCGAATTTTCAACAAATTGGCCCGAAAAACGTTTTGACTACATATTTATGTCTGATGTAATCGAGCATCTTGAGAGCCCCTTGGTAATCTTTAGGAAAATATCTAAATGTATGAAAAAGAACTCCTTATTTATTTGCACAATGATGAATCCTATCTGGATTCCTGTGGAAACTGTTTATAATTTTTTTGGCTGGAAAATGCCGGAGGGCCCACATAATAGAATAAGTTTTAAGGAAATTGAGAATATACTGAATAAGGCCGGAATGAAAGTAATAAAGCATGACTATAGTCTTCTGATGCCAATAAATATTCCTTTTGTTACAAAATTTATTAATAAATATATGGAGAAACCTTTTAAGAAATTTGCTTTTATAGAATATTTCACCGCCGGCCTTTAGATGAATAATGATTGTTATTAAATGGATTCGCTCTCACAGTTTTATTTTGATTCTTGTTTTTGTCGGGCTAATTATCTCAGGCTTTCCGCTATTTAAATACGGTGTTGGCGGGGCATTCTACCGCAGTTTTGACCCGGATATTGTCTATATAACGAACACATTATCATACACAAAAAACGGAATTATATA
>JBGQJK010000027.1:0-11099 GCA_041499035.1 Patescibacteria group bacterium
CTTTCCAATTGCAACCATTCTCTCGTCAAAACCTTCCTCAAGAGCTCCCTGGGTAATACTTCTTTCCTCAATCCTAGAACCCCCGCCGATCTTAAAGGTATAAAGAAGGCCTATAAAGAAAACCAGAAATATCAGAAGCGGAAGCAGAAGTCTTTTTACACCAATCTTTTTTAGTTGTCTCTTAAATACATATATCAGACCGATCAATACAACCGGCGTTATCAACTTAGCAGAATGGTAAGTAAATAAATCAACTCCTAGTAGGATTGCTGACCAAACAAAAAATTTATTATCCCTTAAGCCTTTTAGGAAAAAATAAATTCCGAGCGGAAGAAAAAAAGATATCAGATTTGCTTCAACGGCTCCCCTGCTCATCATAACAGACCACGGGTTAACAGCTAATATAAAGGCAGAGGTAACATCCAACCATTTGTATCGCGAGTCGTTTGACCATTTCTTAAGTGCCACTATTTCATTAACAAGCAAGTAAATTGCAAGGACCGCCAACGTCCCAGCTATCACACTGGGTAGCCTGGAAGCAAAAACACTTAGACCGAAAAGGGCAGTTGATGGTACTGCAAGATAGGCATAAACCGGAGATTTATAGTCGCCAAAGGACTTAAATACCAAAGGCATAAAATTTCCCCATTGGTCGCGGCCGGTGTGGAGAATCGAATAGGCGTCATAGCCAAAGGAAGCTTCATCAGCATTAAAGCCTGCGGGAAAATTCGACAACGAGATAACGCGAAGCAAAAAAGCCACGGCCAAAATACCACAAAATAGAACTCTTCTCATCTATATTTGATTGTATCATTTAGGCAGCATGTTAGCTTACAAATCCGGAATGCTCGGGACGGGAAAGTTGCCCCAGTGGGCCACAAAATATTGTATGGACTGAAAATTCCATTTGGAGGCTTCGAATAACAGTAAGGAAAATGCGACAATCCAAAAATAGCGACCGTATTTGTTGTGACCCATATACTTGCGCAGTAAATAAAGTGTGAGGAGGATCAGGAATCCTGCGCGATACAGATTCAAATTTTGACCAGAATTCTGATGGAAAACCGAGTAGCCCCAATAGAAGCTGCTGGAAACGGGAAGGAAAAAGAAGATCATAAGTCCCAAGAAGCTCGGATTTACCAGGAGATCACCTATTATTATCGCACTTGCGCCTGCCAGAAACGGTATCATCGGAAGCCAATACCATGGATAGTTCGAGTTTGCCATAAAGACTACTGCCAGCAAATCGCAAAACAAAGGTAATGCTAAATACCCGTAATTATTTTTTTTGAGATTAACTTTGAGGCTCACAATAAAGGCAGAAACTATTCCCCAAATCCACCATCCGTCAATCGGAAAGCCTCTGAATCTAAGCGATTCCAAGATAGTTAAAAATTTGAGTGAGCCGAAATCGTTCCTGGCTAAGTTGGCTGCAATAACTCCGATAAATAAGTCCCGCTGCAACCAAAAAGCCCAACCTATATAAATCATGATTGGCAAAGTTACACCCGCTATTAAGGCCCAGACATATTTGGCTGGAACTCTCTTGGCCAAAACTATGATTAAAGAGCCCAGCAAAAAACCCAACGAAGATTCTTTGGAAAGTCCTCCTAGCCCACCGAGGAAACCGGAAAAAAATATCAAAAAACACGCTAGAGTAAACCGCCTTTTTTTTAGAAAATGAATTGAAGTCAAAAGTAGAACTAAATGACTCAAAATAAATGGCGGAGAAACATTTTCCAAATATGCACCGCGTGTTGCAAATATGTAAGTTGGAACTGTTGAATAAACGGCAGTTGATAAGGCCGCAACCAGTGGCTTACCCGTAATTTGAAAAATAAATATATAAAGGAGTACGGCGGTAATAATGGCCAATATCAAAGCCGGTCTCCTAAAATCCGCAGGTTTTACCTGGTCAAATTGAGAGGTGTCTTTATTTACCCCAAGGCTATAAATCAGGCCCCCCAAAGGAGGGTGATCAAAAAAAGGCACCACAAACAGCATATGTTCCGGGCCCTTTCCCCAATCTATTTGAGCCACTGCCGTAACAGGCTTTGGCTTTTTTTTAAACTCACGAACATCTACAATCTTTTCACTAACAACTATTCCCAAACCTTGAAGACTTCCTTTCTCTGCCTGGTATTTGGGACTTGAATAAACTCCATTGAATAGTGTCCACGCAACTGGCAAACCATATTTTTTTAAACTCAAGGCTTGCCAAACATAGTCATATTCGTCAGTGACATGTGAATCGGGAATAGTTTCATATGCCAAACCTCTCAGGTACCGGCTTTGGTTGATAAAAAATACTGCCAGCAACAAAGATATTAGGAACAGTAGCGGCTCAAAATGCTTCATCTTCAAGCTATTTTAGCATACGCTTTTTTGGCTTTTTTAAATAAAAATAAAGCAAAATGGAGAACAAAAGCGAAATACCTCCTCCCAAAAGTCCTAATTTAAACGATATGGGCTCATACTTAATAAGAACATTATGATCTCCACCTGGAACCAAAATCGCCATAAAATCATAGTTAGCTCTATATAAATGAGTTTCAACACCATCTACATATGCTTTCCAGCCCGGAAAATTAGCCTGAGATATAACAAGCATAGAATTATTCAAACCGACAACTTCTGCCGACGTAAAGTTAGTTCCAAATTTTATATATTTAACTGTCCCAACAGAATTTCCAAAAGCTTTTTCGGGAGGCTCCTCGAGTATTACTGTTTTTGACAAATCTTCCGATTTTAATAAGGTAGCAAATTCAGTGTCTGAACTGGCTAAAACATAATTAGTGACGGCAAAGATCCGGGGATAAGCTTTTGTATTTTTCAAAACAATCGACCTGCCCGCATCAAATATCTTTTGAAATTTTCCGCCCTCAAATTCGCTAGCGGCCACACCTTCAAAATCTGGTGATCCATTCTTCCACTTAACTGCTGCGACATCCGATATTCCCAAAAAATCAAACAGGGGTGAATTATAATTCGTTATAACGGCATAACGATCGCTTGCCAGGAGCTTTCCGGAATTTATAAACTCCAGGAATTTGTTATAACGGAGTGATCCAACCGCGTCCTGACCTGAGGCCGAATACAAACTATAAGGCATCCACATATTTGGCGGTAGTACGGCCCCTCCCTCACTTTCAAAACGCCCTTGTGACTGAGACGAAAGATAATCTGTTAATGGAGTCTTCGGATAAAGGAACTCTTCCGGGGAAAAAGAATTATATTTATCATGAAAGTGGTATAAGTCAAACATTTCGACCCCAATAAGAACCGCCATTAGCAGAAATATATATTTTCCGAATTTTATTTTAATCGACGCCAGTATAAGAATGGCTGTAACAATAAACATTAAAGATGGAAGAGCTAAATTTCTGACACTAACAATATTGTGTGTTGAATACGCGATAGACGCATAGATTGATAACAATAAAAACATAGAAGTGACGGGAATTAAAAAACTTTTAAAGGTATAGCCTCTCCTTAATATTTCCTCAAGCGCAAAGCACGAGGAAACTGAAATCCCAAAAGTCAAAATCATGGCAAAACGACCCATAACCGACGCAGAAAAGAATAAAAGGTCCGAATTTCCCAGAAACTCAGAAACGGGGTTCTTAAAAATAAGAAGAGCCGCGATAATGGAAATCGTCCATGAATACCACAATAGCCTGTTTTGTCTTTTTTTATTTACAAAAAAAGACAAAATAAATAGCATAAATGCAGGGCCACCTACAAAAATAACCGCATTTTCATAAGTCCCTCCTATGAGCCAATAATTCCTCGAGGTTGGATTGCCAAAATAGTCAGGAGCAATAAAAGTAATTATCTGCTGGGGCAAGGCGAATTTGACATGTGACGTATTTGCAACATTGTCCACTCGTCTTATTGACTGAGTCGCAGCCTCGTAACCCGGTAGTAAAAAAGGCATAGATAAACCCACACCAAGAATGACGTAAAGAATAAATGTAAAGAAGTTCCTTAGCCGGAGAGCTGGTAAAACAACTAAGATAAAGATTCCTGCAAAAAAAAGTTCATATAACGTAACTTGCGGATAGCCCGCATAAAAGGAAAACGAAACCGTTAATACCAAAAGTAGATAGAACCGTTTATTGTCAAAACTCTTTTGAATAGAATACAAAATCAGTGGAAAATACAACGACGCTTGTACTATCGTGTTATATTCCAGCCAGACAATAAAAAAGCCGGAGAACGCCCATACCAAACTCCCAAACAATGATGAAAATTTTGAAAACTTATTGTTGCTAAGAAAAAGATACATGAGGAGGCCGGCAAGAAGCGGCTGAAGAATGATTTGGAGTGACCATGCTTTTGCAAAATCAGGAATTATCCAATAAATAATATTTAGCGGATAAAAGGGCGCGGATTGAAAATTCGCAAGGAGAACATTTCCGGAGAGAATATACGGGTTCCAAAGCGGGGCTAGCCCCTGTTTCATGAGGTCGATAGCCAGCTTTCTCCATGGGTACATTATCGAAACAACATCCGAAAGAATATTGTTTTTAACAGGAATCCCTGAAGGGAACGACGAAAAACGCAAATCATACCAGGGGAAGTAAGTACCTGTTATTATATCCGAGGAAATTGGAACAAGATTCTTTAGGAAAAACTTCCAAAAGAAAATAAAAGTTATAAAGAAAAGTACAAGAAGAGGCCAATTGTTTTTCAGCCATTGACGAAGTCTGTACATTTAAATACCCGAAAACAAGTAAAAGGCCGGCTCACCCGACGGAAAAGGAATCGCTTTAATCAACTTTAATCCGGATGGAACTTTATCCGGGTGAATTATTAAATTTTCCCCATCTTCTTTCGCGTTCGCTAAATACAAGGTTTTTGAATCGATATACTTTCCTAGTCCATAAATTTGGATATCTTTTTGGGGTGAACCGAAGTAGTATTTGCCTGTATGAGATATCTTTCCAAAACCGGGGATAGTAACATCCCGCCCTATCGGAAACTCCTTTTGCCATAAGTCCGGCGGATATTCATAATTGGCTGCAAAGAATATCCATGCGGGTTCTCCGGACATTGAAATAATCACCCGATCATAATTTGAATTGATAGATTTTAGCTCTTGTACAGCCGGGGACCAGCCGTAGTGCCACCAAGCCATACTTTTAGTTGGATAAACCGCATAATAGTTATGAAAATAAAAAACCAAACTTATTAAATAAGATGTTATCGATACAACAATAAACAATTTCGTATATTTGTCCAAAATTAATCTATATAGGCCTACCCACCCGAAAGAAACAAAAAATATTAATGGGGGAAGCATGAGTATCAGGCGAGTTGCGTGAGTTCCACCTCCTAACGTCAAGGATGACGGAACCGACGCGGCAAGAATCCAAAAACCCATCAGAAGTTTTACTTTTAAATCCCGTCCCTTCTCAAAAAAGAAAAATGCCAAACCAGCAACAAGAGGTATTATCTCGATGAGATACAACTCACCGGTTCCAATAGACTGTCTTAGATTTATATCTCCTTTCAAAAACAAAAAGTCTGTGGAAATGGATTGAAAATAATTATTTACGATCTCGCCACCATAGTAAACAAACTTATTATTTAACAACTTGCTCTCGATAGCTGGCGTCCCCACTTTCTGGTCAAGTCCGCGGCCAGTATCTACCGTTTGCTCCATTAGGGGGTCGGTTAATATACTGATATCGTTAATTCTTTGGGTTCCTCCGCCAAAGATTGTACTAAAAGTAATTGGAATACCGACAATAAGTCCAGCAACAACAGCCGAAACTAAATTTTTTCTAGGCATTCTTAAAATTTCTTTTCTAAAAACTATAAAAAGAAAAATCAACAGTAGCGGTGTAAAAAATTTGGCAGTCGAATACACCCAAGCCGTTAGAACCACGCATAAAACAGCTGTCCAAAGCAAGCTTGGTATTTTTAGAGCTTTGAAGAAAAGCCAGAGCCCAAGTAGAAGGAAAAATAACATTTCGGTTACCTCAAAACCCGCCCTTGAATACTGAAGTGACCAGGGCGAAATTGCCATTAACGCGGCCGCAAGGACAGCCCTAGGGTGATGATTCTCAGGAGGCTGGCCGTAGGTCAAAAGCTCCTTCACAAACAAGCAAATGAGCAGTACGCTCAGAATTCCAAAAAGAGCGGCCGGGAGCCTAACTCCAAGAGGCGTTATCCCAAAGAGGGCAATCGTCGGAACAGCCGAGTATAAATAAAGAGGGGTCCTCCATTCAGCAATAGAATGAAAGTGGATAGGCATAAAATTCCCCTGATAATCATGTCCCGTTTTTAATATAGAATAGGCTTGGTATCCCAAGTCCAACTCATCTCCAAAAAGTGACGGCGGATTTACTGAAAGTTTATAAAGCCGAAGAATTGATGCTACTAAAACTATAAACACAAGTAAAAATTTTAGTTTTAAAAAGCTTTTCATTACGTTTAGTTTAACATTTTTACAAGAAATTTGGTTGTATACTACAAATATGATTTTTGTTATACCACCGCTCCTCATGCTTACAGAGTTATTCTGGCAAATTTTTATTAATTATCCCCCAACCGTCGAACAACTCGGTCTTGGTATAAGTAGTCCCGCATCACTTTGGGCACTTAGACTTCTTAGCCTTATTTTTCTTATCAGCACTACATTCTTCTTTTCCTCCGGATTGCCCGCAAAAGTTAAGCGCTACTATTGGATTTTAGTTTTTGCCTGTCCGGCTTTTTCATTAATTTGGATGGCTTATCCGGTGGAAGCGTTGGCACTGTTTATCATTTCAGCGGTATTCTACTTATTATCAAGAAAAAATAAAAATTATCTTGCGGCGACAGCTGTTAGTGCAATTGTGATAGTAGTCCTCAATCTTGGAGTTTTTAAGCAAAACCCAAACATACTAAATATTCTTTCCTTAAAAGGACCTCAGGAAGAAGTTAATTTCCGCTTTCAGGTCGAGGATAATTTAAATCCTAATATTGGGATACCTAGGCTTTTAAAAAGAGCTGTTTACAATAAGTTCTTTTTCGCCCTCAGGGAAGTTTCCAGCGAGTCGCTAACATTTTTTGACTTTGAAACGCTATTTTTCCAGGAAGTCCACCCGCTCGGACAAAAGGCTTTCGTAGTATTTTTCTGGCCCGAGATATTAATTTTTTGCCTTGGTTTAAGGCTGGCCGTTAAGAAGCTTATCTCCGCCAAAAAGCTTGTTCCGCTCCTAGTGTTGTCGTTTGCTTATTTTATTACCTCCGGCATATCTAACGAGAGACGTTTGATTCTTACTTTATTCCCCCTGTCCATTCTCATCGCGGAATCTATACATTTTTGCCTTGGAAGTCGGTCAAAAAAAATAAAGGTCGGTATTATTTTACTTATTGCTCTGACACTATACGGATGGGCAACAAATTATTTTGACAGATACATTCGGCCTTCTTACTGGCTTGATAACCGCCCAATGGCCTATACATTCATATTGTCATATCTCAAAGGCGATAACAGAAAATATGACCAAATCGTCGTTTCGAACACTTTATATGCTCTAAAAGATTATTGTAGATATTATCTTAAAAGATGTCCGGACTTTGTATATGAGGACTTTAATTTATTAAGGCAACCGGTTATGAAAAACACACTTTATATAGGTTTTGTAGGAAATTTTCTTGGCCCAAATACCGAAAACTCGTTCCCCGCAAATCCCGATTCAGAGATAAATAAAAAGGGATTAGAAATACTACAAGAAACACATATTGTAAACAACATTGCAAACGGATTCGGCCAGGATCTTTTGATTGTGCGTACCAAATATCAATAATGAAGAAATTTGTATTCATAGTCCTATTAATTTTTTGGTTAATAATGTCCCTTTTTGTAAGAACCATCGGTCTTGAAAAATCGCCTGTATCGGTAGGCTTTGATGAGGCATCTTTGGGATACAACGCATATAGTTTATATTTAACAGGCAAAGATGAGTATGGGGTTTCATATCCTCTTAGCCTTCGATCGTTTAACGATTTCAAACCTGCACTTTATGCATATTTGGAGATCCCATTTATTCATTTCTTAGGGTTAAATCAGACATCGACAAGGGCCCCTTCAGCCATCTTCGGAACAATATCACTAATATTTCTGCTTTTAATTTTTACTAAAACCTCAGGAAAATCTCTCATTGTTTCCCTTGGAATTTTAGCGTTTATATCATTCCTTCCATGGCGCCTTCACTTTTCACGAGTTGCCTTTGAGGCAAACATTTCAATGGCCTTTTTTACAGGAGTGGTTTGGTGCCTACTTAACTTCAATAAGAATATTTTCTACAAAATTGGAGCCATTCTCCTCTCCACTCTGGCAATATATAGCTACCATGCAGCGCGGCTGGCAATCCCGATTTTGCTCTTTTTAACGCTTGTCGATCCGCTCTCTTTTAGCGTCAAAAAGTTTCTAAAAAAACCTCTCAAAACAATTAAAAACTTGTGGCCTCTTTTCTTAGTATTGATTCTTTACATCCCACTCTTTCTGGAGTTTCAAGCGTCGTTCTTATTAACCAGATTTGACCAAACAAATGTCTTTAGCCATTTTTATCCCTTTACTCCGCGTGAACTAATTTTTATGTCAAATGTCTGGTTTAATTTGGTCGGCCACCCTCTATATTATCTTAGCGGAATTTTGCTCGGACACATCGTCGCTTATCTTTCACCTCAAAACCTCTCTCTACTAATTTATCCCGGAGTCATAAAATCTGCACAGGCAATAAGTGGTAGTGGTATGTTGGGATTTCTGGGAGGACTCCTATTTATTATTGGAGTAATTTTTAATGTCAAAAAGTTTATTCTGAACAAAGAAAACAGAATTATAATTTACTGGATTTTGGCCGGTATAATTCCCGCTGTGATCACCTGGGAATGGTTTTACCCTTTAAGGTCCCTTAATACCTACCCAGCTATAGACCTTATTGCAGGTTTAGGTTTAATTACAATCTTCAAATACCTTTTACGGATCAAATTAAAACCCGTAAAGTATTCACTACTAACGGCTTTTGTGTTAATTGGGCTGTCTACATCTTTCTTTAATATTATAAACGAATATAACTATGGAGCCTGGGACATAAATGGAGAATTTCAACCCGGGGGCTTCAAAGAAGGAGTACCGCTTCTAATGTCACTCAAGGATAAGTATCAGACTATATATTTAGATAGCAACCAGGCCCAAAGTTACGAGCTCTTCTGGTTTTACATGAAATATCCACCCCAAAACATTCAAAGAATCGCTGGTATCAGAAACCAACCAGGGATAGAAGGACCACCAAATATTAATTTTGATAATTTTATTTATAAAAAATTTGATTGGCCTCATGACAAATTAAAAAATAATTTCATATTTTGGACCACTTCAGAAGTAAAAGAGGCAGAAATTAATTCAGCGCAAGGCACAAAACTCTATAAAATATTGGGTCCTACCGGAAACTGGATAGCCTCGATTATTACTAAAACATAATTGTATATTTTAATCAAATCTGCTATTGTTGCCTTGATGAAAACTGTATCCGCTCTCCTTAAAAACCCTCTTTTTTGGATATTTTTATTAGCGCTAGTACTTAGAATCTATAAACTTAACGAATTTCCATACGGTTTCCACGTTGACGAGGTAAAAGTTGCATGGAACGCCATATCAATTCTTAAAACCGGCCATGACGATCACGGCAATACTTTACCTCTTTACTATAATTCCTTCGGGGATTATCGCCCCAACGGAATTTTCTATATTACAGTTCCCTCCGTTGTAATTTTCGGGAGGACAGAATTTGCAACCAGATTTCCCGTAGCCCTTTTTGGTGCTCTAATGGTGATACCAATCTATTTTATGGCTGAACTTTTAAATAAGCGTAAAAAAAATATAACAAAAAATTTGGTTCCGGGGCATCTGGCCGCTCTCCTAATAGCCATTTCACCATGGCAAATCGAACTAAGCCGCTCTACCAACGAAGTAATTGTTTCAACCTTTTTTGCGCTCTGTGCTTTATATTTCTTTATAAAACTAATTAAGTCGAAGAAATATAAATTTGGAATTTTATCAATAATTACAATTGCCCTTAGTTATTTTTTTTACCACGCCGTAAGATTTTTAGCTCCACCGTTTTTCATTATTATCTTTCTACTCAATCTCAGGGAAGTAAAGAGCAGTAAAGCTAAAGTATGGGTATGGTTTTGTTTAATAACCACGTTCTTATTAACATTGTTTTTTAGTACAACAAAAGAAGCTTTGGCAAGATTCAATCAGGTTTCCATTTTTAACGCCGTAGATACGTCTTATCAAATTCAAAGAATCAGAAGCGAAGATTTGACAAGGGACTTGTTCACAATATTCTTCGACAACAAATTCGTAATATATTTCAAATCATTTATGGACCAATATAGCGGCTATTTTGCCGGAGATTTTTTGATTGGCACAGCGGCACGGCCTTACCGCTTTACAACTCCAGGCATAGGGCTCATCATGTACGTTGAGGCACTACTTCTAATAACCGGCGGGGTTGAAATCGTGAGAGGAAAAAAAAATCTGTTGCCTCTTTTGCTACTTTTAGCTGCCCCCTTACCCGCTGCAATTACAGCAGAGGATTCACCGAATATGAGCAGGGCATTCCTCATGCTACCCTTCTTGATACTTTTGGAGGCTTACGGTCTTGAAGCAATTCTTAGACTATCAAATAAATTTAAAAGGCAAATAATAGTAGTGACATTGTCTCTATTGACTCTGAACTTTGTTTATTTTTCGTATATGTATTTGACTCACTCTGTTAGTCATCGACCTTTTTTGAAAGGCTTTTTCGTTGACAGCCCGACATACCGTGATGTCGGAGCAAAAGAGCTTTCTCTGCAACTTGATTCACTTAAGCAAAAGTATGTAAAAATTATTGTCACAAATTTCCCCGATAACCCATATCCTTGGTACGCGTACTTCACGAACAAAGATCCGGTAACTTTCAATAAGACATATAGTACTCAGACCATGGAGCGGGACTATGGCAACATTGTTTTTTCCCAAGAAAAATGTCCTTCCGATAACAATCTACTTAAATATAATAAACAAAACATATTGATGATCGATTCTTGGGAATGCC
>JBGQJK010000028.1:0-10695 GCA_041499035.1 Patescibacteria group bacterium
CAACTGTGGTATTTACCGTTAAACTTTGAGTATTGCCTCCTTGGACGATAATTTTTGACCGTATTGTATAAACAACCTGAATTGTGGGCTTGCCGCTCGGGTTTCCGATGTTTTTAAAACTGATCGAGTCGAACTGTGTATCCGTACCGTTCAAACTCATCGAAACCCCGCCTACTGTTTTAACCAAATTCCCGCTATTTAAAGCATATGTATTTGCCGAACCCGAGGCCACAAGCTGAAGACTCGCGGCTGTTGCGCCAAGAACAGGCGAGGTAATACTGTCGGCGTTCCCTACATCATAAGACAGCTTGGAAAGAATATATCGGCTGTCGGTGCTCACTCCTGATGTACTTTCGGTCGCAAGTTTGGTATTCAGGGAGGTTGTAAAAACGCTAAGAAGGACAACCAGAAAAATAGCCATCAGGCCCATATATACCAGAAGCTCTGCAACTGTAAAGCCACTCTTGTTTGAGTGTTTAATTGTAAATTGTAAATTGTTAATTGTTAATTGATTCCTCATGGTGAATAGTTTACCGTCATGTCATTAAAAGACGGTGTCTGGTTATAATCCGTTGTACTTAAGAAAGCTTTATAGCCAAAACACCTTTCGGGATTTTCGTATGTCCCGAAAAGCCCAACCGGAAACGTCGCGGAGATTGTCGATCCAACGGGAGTATAAAAAGCGGCTGAGTCCCCGCCCGGACCTACGTAGTTAAAACCTGAGGCAACACAAATTCCTGCGGAAGGAGTTGCAACCGATACCTGCATTTTAATTGCCGTATTTGCCGGCAGTGTTACATTAGCCGAAAAACGATTAAAGGCGGAGGGAGTTGCGTTAGAAAAAGGGTTGGCCGTAAAAGTTCCGGAGTCAACATATATTCCGGAGTCCGGTCCTCCTTGAATTATCTTAAGCTGCTTCTCCAGAGTATTTGCCACCATGTAGACAAAATTGTCCCCGTCCGCTTCGGAAACCGAAGTAAGGTCATTAAAACCCGGTAAATACTGAACCCCACCGCAGTACTTAGGATCCAATTCCAAGTTGCCTGTAGGATCATTTGGGTCGATATTAATTACCTGATATTCGTGCGGCTCAATTCCGTCATTAGGAAGGCCGTCCTGTCCCACCAAAATCGCCCTCTGTCCGTTTAAAACTGTTAATGCCCTCCTTGGATAAAGTTCGATGTCTGTTGAATCCCCATTATAAAAACCTTTCTCGGCAGTTCCGGAATAATGCCCAGGCTGCGGATTTAATACAGTTGACGGCCATGCCTGCATGAATTTCGGACTGGTTTTTGTAGAAGTATCGATGATATAGAACTGATCACTATCAGGTATTCCGCCGTTTCTTAATAGTCCCCCGTTGCTGGACACGTATGCACGGGTTCCGTCCGATTTGGCATAAACAGAATTAGCTGCTTCCTCTGTACCCGAGTAGGTATCAAAATCCAAATTGCTTAGAACTTTCCAGCCTGTATCACTGCCTCTTCCGCAACTACTCGACGCCGCCGCATTGCCTGTAGGCGGGGTTGTCACATCGATAATGTCAAGTTCAGGATTTGTCCCGGCCCCAACGGCAGCGTATACATAAGTATTCCCGGTTACACTAACTGCAGAAAGTTGATGATCTGCCTCAAGTTCAATGTTGCCTCCATCCGAACAATCATTATGGGCAGGGGGGGTAGTATCACTCCAACTTGCCCCCGTTTCCCCTGCACTATATTTCATGTCCGTTCCTGTCCCGGGCGAACAATTGTAACCGTCAAGGAGTATTCTGCAGCCTTTTTGGTCAAGCTCGGTTGCGGGCGTCTTTGAGTCAATATTACTTAAATCAAAAGTATACAAATATCCTCCGGAATCAATATACCCGGTAGAGCCCAGAACAGTGAGGTTTGCTGCCCCGTAGCCAAATGGAGCCTGATCGCTGCCGGATGCACCGGTACTATAATAGACTTTAACGCCTGCCCAATCCAAGGAGAAATCACGGTTAATGTCGCTGGCAACGTCAATTACCCTAAGACGAAAATTGGCATCAGAAAAGTTCGTATCCGTCCAAGTTCTCCCCCAGGTATCAGCACTGCCCCCCAAGATATAAGTTGCTGCATTTGTAGTTAGATTTGCCGTAGACTTAATCGCGGTCCATGTTGTTCCCCCGTTCCAGGAAAGTTGAATACAGAGATGGGGCGACCCTGTTGTACTGTCAGCCTTAGCGTCCAAACGCACCTCAACGCCATTTACGGTTGCTCCGGATGGAAGTCCGAACCCATAATTATAGTAACGGTGTTTATCTTTATCTGCTCCGGCACAGTCGGTGCCGGTTCCGTTACCACTATTTGTATCCACTGCAAATGATGAATTACTACTGTAGGCTCGGTTAGGATTTGTCCCATAGCCGTCTCCGTCCCCTCCCGAGTCAGCAGCATTAGCTGAAGGGTTTTTGTAACCGGTGTCTAAATTAACGTTAGGGTTATAAATTCGGGTGTTAAAAGAAGTCCAGTATTTGTAGATTTTATTTACCGGGTCCTGATAAGAATCCGTGTTTCCATCAAATACCTGAACAGCAACCACTTCATTGTTTGGCATGTCGGTTGCAAGAAGTGCATAAATTTTGCCCGATCCCGAAGTGTAATACTTAACATCCTTGGTCTTAAAATTATTATTGAAATTAAGACCGGCGGGGACATACCCGGGCGCGCTATATTTTGAAGGATCAAGAGTAAAGGTTCCTTTGAGGGTGGGAACGGGCGGATCGGTGTTGGCAGTAACATTTAGGTATGCCAGCTTAGCCGACGTAGTCGCATACGGAGAAACTGCAACAAACACATCATTTGGAATAGCCGAGCTGGTTGCGTTAGCGAATGCCGAAACCGCAACGGGTGGGCCATCCGGAAGAGTAATAGTTACTTCATTTCCATTACTGTCTTTAGAAAATGCGGGTTGGCACCACTTGGCTTTATTGTTATTGGCCAATTTCACTTCACCACCGCTTATATTTGTTACTTGAACATTGTTTAGAGTCCCGGCGCTAAAATCGGCCTGGGTTGTTTGTGTATATGTTGCGTCTTTCAGATATCTGGTTAAATAGAAAATAGACGAAATTTCGCTCGGTAAAACATTATTCCATGAAACAGTCACAGTAATTCGCTTAACAGAGGGGTCAAACGGACTTACATCCCCAACCACTATCGATCTGGTAAAATCTCCCAACGTTTCCGTCCCTGGAGTAAGCGACCAAACGCTTCCATTTTGAACTAATTTATAAGTATTGTTGTTAACAATATTTGCCCAGGCAGCCTCTCTGACGCTCCGAACCGCCTCCACTCCTTCCTTTAAATACCCCACAGCCAGGAGACGCTGCTGCTGTTGTACTTTTCCGCTTGATCCCGAAACAAAACTACCCAAAATCGCCGGCAGGATAATGGAAGCCAGTCCGAAAGCCACCAGAAGTTCAATAATCATCTGCCCCGCCGATAATTTTTTAATAAGATGCTCCATATTTATTTATTTTTATAACCGTAGATTTATTTGTCACCGTACTATTAATTGTAAAGCTGTCTTGCCCGGCAGTGTAACCCGTAATATCCCCACTACCGGGAGAAAAAACTATTACGCTACTTGGGAATGTCACATTGATAAAAGTTATTCCCGGGTCCAGGCTTATAACCGAGTTTGCGGAGAGTCCTTGGGTGTAAGTACTGCCCAAAAATAAAGTATAGCTACCAGCCTCAAAATGAACGCCGTAAGATGCATCGCTGCTCATGGCTTGTGTTTGCTGGGACCTTATGTCGCTAAGGAGGGTATCCAAATTAGTGGTTTGGACCGTGTTACTCGGCAAAGGCGAAATATTAATGGTAGTTATGGCAAAAAGGATGGCCAAAATTCCCATCGAAACCAAAAGTTCGATGAGCGTATAACCTTTAAATATGTTAGTGCGGGCTGACATTGCTAATAAGGCCGTAGATCGGGGCTAAGATAGAAACCATCATTCCACCTACCAATATGCCGACCACAACAAGCATGATTGGTTCGAGTAGAGCCGTCAGGGTTTTAAGAGTATTAGTTACCTGGTAGTCAAAATATTCAGAAATATCTGACATCGACTTGTCCAAACTCCCAGTCTTTTCCCCCGTTTCAACAAGTTTAATCATAATAGTCGGAACATAACCCTTGCCTGACCTAAGCCCCTCGGAAAGAGTTTTCCCGGAAAGAATCATTTCTTTTGACTTCTGAATCATCTTTTGGGTATCCCGCCGGAAGACTACATCATTAGTCAGGTCCAATGCGGCAATAATCGAAATTCCCGACGTAAGGAGGAGATACATGCTGCGGGAAAACTGGGTTATGTCAATTAATTTTACAAGTCCGCTCACACCCGGGAGCGAATAAAAAACATTCAATATAAACGATCTTTTTTGAGTAAAAAGATACACGAAAACCAGAACTATACCCAGGAGTACAAAAATGAACGGGATGGTATTTTTAGTCATAAAGTCGGATACCCAAAGTAAGATCCTTGTAGGCAGAGGCAGCTCAACTTTTAGATTCTTGAATACGAGGGCAATTTTCGGAATTACGAAAAGCAGGTTAACAAGAAGGACTAAAATAAAAACCCCGATAATGAACATCGGGTACATCAGGGCGCTTCTTACGGTATCGCTGAACTCATTTTGTTTTCTAAGAGTATCCCTTAAATCTTTGAGAGTGACATCGAGTGTTCCCGCTTCTTCCGCAGCCTTGACTACATTCACAACCACTTTGTCAAAAACGTTCGGGAACTTTGCCATTGAGTAATTTACTTGGTGCCCCTGAGTTAAATCATCGCGCAGAGTTTCAAGAACTTTTTTTGTCCCGCCCTTACTGTCTTCCATGAGATTATTTACAGCTTCAAGAATCGGGATTCCAGCCGTAAGCATTGTACTTAAATTACTGACAAGGGCAATTTTATCTCCGGGCGAAAGTCTTATCTTTTTATCCGGCTTGTCCGAAGAAAAAAGGCTTACCGGTTTTTGTGGCACGAGGGCTGCCGGTGTTGCTGTACTATGGTTTTTCATTTAAATTAATTTTCCACCTTGGTCACTCTAATAACTTCTTCAATTGTGGTTACCCCCGCCGCAACTTTCTCTAGCCCGTCATCAAGCATTGTCTTCATGCCCTCTTTTATTGCTGCCTGAGCTATGACATCGGAGTCGGACTTTTCGGAAATCAACTGTCTGATGCCTTTAGTCACTTCAAGCACTTCAAATAAGCCCAATCTGCCGGAGTACCCCGTACTTCTGCAAATTTTGCAGCCTTTGCCTTTGTAAACCTTAAGCTCAGTAAGTTTACCGAAATATTTTTCAACCAACACCTGAGGAAAGTGTTTTATTATCTCAATTGCTTCAATTTTTTCCTCCATTTTGCATGAAGCACAAATTTGACGAACCAACCTTTGGGCAATAATCACGTTTACGGTGGAGGCAACCAAAAACGGCTCTACCTTCATATCGGTTAAGCGTGGAATTGCCGTAGCGGCGTCGTTTGTGTGGAGAGTTGAAAGGACTAAGTGCCCTGTTAGAGCAGCATTCACCGCAATTCCTGCTGTTTCGCTGTCTCTTATTTCCCCAACGAAGATGACATTCGGGTCCTGCCTTAAAATTGACCGGAGTCCGTTCGCAAAGGTCAGATTAGTTTTAGCATTTACCTGAACCTGGTTGGCTCCCTGAATTCTATATTCAACAGGGTCTTCGATAGTCATGATGTTTTTCTCGCGGGTATTCAAGATCTTTAGGATTGCGTAAATTGATGTTGTCTTGCCGCTTCCCGTTGGTCCGGTGGACAGGATCATTCCATAGCTCCGGCTAAAGGCTTTGGTAACTTTTTGAAGGTCGGTCGGGTTCATACCCAGATCCGATAATGTATATTCTCTGGAATGGCCCGATAGAAGTCTGAGTACTGCTTTTTCTCCCCAAGTTACAGGAAGTATGGAAACCCGAATATCGAGATCTTCCTCTTCCATGTGTGCTGTCATTTTGCCGTCCTGTGCGCTCAAATGTTCATCCGTCCTGAGGTTTGAAAGCACTTTGATCCTTGAGATTATTCTGTCATGAACCTCCCGCGGCACCCTGAGAACATCCAGGAGAACGCCATCTATCCGGAAGCGGATGAGCGAAGTTTTCTCCTCCGGTTCAATATGAACGTCGCTGGCCCTGTCATGGTAGGCAGCATTAATCAGCTCATCAACAACTTTTATAATCGGTAGATCCCCCTTATATAAAGTTGCCTGCTTTATGTACTCCGCTAAAAGCTCGTCAATAGTTCTTTGGAGAGCCTTCTGGTATAGTGTGATTGTCGCTTCAATCTCGGAAGCTGATGCATAAAAGGCCAAGACCCGTTCTCCGGTCTTTCTGGCAACCATAGATAGAACATTTTTGTTTGTAGGGTCATTCATGGCCACCCTAATGCCGTTTGCATCCCTGGCAAAAGCCAGCGCTTTCTGACGCCTGGCTACTTTTTCGGGGATAATATGCGCCACATCTTCCGGAATTGATCCTTTGGAAAGGGAGATAAAAGGAACGTTATAATAACCAGCGATAATTGTGCCAAGTTGGTCTTCCGTCAAAACCCCGCTCTCAACGAAGGAGTTCATTGGGTCCTGCGACTTGGTTTGGGCTGCATAACCTTCGGCCTTAGCCAGGCCTTTAGCATCAACCAGACCACTTTTTTTAATAAGCTCTACAATCTTGTCATTGGGCAGAACCGACATACATACTCATTGTATAACAACCTAACGTGAATTTTCTTGTCAGAAGTCCTACTTAAATTCCTTAAAAATCTCTTCTTTTCCGTTTTCTTTCATAATCGCTTTTACGCCTATATACTTCTCCAGTTTTGACGGTCCAAGTTTTTCTTCAACCAAATCATCTATCTGGAAAATCCCGGCCGGATTAGTCATAACAATTACTATTTCAACAGGTTTTACTTTACCTTCCTTTACGTCCACCGATATTATCGCGTGATTACTTACGTTTTCAATGTCAATCAGGAGTCCTTTGTTGTAAGAAATACGCGATCTTCCCGTAGTCATGTCCAGTGCATCCGCAACTCTTACTATTCCCCCTTCGACGGTAGATGTCGAGCCGGCGCTGCCGTGGCTATGACTGATAATCGCGTGCAGGGTTTCGGATGTCACAACCACTCTTTCTTCAACCGGCAAAAATGCTAAAACTTCTTTCAGAAAATCCCTGGCCATAAACAGGCTGAACTGTTCGTGATTAACTCTATGAATACTCATCCCCAAGTCGTGGAGGATCGATGCCAAGAAAATCACCGTTTCGGCGTGATCATTTGTTAAGCCGAAATCATCCACTATCGACATCTTGACCCCCTGCTTTTCCAGAATCCGCGCTATTTGGAGAGCATAATTTGCAACCAGTTTAAAATGTGTCGGACCATGATCGGAATATCCGAGCCTATCGGTGGCATTTACATTTATAACTTTCCATAGAGCCTTTATTTCATCATTCAAATTAATACGTTTGAGAGCTTCTTCCAGTATTTTATTACCGTTGACCGGAACGACTATTTTAACGGCGTCAAGCGAAGACTTGGTAATTTTTGTATGCGACTTGTCCATTTGAGCTTGAATTATACCAGAGAAGTAAAGTTATTTGAGAGCCGTATCCACGGTGGCCTTCATATCGGTCCAGTTGTATGCTCCGGGGTAACTCGTTGCGTTAATAAAAAAGCCCGGTGTTCCCTGAATTCCAAGGCTTGTTGCCAAACTTTGATCAGAGGTAAGTCTGGCATCATATTTCCCACTGTCGAGGCAGCTTTTAAGAAAGCCCGGGTCCACTGCGGACTTCAGAAAATTGGCGATCACTCCGGACTGTGTTTTATCATTCTTTACCGTATTGTTCATTAAGTTGTAGCCGGCATCACTCATCAAAAGATCATGAACTGCCCAGAACTTACCCTTTTCATTGGCGCAATAAAGTGATTTCATGCCCATTTCCCCGTTTCCGTGTCCCGGATAAAAAATATAAATAAACGAAGCTTTCCCGGCATCAACAAGTTTTCTCATCTCGGCTACCGGTGCCGTATAGGTCCCCCCATCCGCAACGAGCTTAAAATTAGCCCCTACTGGTGTTGATGTATGGTTTTCCCCGGCAGCGGCATTGCAGTAAGGGCAGCTGGGGTCCCCGACTTCAACAAAAAGTACTTTGCGGCTCGCGTCCCCGAACTTAACTAGGTCTTTGGAAAATAGACCTTTAATTGCGTCAAGGTTCACTGCTGTAGCCGCTACGGGCTGGGCTCCAGCGGTTGTTGCCGTGGTCGTCCCTGACGTTACTCCGCCTTTTTCCAGAGTGGAAACCTTTTGCCACAAAACTCCGACCATAAATGCCATGCCGATACTAAGTACCATGAGTACCGGGACAAGCTTCTCAAGAAGTCCTGGCCTTGCCGATTCCACACTCCCCTTTGCCATGACCATTATTCTGCCTGAATTTGTCTTAAAAGTCAAAGAGGAAAATTATTTCTTGTCCTCCAAATAACTTAACGTGTCCATTGCCGCCATGCAACCAAACCCGGCGGCAGTGATTGCCTGTTTGTAGTGAAAATCTTCTACATCCCCCGCAACAAATATTCCGGGAACAGAAGTTTTCGTTTTATCGTGAGCAATTACGTAGCCTTTATCATCAAGCGCAATTTTCCCTTTGAAGACCATACTCGAAGGTGTATGCCCTATAGCAATAAAAAGCCCATCTAGAGTTAGTTCCGAAGACTCATTGCTTTGGTTATTCTTCAATTTTACTTTTTCAACCTTTTGCTCCCCTACCACCTCTTCTATTTCCGTATTCCATAAAACTTTTATTTTGGGTTCGTTTAACACTTTCTGCTGCATTGCCTGAGATGCCCTAAAAGCTCCCCGTCTGTGAATAACACTAACTTCAGTCGCATACTTGGTTAAAACCAACGCTTCTTCCATTGCGCTGTCCCCCCCGCCCACTACCGCAACTTTTTTGTTCTTGAAAAATGGCGCGTCACAAGGAGCACATGAGCTTACACCACGTCCGATTAATTTAGACAGCCCCGGAGCATCCAGCCATCTTGTTTCGGCTCCTGTTGCAATAATTACAGAATTTGCTAAATATTCCGCTCCGGCGGAAACTATTTTGAATGGAGAAGCCGAAGTGTCGATCGAATCAACATTTTTCTGTACGAACTCGGCACCGAACACAACTGCATGATCGCGCATTTTCTGCATAAGCTCAGGTCCCATTACTCCCGGCTGGGACGGAAAATTATCTACCGCGGTAGTCAGCATCAGTTGCCCACCCCAGCTCTCACCTCCAAAAATAATCGTAGATGCAGCGCCACGAGTTGTGTAAATAGCGGCCGTGAGGCCTGACGGGCCGGAACCTATAATTGCAACGTCCCACGGACCTTTAGAATCGGTTGGTTTGGTCGAAAATGATTGTGGTTCCATATTTTATTTGTTTAATGACAAAGAAAGAAAAGGCTTGAGGCTCAAACCTTTTCCTTCCTAATCCAGCCTAGATCGCAAATTATGCGGCTGGTGTGCTTGTCGGAGGCACTTGCCCTCCTTGATCACTTCCAGGCATTCCACCTGCTGGTTCGCTCCCTACTGGAGATGCAACTGGTGCTGCCGGTTCTACTACTGCCGGTGTTGCCATCGGATCTGCAGCCGGTGTTGCCGCGGCCATAGGATCAGCTGGTGCTTGTGGCATCGCTCCGGGCATTCCTGCCACCGGGGCTTGGGCCATAGGATCAGCTGGTGCTCCTGCTACCGGTGTTGCATTTGGATCTTGTGGCTGATTTGGATCTGTTGGATTCATTAACTATTCACCCCCTTTTTGATTAGCTCTTCAAAATTATTTTTTCCTGCAAAACCAACCTGCCTACCAAGTTCTTTACCGTCTTTAAAAAGAATAGTGGTGGGAATTGACATAACACCATATTTTTGGGGACTGGCCGGATTTTGATCAACATCAATTTTCCCTACCAGAACTTTGTCTTTATAACTTTCGGAAAGCTCTTCCAAAACCGGCTCGGCAAGTTTGCATGGTCCGCACCACGTTGCCCAAAAATCAACCAAAATCGGAGTTTTACTCTGAAGTATTTTTATATCAAAATCGGTATCGCTTACGTTAAATGTGGACATGTTAGACAAGACTCAATATACCTGTCAAGGAATTTTTAATCAAGAACTAAATTAGTTCCCGCACTCGACACTTTTACTTTCCACTGTCTTAATACGGTCAACCGTTACTGCCTCTGAAAGTAAATTTTTATCAACATTTCCAATGAAGAGAGCTAAGCTATCATAAGCTTTGATTGGAGTATTTTTAATATCAGGTACCTCTGTTCCATTTATAAAGGCGGTTACCTTTGAATAATCTAATGGATAATTTATGTTTGTAAAAAGATCCCCCCATTTTGCCCCCTCCGCTTCTACGTGTACCACATCCCCCACATTCTCATGCAAATGCGCTTTTTCCATTTGTTGATCGGAAGAGCTATCTTCTTCTTTGGTATCCACTTTGCAGGGTTTTATAAACATGTATTTGGAATCGGAAAAATCTACCTTCCGACCATTATCAAAAACTATAAAGCCTGCATGATAATGAATTTCCTTGGTGGGAGTGGAACGCTTTATATACTTAAAAAAAACAATTACCCCCAAAATAAGAAGTATTC
>JBGQJK010000029.1:0-10446 GCA_041499035.1 Patescibacteria group bacterium
TGGGCTATGGCGCGCTGTTCTCTGACGTCCTCCGGCGCGAGCACGTCGAACGACTCAATCATGCCTTTGGTCAGAGCGTTCCGCGTTGCGCCCGCACCCGCCCATGACAAGAGTTTCGCCTGCATTTCCGGCGATGGTCATTTTGGCGATTTCAAAACCAAAACTTCTTGTTACGTTAATAATTATCAATTTAATATTGTTTGCGAACATAATATATTCCTTTTATAGACGTGGATCGGATGAACTTTATCACCTTTTTATAGACAATAATTATTTATTGACGCGCGTTGTCTCGGCCGTTCAAGTTTTGCTTTTTGCTACGTTTGTCCGCTCTATCGTGCTACAATTTAAGCGTGAATGAAGTAAGTGAAGAGCACCTGGATCCAACGACGGAGATATCCCTTGAGACCGTAAAAGAACGTTCGGTTCGGGGTGTTGTCGTTTTGACGGGAAGGACTTTTTTGCTTCAGATTATTGGCCTTATTGCTCAATTATTCTTATTCGCATATCTTGGAAAATACGAGTTCGGTGTATTTGCAATAGTTAGCGCCATCGTTAATTTCCTGGTTTATTTTTCCGACATCGGTCTTGCCGCAGCGCTTATCCAAAAAAAGGAAAAACCAACCGACTCTGACTTGAAGACAACTTTTTTTGTCCAACAATTACTGGTGCTTTTGATAATCGGTATTGTGATCGCGCTTACGCCTTTCTTTACTCAAAAATACTCACTCAATCGTGACGGACAAATACTTTTGTATGCCCTTGCGTCTTCTTTGCTTTTTTCGTCCCTAAAGAGCATCCCATCGGTGCTTCTTGAACGCAAACTAGAATTTATAAAGCTGGTTTTTCCTCAAATATTGGAGCAGGTTGTATACAACGTCATTTTGGTTTTCTTGGCAATGAGAGGATTCGGGCTTACCAGTTTTACTTTTGCGGTGGTTGCCAGGGGAGTAGTCGGCCTTATTACAATTTATATTCTCCAGCCCTGGAAACCGGGGTTTGCCTTTTCCAGGAAAACACTCACGGACCTATTCAAATTCGGGATTCCGTACCAAATCAACACATTTCTTGCGACTTTTAAGGACGACGGGATGACGCTAATATTAGGGGGCATTTTGGGTCCGGTCGGAGTCGGGGTCCTGGCATTCGCGCAAAAGATAGCCCGACTTCCGTTAACGTTTTTTATGGACACAGTTACCCGTGTAACGTTCCCCGCATTTTCCAGGATGCAGGATGCCAGAGCAGACCTTGCACGCAGTGTGACCAGGTCAATATTCTTTATTTGTCTACTGGTTTTCCCGAGTCTAGTTGGTATTTCAATTCTTGCCCCAATTTTTATAAGAGTAATTCCAAGGTATAATCAATGGATTCCGGCTCTTGTTCCGATTGTTTTTGTTTCCATAAACTTTATTTTTGCCGCAGCAACGACTCAGCTAACTAACCTTCTAAATGCGATAGGCAAAATCAAAATTACTTTCTACTTGATGGTTATGTGGACAACATTAACCTGGGCTCTTGTTCCGGTCTTGGCGCTCAAATTTAACGTAGTCGGCGCGTCGATTGGTTATTCTCTAGTCGGGGCCTCGTCTGTAGTTGCCATTTATATCGCCAAAAAGTACGTTAACTTTTCAATTATCGACTCAATGATAAAGCCGGCAATAGGAACCATTGTTATGGGAACAGTACTTCTTATTGTCCGTGGATTTTTGCCGGTCAGCATGTTTTCCGTGGAACTCATGGTTGTCATCGGGGCGGCTATTTATTTAACCTCAATGATTTCCTTGGTCGGATTAAGTCTAATCGAAGATGCTAAAAGAAGCTTCAAAACAATACTCGCAAAAAGGTAAACTAATACTGTTGATATTAACCGGGACTATTAGCTGGTCCTGGACAATGGTAAAAAGCGGTTGGTTTTATTCTTCACTTGGGAAAAGTGGCCCGGGACTCGGTTTTTGGGGCGCCAACGGTCATGACGGAATAGTTCACATTGCCCTCGCTGAGAGTCTCTCAAGAGGCTCTTTCGCAATACCGTTCTTTGCAGGGTCGGCCATCCAGAACTACCATATAGGTTTTGATTTAATTTTGGCATTTCTGCATGAAATTACGTTTATTCCGACAGTTAACCTCTATTTTCAAATTCTCCCGCCAGTGTTTGCTTTACTGGTCGGACTCCTGACCTATAAGTTTGTTCTTGAATGGAGCGGATCGGAAAAGGCCGCGACATGGTCGGTTTTCTTTACTTATTTTGGCGGAAGCTTCGGATGGGTTTTAGAGAAAGGGGAGTCGGCTTTTTGGTCTCAACAGTCGATTTCGACTCTAATTAACCCACCGTTTGCGCTCTCATTAATCTTACTACTCTTGGGCTTGATTCTGCTTCAAAAACTCGAAAGGCAAGTCAGTCCTTTAAACTTAGTATTCTGCATCTTAATTTTTGGAATTTTAATAGAGATTAAAGCTTATGCGGGAGTCCTGACTCTAGGGGCACTATTGATTTCAGGTTTGTATTCGCTGGCTTTTTACAAAAACTCCCTTTTGTTGAAAGTTTTCACCGGCTCTTTACTCCTTTCGTTAATTCTTTATCTGCCACTAAACCACGGCGCAGCGAGCCTTTTGGTTTTTCAGCCTTTTTGGTTTTTGGAAACCCTAATGGGTATGGCCGATAGACTTAATTACACAAAGTTTTACTCGGCAATGCTTAGTTACAGGTCGGGTCATAATTATCTAAAGGCAATCCCCGCCTATTTGGTTGCATTTGTAATCTTTTGGGTGGGAAATATGGGTACAAGAATAGTTAAAGAGTTTGAGATATTCAAGTGGATTAAAAATGTTAAGAGATTGTCATTGGTTCAAGTTTTCATTGCTTCTGTGATTGTTGCGGGGGGACTTATTCCTATATTATTTTTGCAAAAAGGTACTCCTTGGAACACAATTCAGTTTTTTTATTATTCCCTGTTTTTTTCATCGATTTTGGCAGGGATCGTTATCTCGCGTGTAAAAAGTAAAATACTTTTAGTGCTAGTACTTTTGACAACAATTCCTACGACTATCTTAACTTTGAAGGATGTTTATATACCGGCCAGGCCCCCTGCTATGCTGTCGAGTGATGAGTCAACCGCGCTAAGTTTTTTATCGAAACAACCGGAAGGAGTAGTTCTGACAAAACCCTTTGACCAGATCGCTGCAACGGCTGCTGAAAATAATCCCCCGAGACCCTTATATCTTTATGCGTCAACAGCATATGTATCCGCGTTCTCAAAGCATCAGACTTTTTTCGAGGATGAGATAAACTTGGACATAACTGGCTATAATTGGCAGGAGAGGAGGTCACAAATACTTGACTGGTATCATGAAAAGGATCAGCGTGTAAAGCGTGGTTTTCTGACTCAAAACAATATTAAATATATTTACTGGTTGAGGGGTGGGGATTCTCCTCTGAGCCTGCAGGACCTTGGTTTATCAAACATCTACGAAAACAATCTGGTAACCGTTTACCGAGTCGAATAATACAAAAATTGGTGGTACAATTTAGGCATGGCGGCGAAACTTACGGTTGTTATAAATACACTTAATGAGGCTAATGTTCTTCCGCGGGTGTTAGATTCCACCAAAAGTCTTGCATCTGAAGTAGTCGTTGTAGATATGGAATCGGATGACGGGTCCCCGGAGGTCGCCAAAAAACTGGGAGCTAAAGTATATAGTCACAAAAGACTCTCCCATGTCGAACCTGCCCGCAATTTTGGTATAAGCAAAGCCTCCGGTGACTGGATTTTGGTATTGGATGTCGATGAAGAAGTTTCATCGAGTTTGGCAAAGAAAATAAAAGAGATAATTAATAAAGTTAGCTCTGCTGACTATTACAGAATACCCAGGAAAAATTTAATATTTGGGCACTGGATGAAGTACTCAAGATGGTGGCCGGACTACAATATTCGTTTATTTAGAAAAGGATTCGTTTCCTGGACAGAAATAATTCACGCGGTACCCATGACCCAAGGTAAGGGGGCTGACTTTGAGGTTAAGGAAGATTTAGCGATCACGCATCATCATTACGATTCGATAGAAAAGTATATCGGCCATATGGACCGCTACACTAGTGTTCAAGCCGAAGCAAAAGTTAAAAGCGGTTACAAATTTAGTTGGCGGGATCTCCTGGTAAGGCCCTCAAACGAATTTCTAAGCAGATATTTTGGTGGCGAAGGATTTAAAGACGGGATTTACGGTCTTGCACTGTCTCTCTTGCAGTCTTGTTCGGAACTTGTTTTATACTTAAAAATTTGGCAGGCAGAGAAATTTAAAGATCAAAAAGCCAGCCTTCCCGAGGTGATATCTGAAATGCGCGAAAGGGAAAAAGATCTCCATTACTGGCAGGGAGACTCCATGTTTAAGGAGTCGGGGCGTCTCAAGGATAGAGTTATAAGAAAGCTTCGCATTTGATATGGGTAAAACAACTCCGAGTGTATCAATAATCATTTTGACAACAAATGCTCTCTCGATGACTAAAGAACAGCTTTTGGACGTTGCCAAATTGGATGTAAAAGGAATACACGCGGAATGTTTGGTAGTGGACAATGGATCAAAGGACGGGACCGAAGAAGCTATTAAAAATTACAAACTTCCAAACATGGCATATAAATTTATTCAAAGCGGAGCCAATTTGGGTTTTGCAGGGGGAAACAATGTCGGGATAAAGGATGCAGTCAAAAGAGAATTTGATTACATCCTTCTCATGAATAACGACCTGATATTGCCAAGAGATATCGTTGTAAAGTTGGTGGATTACATGGAGAGTAGTCCTGAGGTTGGGGCATCTTCCCCGAAAATGTATTTTGCCAAGGGGTATGAATTTTACAAAAACAGGTATTCGGAAAAGGAAAAAGGCCGAGTATTTTGGTATGCGGGGGGAATTATTGACAGAAATAATGTCTACACGAGTCACCGGGGTGTTGATGAAGTTGATAAAGGTCAATATAACAAAACTATCGAGACCGACGTTGCCAACGGCGCCTGCGTTATAATCAGACGGGAAGTTTTCAAAAAAATAGGCCTTCTTGACTCTTCATTTTTCCTTTACTGGGAAGATGCTGACTTTTCTGAGCGTGCCAAAAGAGCAGGTTATAAAGTTATGTATTTTGGGCAAACTTGTCTCTGGCACAAAGTTTCAGCTTCAACAGGCGGATCCGGGAGCCCAACCAATGACTATTTCTTAACAAGGAACAGATTTTACTATTCTATGCGTTACTCCTCATTTAGAACAAAGTTTGCAGTTCTTCGCGACACGCTTAGATTGGTTTTTATAGGTAGGACGTGGCAAAAATGGGGAGCAATTGATGCTCTATTGGGCAGAAAGGGGATGGGACAATGGGCCAAAAGATGAAGCTATCGGTAATTATTCTTCAGGGTGGAAAGTATGACAAAGGGTTATACAAAAAGTGTTTGGACTCTGTGGCCTGGGCCGATGAAGTTATTAAAATAGAAACAGACAAGACCAAAGGCAGTTTTCCGGATTTTCGCAACCTCGGAGCAAAAAAAGCCAAAAGCGAATGGCTAATGTACTTGGATACGGATGAGATTGTAACGCCGGGCCTTCAAAAAATTATAAGTCAGGCAATCGAAACTAATAAGTATTCAGCTTATGCCATACCTAGGAGAAATATTGTGTTGGGTAAGGAAATGAAGCATTGCGGATTGTGGCCGGATTACGTACTTCGCCTTATTAAGAAAGATAAATTAATAGGTTGGGAAGGAGAGCTTCATGAACAGCCAAGGATTTTGGGCAAGATCTACCACCTTAAAGAACCGTTAATTCATCAAAAACATGATAATCTGGCAGATATGGTTGATAAAACCAACGACTGGTCCGAAGTTGAGGCAAAATTAATGTTTGAAGCACATCACCCCAAAATGAATCTTTTCAGGTTTGCTTCTG
The DNA here is from genome assembly GCA_041499035.1 of Patescibacteria group bacterium. Classification (GTDB taxonomy): domain Bacteria; phylum Patescibacteriota; class Microgenomatia; order UBA8517; family UBA8517; genus DATFUL01. The sequence continues at coordinate 5,927 of JBGQJK010000029.1, forward strand.
CGGGATTTAGGGAGTTTTGGTTAAGAATGGTTATCCAAACAGCATTTATGGACGGGGTGGAAGGTATAATTTATGGGCTTTATCAGGTCTTTAGCAGGCTTATTTCCTATTCCAAACTTTGGGAGTTACAAATTAAAAGTGAAAGCGGCAATTCATAATCCATATATTGATACGTTGGGCGGAGGCGAGCGATATACACTTGCATTTGCCAAGGTGCTCTCGGACAGAGGCTATCAAGTGGATCTTGAGTGGAAATCTCCAAATATAATAAGTCTTTTGGAAAACCGCTTTGGTTTTAGCTTGGACAAAATCAATGTTACCGAAAATATAAATAGGGGCGACGGCTATGACCTTTGTTTTTGGGTGAGTGACGGAAGCATTCCTGCTCTTAGATCCCGGAAAAATCTTCTCCATTTTCAAGTTCCCTTTCAAAAAGTTAAAGGAAAATCCTTGATGAACAGAATGAAGTTGTTTAGAGTAAATAGAATTATTTGCAATTCAAAATTTACAAAGAAAATCATTGATGCCGAATTTGGCATTAATAGTTTGGTCATTTACCCACCTGTTAGTGTTAGCGAGATTAAGCCAAAACGCAAAGAAAACATTATTTTGAATGTATCCCGGTTTTCCAAGCTTATGCAGTCAAAACATCAGGACATTCTGGTTAAAGTGTTTAAGAAGTTCGTGACAAACGGAAATTCAGACTGGAAGCTGGTGTTGGCTGGAGGAGCAGAGGTGGGAGATGGAGGCTATACAGACGAGCTTATAAAAATGTCAGATGGATACCCGATAGATATTATTAAAAATCCTGGGTTTAAGTTTATAAGGGAATTGTACGGTAAAGCAAAACTTTTTTGGAGTGCATCTGGGTTTGGAATTGATGAAAATCAGAATCCCATGAGCGTTGAACACTTCGGTATTACTGCTGTGGAAGCGATGGCCGGCGGTGCGGTTCCCCTAGTTTATAATGCCGGTGGGTATAAAGAAATTGTTGAAGACGGAAGTAACGGATTTCTTTGGACAAAAGAGTCCGAGCTCTTAAAGATATCGGAAAAATTGATCAACAATAAGAGTCTTTTCAGAAGAATTTCATTGGCAGGTGTAACAGACAGTTTAAGGTTCTCATATGAAAAATTTGAATCAGACGTTGGCAAAATACTCTAATTGGTTTTTGGGTCTTTTTTTTATAATCGCTTTAGTATTAAGGTGGTTGTATCTACCCCAAAACGCAATCTCGTTTGCTTATGACCAAGCTCGCGACGCCTTTACGGTTCAGGAAATGCTTCACGGTCACTTAAAGATACTGGGGCCTCCCGTTAGTGGTGTCCCAGGGCTTTTCCATGGAGTTCTGTACTACTATGTAATTGCTCCGGCCTACTTCCTAGGGCGCGGGAACCCGGTTGTTGTAGCATATTTCTTGAGTTTTGTGAGCTCGCTTGTAATTTTCGCGGTTTATTTTTTGACGAAGCTGATTACGAAAGAAAAGATACCTGCTCTCGTTGCGTCTGCCGTCTTTGCTTTTTCTTTTGAAGCGAGCCAGTACGCAAATCTCATGACCAACGCGTCGATGGGTGTGTGGTTTATTCCTGTTTTTTTATATTGGGCTTTACATGTGGATTACTAAATCTTTCAAATGGGCTCCAATGATCGCGGGTTTGGGTCTGGGACTTGCTATACAAAGCGAAGTTGCTCTTGCATATCATCTTTTACCTCTACTTATGTGGCTCACCATTTGTAGAAACAAAATAAGCAGAAAGGACATATTGGTTTTTGGCTTATCTATGCTTGTTTCTGTTTCCAGCATGATTGTTTCGGAAATAAAATTTCACTTTACCGGAACCTCAGGTATCATTTATCTTCTCTCAGGGCAGGATGGTATTACCCAGGCAAAGAATTTAAGTGACTATGTTACGACCTTGCTTAATCAATCCGGAAAAACATTTGCTTATTCGATATTTCCGATAAGTGTTGTGTTTGGAGGACTCATCGGTTTCTTAATAGTGATAGTCTCGGTTGTCTTAAACATGTCCGAAATAAAAACTAAAATTTTAACTTGGGAAACATTTTTGATTTCGTGGATTTTTGCTTATTCTGCTGCACTTCCGTTTGGGGGTTGGAACATGAAACATATACTGGTTGGAGTTGCTCCGGCAGTCTCAATTTTTGTTGGGATATTTATCTGGAAATATTTTTGGAAATATAAGTTTTTAACCGTGGGGGTATTCATGTTTATTTTGCTTGCAAATACGATTATGATTGTTAAAGAAAATAGATACGGCCAAACCATATTTCCGCTTCAGCCGGATCTGACGCTTCAAAATGAAATAGGAGTTGTTGAATACACCTATAAGGAGTCTTCCGGCAAGCCTTTTAGCATAAGTTCGTTGACAAGTCCCTTGTTTGTGAATACACTTTGGTCTTATTTGTACAACTGGTATGGTCTGTCAAAATATGGCCATTTGCCGGGCTGGATTGGGCATGATCAAGTGGGGCAGCTTGGCGACAATCTAAAGTTTGCCCCTAGCAATACTCCCAAACACTTCTTTATAATTGAGCCCACGTACGGAATTCCTGAGCTTTGGGTTACCTATGCCAAAGGTGACCAAGATTCTATATCCGGATTGGTTAGTCAAAAGAACTTTGGAAATCTTGTAGTTCAGGCAAGAACAATCAAAAAATGAGGGATAAAAAACTAACAGTCTCAGTTGTGATGCCGAATCTCAATGGTGAAAAACTATTGGAAAAAAACTTACCAAAACTTTTTGCTGCAAAAAATTATTCTCCTAACAGCATTATTGAAATTATTGTAGTTGATGATGGGTCTTGGGATGGAAGTGTAGGTCTCTTGAAAAAAAGTTTCCCTGAAGTCCGGCTTTTTAAACATACCACCAATAGAGGTTTTTCCGCTGCGGTCAATACTGGGGCACGGGCGGCCAGGGGGGATCTAATATTACTTATAAATACTGACGTTCTTCCAGAAAAAGATTTCCTTGTTAAGGTTCTGCCAAACTTTAACGACAAATCTGTATTTGCGGTTTCGTTGCACGAAAAGGGTTTCGGATCGGCTAAAGGCACTTTTGTCGACGGTTATATCCAGCTTGCGATGGGCGAGGAAGGTAACAAAAATCACTCAAGCTTTTATGTCAGCGGTGGGAGCGGAGTTTTTAGAAGGAAGACTTGGGTTGAGCTTGGCGGAATGGATGAAAGACTTCTCTCGCCCTTTTATTGGGAGGATATTGATCTTTGCTATAGGGCTGCAAAGCGTGGATACAAACTTCTTTGGGAGCCGGCGGGAATTGTGGAACATCATCATGAGTCTACAATAAGCAAGTTTCCCAAGGAATATGTAGGAAGAGTTAGGGAAAGAAATCAGCTATTAATGCTTTGGAAAAATATCACAAGCCCGAATTTAACGCGCAAGCATATTGCGGGTGTTTTTGCCAGGGTGGTACGGCACCCGGGGTATATCAGGATAGTGCTTATGGCGGTTGGTAGACTAAATATTGCGCTGCAAAAAAGGAAAAAGGAAATAAAAGAAAGCAAGGTTTCCGACGAAGTGATATTTGCAAGGTATGCATAAAAAGGATATTACTCTCTCGATAGTAATTGTTAATCTAAATACCCGAGATCTAACGGTTGGCTGTGTTCGTTCGATTGAAAAAGAAGCAAAGAGTTTATCCTTTGAGGTACTACTCACTGATAATGGCAGTAATGATGGCTCCGTAGAAGCTTTTAAGAAGATTAAACAGGAAAAGTACTGGAAGAACAGATTTACGCTGATTCTTAATAGCACCAATACGGGCTATGCTAAGGCTAATAACCAGGGGCTCAGGAAAGCTAAAGGGAGATATTTGCTCCTATTAAATAATGACACAGTTGTTCACAAAGATGCCCTTCAGAAATTGGTTAAGTTTGCCGAGTCAACTCCGGATGCAGGGGTTATCGGTTCAAAACTTCTAAATATTGATGGAAGTTTACAAATGTCCTGTTATCACTTCCCGACAATTACGAACGCAATTAAAGAGTATTGGTTGGGTAAAAAGGGTTTGTTCGAAAAGTTTGCGCCTGGAGGGGGTAGACCGGTAACCGTTGACTCAGTTGTTGGCGCAGCGTTTCTAATAACTCCAGAGGCTAAAAAAAGAGTAGGAATATTGGATGAAAGATATTTTGCCTACTTTGAAGATATAGACTATTGCCGTCAAATATGGAAACAAGGACTTAAAGTATATTATCTCCCCGCGTCTGTGATAACACATTATCATGGAGCTACGTTTAAAAAGCTGGCGAACGAGAGTGAAAGGTGGAAAAAACTTATTCCTTCAAGTAAGGTTTATCACGGATACCTCAAACATTATTTGATTAATGCAATACTTTGGCTCGGGCAAAAGTGGCAAAAATTAACCGCTTAATAGTAGACACCATTGATTAATAGCGGTTTTGTCCAATCTCTCTCTAATAAAGTGTAGACCTCACTACCATCGGGCCTTGTGATTTTGCCGACAATTTTAAGTGGTAGACCA
>JBGQJK010000030.1:0-9410 GCA_041499035.1 Patescibacteria group bacterium
CACAATAACCTCAGCAAGATCGTTTATTCTGAGAGGCTTTAAAATCGGAACAAAAATCTCTCCACCTTTCATGTCATAAATTGCGTTTTTAACCAGTTCTATTGCCTGCCCGAAAGTCAGGACAAATCTGGTCATTCTCCTGTCCGTAACTGTAACTGGGCCACCAGCACCAATCTGTTTCTTAAAAAGAGGTATTACAGAACCGCGCGACTCCAGTACATTCCCATATCGGACAGAAGCAAACTTTGTTTTTTGGTATCCGACTTTGTTCGCTAAAGTAAAAATCCTTTCCTGCAAACCTTTAGTCATACCCATGACATTAATGGGCTCCACTGCTTTATCGGTGCTGACCGATAAAACCTTCGGCACTTCAGCATAAACCGCAGCGTCTACAACATTCTGAGCCCCCAGTACGTTAGTTTTAACAGCTTCAAAAACGTTGTACTCAGAAGAAGGAATTTGCTTAAGTGCAGCTGCGTGGATCAATACATCAACCCCTCCGCGTATCGCTTTATTGAGAGAGTCGAGATCGCGGACATCCCCGATAACAAACCTAAGTTTGTCCTTAAAATTTTTTAATTCGAATTGCATCGAATATTGCTTGTCTTCATCCCTAGAGAAAACGACTACCTTTTTAGGTTTTTCTTTGAGAATCTCCTTGACAAAGTAGCTACCGAAAGAGCCGGTACCTCCCGTGATAAAAACTATTTTATTTCGGAAAAAATTTTTTGCCATAGATTTAATAACTGGCTTGTATTATATAGAGAGTTGCCAAATTATCAAATTCAGAACGGACGACTATGTCTTAAGGGTTTTATTGATAAAATAAATCGTGAACGGAACGGAGATTAAAGTCCCAATTATTGCAGCAACCCCAGCCCCTATAATTCCATATGTATGTGTGAGCGGTAATATCGTTAGCCAAAGCCCTAATGTACTTACTATTTGGACAATTGCCGAATATTTTTGTTTCTCCTTAGCAACCAGCAGAGAATTCGTGGAACTGGCTACCCCGCGCACAACTCCCAAAATCGAAAGAAGTTTAACAACGGGGATGGCAGCTTCCCAACCATTACCAAAAAGTATGTTAACTATCGGAGAGGCAAAAATAAAAATAAATATTCCTGTCAAACTCATTAATACAAAATTCACTAAAGTGTTTTTAAGGAAAGCAGATTTTAACCGGATTGTTTCTTCAGAGATTTTGGAAAAAATCGGAAAAGTTACACGAAAGAAAACGTCACCGACCTCGGTCAAAGGGGCTGTAGAAATTGTATATGCATTATCATAAATTCCAAGCGGCGCCACTCCCAAAACTCTTCCGACAACTATATTATCACTTTGGGTATAGACGTAATCGAAAATACCAAAAAGGGTTAGCCACTTACCTTTGCTGAGTACCTCCCGGGTTTTGGTGAAATCATGCTCAAACTTTGGCCAAGGCCTTGCAACAATAAATGTATAAATTACTTCAAATATGGACCCTGTCAACATTCCCCAAACCAAACCGTATGCTGATTTTAAAATAATTACTCCGGCGACAGATGCTAACGATTCAACAAAAAAAATCAATACTCTATACAAAAATTCTTTATTAAAGTGGAGGTCTTTTTGAAACCTTACAATTGACGGGTTAATAAATCCTCTAATTAACGGGATTAATGCTGCTATATAGAGTAATTCCTTTGAACCGGAAGAATGGAAAAAATTGCTTATTACTCCGGCGGAAATAAAAATGAGAAACGAAATTAAACCCCCGCGGATTATGGAAATCACCCAAGCATTATTAATATATTCGTCCATACTTTGCTTAGTCTGGATCAAGATAGCATTAATACCTGTTTCTGTGATTGTTTCCAGAAAACCGAGCACTATCGTTACCACTCCATAAACCCCGATGCTATACGGGGATAGTATATGAGCAATAATAGCGATCCGAATTACGCCTATTACGCGATATAAAACCCTGAATGAAGTCATCCAGGTAAGACCTTTTAGTGTGTCCCTAAAATAACCCATTAAAGTCCAAGTATACCTGATATGAAACCGGACATGACTGCAAAGTCGGATGAAATTTGAAGAACAGGTCCCCAAATAGCTTCTTTGTATTCCCCAAACTCAATAAAAACTTTGCGGAAAGACCAAGTCAAGTAAACGAAAAATAAAAGGATCCAGATAGGGAAGAGGTAACTAAATTTTAAAGAAATGATAAAAAGTGGCACCAAGGCTAAATAGCGAAAGAGGATTGAAAGGGCTTTGATATTGTGCGACGCAAGACCTTTTGACGGATGCCACCATATTCCATATCGAATATCCCATTTTGCATATGCGCGAATCTTATTAAAGAACTCTTGCAAAGTTTCCGGCATCCCCCACTCTACTATTGCACTTTTCACGCGTGCGTATTTGAGGCCAATTTTTAAAGCTTTATAGTTAAAATCTGTATCTTCCGCAGAGTTTTCACGGCTTTCCGGAAACCCTCCTACTTCTTCCCAGGCACTTTTTCTAAATGCCATTGACCGCGCTGAGGGTAAAAAGTTTATACCAAACTTGCGAGATGTAACCCCAAGAAACACTCCCATTGCTTTTTGCATAGAATTTTCACCCGTCATCTTGTAAAACCCTGCAGATATATCCACCTCGTCGTGTATAAAAGGTTTTGTAATCTCTGCCAGCCAGTCGTCTCGCGCTATACACCCTGCGTCCGTGATAGCCACAATCCCGTTTTTAGCGATTTCGATACCAAGATTACGCCCTTTTGCCCTAGAGCATTTTTCTTTGAGAAGTTTAATTTTCCCAAATCTCTTTTGGTAATGATGTATTATTTCAATTGTCCTATCCTTGGAACCGCCATCCACAACCACTATTTCATCCGGCTTTTTAGTCTGGGCCAAAAGCGAATCCAAGAGAGGCCCAATGGTCCCCTCTTCATTAAATGTGGTTATACAAATCGAGATATTCATCGGCTAGCTCACTCCAGGTTGGGAATCTCTTTACTTTTTTAATTTCCGCCCAACAATCCTTTTTAAAACGGTTACTAGGAAAAATCATAACTTTGCAACCAAAGTTTTTTGCTTCAATATAAGTAAGATACCCTCCCGGAACACAAATTTTAGCTATTTTCATAAATGGTGCTGGATCGGTAAATCCATGAACAACACCATACTGTCTACAACGACTACTTAAATCTCCGTCACCTACAAAGTCAACGGTATATTTCCTATTATTATCTAACCAAGAAAAAAATTCCCAAAGTCCGTTGTCCTCACTCAATCTCCCGACAAACACTATTTTAAGCTTATCTTTCCAACTTTTATAGTTTATATTCGAACTATAATTGGTTGCCCCATAAATAATTTTATCCACTTTTACTCCGTAATATTTCAACGTGCATTTCCCTACAGACATAGTACCCATAGATAGCTTTGAAGCTATCCTTTTTTGGATAATATTAAATAATGGAACAGGCCATATTCCTTCCCAGCCATGAAAGGTAGTGAAAACCTTCGTGTTCGGCAAAAATAATCTAAATGGCAAATACCAAATAAAAACATCGTGAATATGTACTATATTGGCCTCGTTTATCAACTTTCTGTGTTTTAAAATCTGCAACCAAATATAAATCAATCCTAAATATTTTAGGTGAGGATAAAAAATCCTAACAAGCTTTATGCCGTCTATTATTTCCTTGTTTTTCAAGAAGTTGTCGTATTTCTCAGTAAGAATAGTTACATCATGACCTTTTGCGATCAAGCTTTTCGCAATTTCTATCGTGTGCTTTTCGACGCCCCCAATGTGGGGGTAAAAAAGCCTACTAATAAATAATATTTTCACTATCGAAGTTTACCACAAGTAGATTATTCTACGATTTTATGGTATTAAATGACCATGGACAAAATAAAGATTGCCGTCATAGGAGTGGGAGCGATGGGCAGGAATCATACGCGTAACTACTTTGAAATGGAAGGGATTAAACTGGTTGGGGTTTCGGACCTGGACGAGAAAAGAGGACGTGAAGTCGCAAAAACCTATAAGACAAAATATTATAAGGACTACAAAAAACTAATTGAGAAAGAACGTCCTGACGCTGTAAGCATAGCGACACCGACGGTCTTGCATAAGGTTATCTCACAAGACTTCATAAAAAGCAAAATATCTGTGCTTATTGAAAAGCCCCTTGCCTCTAATCTAAAAGATGCCAAAAAGCTTATCCATTTAGCAAAAAAGGAAGGAGTAATTTTAGCCGTTGGGCACACAGAGAGGTTTAACCCAGCCGTCGTCAAACTGAAAGAGATAGTCGATACTGGAAAACTTGGCAGTATTCTATCTATCGTGGTAAAAAGAGTCGGGTTTTATCCTCCCCAAATAAAAGATGTCGATGTTGTAACAGATCTCGCCGTTCACGATTTAGATATAGTGACTTCCATTATCGGAAAGGTTCCACACTCAATTTTTGCAAGAGGAAGCGGCAGTATAATTAAAGGCCGAGCAGATCATGCTGAGATTCTATTAAATTTTGGAAAATTTGGGTGTTTTTTGCAAGTTAACTGGGTCACACCCATAAAGATTAGGAGCTTGGCGGTTACAGGAACAAAAGGATATGCGGAACTTAATTACGTTACACAAAAACTATCTCTATATAAAACTATCTATAATCGAAAGCAACCAAAAGGGTTTAAAGAATTTGTGGCAAATTTTGGTGAATCTAAAAAAGTTACCTTACAAATAAGGAAGGCTGAACCTTTAAGGTTGGAGCTAAATGATTTTATTCGTTCTGTTAGAGAAAAGTCCAATCCTACTGTGACAGGCGAGGATGGTGCAAAGGCCGTACGACTATCTCAATTAATAAAGGACAGCATTAAGAGTGGTAGGAACATCGAAGTAATAAATGAAAAAAGTTAAAAAAATATTAGTGACGGGTGCAGGAGGATCTGCTTCTCACAACTTCATAGAATCTCTGAGAATTTCCGGAGAAAGGTTCTATATTATTGGTGCAGACGTAAAGAAGTATCACATAGAATTATCAGATGTCGACGAAAGGGTAATTATTCCCATGGTATCGGATAAAAACTATTTAAAAACCTTAAATCGATTAATCGTCGATAAACAAATTGATTTTGTCCATGCTCAGCCGGATCCAGAGGTGTTGTTATTGTCCAGCGCGCGAGACAAAATAAAAACGAAGCTTTTTTTACCAAATAGAGAAACAATAGAAATATGTCAGGAAAAAATGAGGCTCATGGAACTCTTGTCAAGTCACGGGGTCCCAATTCCCAAATCATATCCGGTAAATAGCGAGCGCGATCTAAAAATCTATTTAGGAAAAATTTTAAGAAATAATGAAAAGGCATGGCTAAGAGCAACTCGTGGAGCGGGTTCAAAAGCAAGTCTGTCTGTAAAGTATTTTGAACATGCCAGAATGTGGATTGATTATTGGGAAAAAACAAAAGGCGTTGGATATGGTAAGTTTATGTTGTCAGAATTTCTACCCGGTAAAGAATTTGCATTCCAAAGTATTTGGAGTGGGGGGAAATTAATTACTTCTCAAGCCAGAGAAAGAATAGAATACATTTTTGGCGAATTAACTCCTACCGGGCAAACGTCGTCGCCTTCCGTTGCCAAAACAGTTCACAGAGCCGATGTAAATAAAGTCGCAACCTTAGCAATTCTAAGCCTCGATTCTAACGCAACTGGAGTCTTTTGTGTTGACTTGAAAGAAAATATTAAAGGAATACCTTGTATTACAGAAATTAATGCAGGGAGATTTTTTACCACTAGTAATTTTTTTTCCCAGGCAGGATCTAATATGCCCTATTACTATACAAAAATGGCCTTCGGTGAAAAACTCCCTAAACTTCCGAAATACAATGCTCTTAAGGCTAACCTGTACTGGGTACGAATGGTGGATATGGGTTATAAATTAGTTAAAGATGGAAATTGGACAAGCCTTAAAATATAAATAATGAAACCTCAAGGAATAATTTTTGACCTAGATGGTACACTATACAAACTCGACATAGATTGGGGCAAACTCAAGAAAAGGCTTTCTCTTTTTGCCAAAAAATATAATTTCACTTCCACTTTTACACCTCTAGACCCAGAGATAAGCAGATTTACACTATTTTTGAGTGAGACATATAACAAAAGGGGTGTAAACAAGATAAAGCTAACCCTATATAAAATAATAACCCATGAGGAGTTAAAAGGTGCGAAAACAGGTGGTGAAGTGGAGGGATCGACAGATATCATGGAAAAACTTCATTCTGATCAAATAAAGATAGCTATTGTTTCCTCAAATTCCACCGACACAATTTCCAAAGTTATCAAAAAAATGAATTGGAAGATTGATGAAACTATTGGCAGAGAAAATGTTTTAGCGTTAAAACCCAACCCTGAAGGGGTACTAAAATGCCTAAAAAAAATGAGGTTAGCGGCCAAAAAATGTTGGGCTATTGGTGATAGGCAGGTAGATGTAGACGCCTATAAAAGTGCAAAAATCTATAAAATATTTTTTCTTGGCAAAAACATTACTAAATTAAGCCAATTATATGAATGAAAGCTTTCTGAGGAAATACTACAACCAAAAGGCCAATCTGTTTAATGAACTTGAATTAACATATAATAACAAATCAAGGTATAAAAGGTTCTTCTTTAACATTAGGTTCAAGAATGTTATTAAAACATTGTCCCCAGGGCGAAAAGAAAAAATTTTAGATGTCGGGTGCGGAACTGGATATTACTTAAAGTATGTTTTAGAAAAGGGTGCCGAAGCCTACGGAACCGACTTGTCAGAAGAATATATCAAGCAGTCTAAGGCTTACATTTATCCTCAACACGCAAATCTTAAGATTGCCAGCGCTACTAATATCCCGTTTAGAAATGATTATTTTGATAAGGTGCTAATGACAGAAGTAATCGAACATATTCCCCGCTACAGAGAATCTCTCAGGGAAATATATCGGGTCCTGAAAATCGGTGGTAGTGCTATCATCACAACGCCAAATAAGTTCTCCTATATGAATATTGCCTACAAACTAAAGAGAGTTCTAAAAGGATTCAAATTTAATGAACATGTAAAGGAGTTCAGTAGGAACGAATTCTTGAGTCTTTTAAGTAAATATTTTAAAATCGAAAAAGTCGTTATGTGCAACTTCCTTATGCCGTACCCGCTTGACAATTATTTTCTTAACAATTTCCCAGCAAGGATGGAGAAGTATTTTGAAGATATTGAAAAATTTATGTCTAACTCGCCTTTCCTTAAATTTCTTGGTTGGACTATGATAGTTAAAGTTATCAAATAGTATGATTACAATAGCCAAACCCGTAATTGGCAGGGATGAAGAAATGGAACTACTTAAAGTGTTAAGGTCTGGTATTCTTGCTGAGGGCAAATGGGTAGAAGAATTTGAAAAAGAGTTTGCCAGATATATCGGTACAAAATACGCGGTTCAAACAACAAGTGGCACTACTGCTATTCACCTGGCGCTTTTGAGTTTAGGAATAGGAGAGGGAGACGAAGTAATCACCACTCCGCTTACATTCATTGCCACCTCAAGCGCAATTTTATATACAAGCGCCAAACCTGTCTTTGTAGATATAGATGAAAAAACATTTAACATTGATCCAGATTTAATTGAGGAAAAAATAACTAAGAGAACGAAAGCAATATTGTTGGTTCATCTTTACGGACTACCGGCGGACATGACAAGTATTAAGAAAATAGCCAAAAAGCATCATCTCAAAATTATCGAAGACGCCGCACAGGCACATGGAGCTTTATTTAAGAATAAAAAGATTGGCTCCATAGGAAACCTGGGATGTTTCTCTTTCTACGCCACAAAAAATATGACGACTGGTGAGGGCGGTATGGTTACAACTAATAGTTTTAAACTTGCACAAAAACTAAAGGCGCTAAGGAACCATGGAATGATTACACTGAATTATAAATATCCTTTTCTTGGTTATAATTATTGCCCAACTAATATTGCGGGAGCGCTAGGTTTAGTACAAATCAAAAAATTGGATGAGTTAAATAAAAAAAGACTAAGTAATGCAGAATATTATCTTCAGGAACTAAAAAATATAAAGGGAATTGTTTTACCGAACATTTTTAGGAATAGGGTCCATGTATTTAATCAATTTACGATTAGAATAACTAAAGATTTCCGAATGCGCAGATCATCGTTTATAAAACTTTTAGAAAGTAATGGTATTAAATCCAAGATATATTATCCAATTCCTTTACATAAACAAAAACTCTTTAAAGTTCTGGGTTACAGAGATTCCCTTCCTGTCAGTGAGAGGATGACAAAAGAAGTACTCTCAATTCCTGTTCACCCAAGCCTATCTAGACAGGATTTAGCGAAAATTGTAAAGTTATTTAGCATATCGGATTTTCCATACAGGAATAGTAGAAGTTAACTTATAATATTTATGAAAATATTACTTCTTAGTGTCTCACAAAGTTTTTTTGACGACAAAAAAATTGCAGCTACGTCTGTGAGCAAGATTGATGTTACGACCTCACTTTCCCAAAGTTTTAGCCTAATGTGAATAAGGCATATTGGAATCAATAGAAGGAGTATTTATCTAGCGTCATAGGATCTCTAATTCGAATCTTGACAACTGTCTTGGCTTATACAAAAATAGGGCAATGCAGAGAAAACTAAAATTTGGGTCATTACTAATTGCTTTTTGTTTCATACTATTACTATTTCTGACAGCTTCACCAGTACTCGCAGAAAATTGCTCGTATAATTCAACTATTTTGGGAAATCATATTGATGTCCAAGTTCAAAGTAGTGATTGGTCAAATCTAGGTATTCTTGAAATTACATCCTCGCCTCACGAGCAAATATGGAAAACGATGTCCCAACCATCGGGAGTAAATTGGGTAACTGACTGGGTTTCTTTGGGCAATGATATGTATTTTGGATTGGTTGGCGGCAGTGCTGGAGAAACCGCGTATTGGGGATTTAATGGAATAACTTCGATAAATACAATCCCATATGGAATTTACGGCGTTGATTTTATTGGTTCACTTACTCATAACGACTATTATGTGCAAATGAATCATCCAGAGGATATAGGTACGAATTATATATTATGCACTAGAAATGGAGATGTCACTGTGGCAAATGACACTTCCCCTACTCCAACACCAACTCCCACACCTACACCTACTCCAACACCAACTTCAACCCCTAATATATCAAAAGTCTTTTTAATCCCCGGGATGGGAGCCAGTTGGAACGTTGACGCACTTATAAACTGCAAAAATACTAACTACAGCGGTGATTGGACGCTTGCACCATACGCAAAGGATGTTTATAACCTAGTAATTACTTCGCTTGCATCAAGTGGTTGGGAAGCGATACCTTTTTATTACGACTGGAGGGCTGATGTTAGAA
>JBGQJK010000031.1:0-8045 GCA_041499035.1 Patescibacteria group bacterium
CGCCGTTGCCAAATTCTCAGAATAAAAAACCTCGCCCACCCGCCCGAACTCGTGGTGTTTCCAATTTTCAGGCAGTATTTCTTTATCAGCCAACGGAATTCCGATTTTCTCTCTCTTCCTAACCTCCAACATATCAAGTGCCATTAGATTGTTTTTAGTTCCGCATCAATAAATTCGTCAATTTCGCCGTCAAGAACCGCGTCGGTGTTACCCGTTTCAACTTCTGTCCGCAAATCTTTGACCATTTTATAGGGGTGGAGAACGTAAGAGCGGATTTGATTTCCCCACGAGGCAGGTCTGTAGTCCCCTTTTATGTCTTTTTTAACTCCTTTTGCCCTTTCTTGCTCCAAAAGCCAAAGTTTTCCCCGAAGGAGGCTTAAGGCAATTTTTCTATTTTGCTCCTGAAACCGCTCTGTTGAAGCAGTAATAACAATCCCTGAAGGAATATGTGTAAGGCGAACCGCGGTTGCCACTTTATTTACATTTTGACCTCCGTGACCGCCGGCGTGGATAAATTGCCAGTCCAAGTCGGTATCTTTAATATCTATATCTCCCGCATCTGTCTCCTCAAGTTCAGGCATAACCTCGACAAGTGCAAACGAAGTCTGGCGGAGTTTATCGGCGTTAAACGGTGACTGGCGCACCAAACGGTGGGTTCCGGCTTCGCCCTTTAAATATCCGTAAGCATACCGCCCTGAAACACTAAAGGTTACACTTTTTATACCCGCTTCTTCCCCGGCATTGTATTCGATCGTTTCTGTTTTCCACTCCCTTCTTTCACAGAAACGCGTGTACATCCTAAGAAGCATTGATACCCAATCCATAGCTTCAGTGCCACCCTGACCGGCATGCACTGAAACTATTGCATTTTTGCCGTCATACTTACCCGAAAGATAGGCCATCATTTCTAGCTTTCCCAACGACTTTTCTGCCTTTCTTATTTCAACCTCGTCGGGAACTTCCTTTAGAATCTCTAAAGTTTCCGAAAGATCTTCTACTTCGAGGATTTCTTTCTTCAAGTCGCTAAGTTCCTGCATTACCCGCCTGGCATTTTCCGGATCGCTCCACAGATCCGCCTTTCCGGATTCGAATTCGAGTACTTCTATTCTCTTTTTCTTTCCCGGAAGGTCAACGGATACTTTAAGCTTCCTGAGCCTGTCGATTAATTCTTCCACAGCTGAAGTATATCAAACTACGGAGCACAAATAATATTCTTAACTTTCTTGAGGTCTGTCGGGGCCAAATTCTGAACAGTTACCAATACGCTTTGTACTGAACTGTTCTCTTTTGCATATGACTGGGGAATCTGAGTATTAATACCTAAAACTTTGATTAGTTGTGAACGGCCTGCATCAAGTGCCTGGGAAAGGGGTGCCGGAGGATGCTTCCACCCTAAAACTTCTGTTAGAGCAGTCTTGCCTCCAATCAACAAAAAGCCCTCAAGAATAAGTGCGAGAAGAAATCCGAAAAAAATTCCAAAAACTCCGCCTTTTAGGGACCAGTCAACATAATGCTTACGATAGCTGGCCATCACTATTAGCAATAGAAAAACCAGAACTACAATAGCAATCGCTTGCCAATAAGGCAGAGGAACAGAAAATTTTCCCAATGTGAATGTAAAAGTATTGAATAGGAATTGGACAGACTGAAACATACTAAACTATTTTACCATTTTTATGGTGTTATGGTGTCGGGGTAGGGGTCACCGTCGGAGATGCCGAAGGCGATACTAAAGGCGAGGGGGATACCAAAGGCTTAGGAGTTGCACCTTTCCTTAACCCTGTCACTATAACTACATCAAACCCGGCGGAAGCTGACGTGCTTGTAGTAACTGTTTGGTAAATCGAATTTAGCTTCTGTGTAATCTCGGCAACTACACTGCTATCAAGAGATTTTGAAAATGTCGCAGTTGTCGCAGTGACTATTGCTTCGCTATTGCCTGCTTTTACGTTTGTATAACCCAAAGTTTTAAGCTGGGTTTGTAAATAACTTGCTTCACCGGTTATCCCGGTTCCATTCTGAATTTGGATTTGAATTTTCGTTTTATCGATTGAGGCTGCGGGAGATGCTGACGGAGCAGGTGTTACAGTTTGTACTGTTTGGTCAGTTGAAGGGGTAGTCAAATTATCAAACGGTGAAGCTTCCGTTGTGGTATCTGATGTTTTTTTGGTTGCGCTTTTATAAATAACAAAACCTAAAATTGCAACAAGTACCAAAATACCAACTATCAAAAGAGTTTTTGTCCCCCCGGATTTTTTCTGTTCGCCAACAGTAGGAAACGAAACCCCGCTTGAACTACCCTGTTGCTGAAATGGGGTAGATTGTACTTCCTGCTCTGTCTCCACGGATTGATTTTGCTCTGGTTCCATACTAGTGCGCAAGTATAAACGCAGTGTTTACTTTTTGTCAATAGTATTCCTAATTTGCTCCATTAGGATTGAATAAAATCGCAAGTTGTGAATCGTGGAAAGTCGGGCCGAGCTAAAATCGTTAATCTTAAAAAGATGGGCAAGGTAAGCTTTGGAATACCGTGTGCAAAGTAAACAGTCGCAAGCCAGGCTTACCGGAGAGTTGTCCGAAAGATTTGCTTGACGGTCAGGGTTAAAGGTTGAATAAAAATTATGCTCATTAAGGTCTATCTTTTTAATCGAGTCAGAATTGTATACATATAGCCTTCCATGCCTGGCGTCGCGTGTTGGAAGCACGCAGTCAAAAATATCATAACCCAATTTACTCATGGCTACTATGTCTTGCGGTGTTCCGACACCGAGCGCATAAAGAATATAGTCTTTGGGTGTGGAGTCACGGATAAATTGCGCCAAATCGTAATTTATACTTCCTTTAACCTTTTCCTCCCCACCATAACCCAGACCATCAAACCCGATGTTAGAAAGTGCGTCAATGCAATATTTCCTAAGCAAACGGTCTCGTCCACCCTGAATTACCCCGAGAATGTAAGGCCTTTTACTGACCGAAAGATTCCTAATCTTGCAGATACGATCGAATTCCTTCTTTGACCTTTCCGCCCACTTGATTGTTCTCTCAACCGAATTACGGTTTTCCAAGACAGATGCATCGGGGGCATCAAAGTCATCCAGAACTACAACCATATCCGTTCCCAACGACATCTGAAAACGTATCGATTCTTCAGGTGTTAACATAATCCTCGTGTTATCAAGCTTAAAAAGGACTCCTTCGTCAGTTACTTTTCCCAATTTTGGATTCTTTTTAATCAAACTGCCCACCTGAAACCCTCCTGAGTCGGAAATTACAGCCCCTTTAAAATCCATAAACTTCCGGACTCCACCGTATTTTTGAATGCCGGCAAGTCCAATTTCTTTATACAAATGATAAGTATTAACCAAAACGCCCTGAGTTCCCGTGTTTTCAATATCAGTAGTATCAAGCGAGCGGACAACGGCGCGGGTTGCATCCGGAAAAAAAACCGGAAATTTCAATCTTCCGTATTTAAATTTAAAATATTTGGGTTTCACCCTCGAAGTATATTTTAAACAAAGTTAGTTTGCCAGCCGGGAATAAGTCCCTGTGATCTGCCCCTTCGCGATTACATGACCGCTAATTGCAGCATCTAAATTTGTACGCTTGGAGTTCGGGGCCAAATTCAATACCCTGTCCAGTGCGTAAATTCTAAAATAATAATTGTGGGTTTCCCCTACTGGCGGACAAGGCCCATCGTACTCAGGATTGCCAAAATCGTTAATCCCGACAGTGGCATTCCCCAAAACCTTACTGCTTTCTATAGTCGATACCCCCGGATCAATATTAAACGCCATCCAATGAGTAAAATATTTTGGATTTGAATCGGAATCGTCAAGAATAATTACCAGACTTTTGGAGTCGCTCGGAATGTGCTCCAGTAAAAATGTAGGACTAACATTGCGGCCGTCGCATGCAAAGTCTGCAGGGATTTTACCTCCGTCTATAAAGTCCTGAGTCGAAATATTAATTGTACCCTTCGATAAAATGGTTGAATCCAATCCGAATTTATAACCTGTAGTCCGATAAATGTAATACGCACAGCCACCAATAATCAATATTACGAGAATAAACCCAAGTGTAAACTTTCCCATTTTTACTTGTCATTCAACCTTCAGAAGCTCGACTTCAAAAACCAATGTCGAGTTAGGAGGAATCGAACCCATATCCTGCGAGCCGTAACCGAGCGCGGGAGGAATAGTTAACTTTCTTTTGCCTCCGACTTTCATTCCGGCAACTCCCTGATCCCAACCCTGAATAACCTCTCCGGCACCGAGTGTAAACGAAAACGGTTGGCTCCTGTCGTAGGAGCTATCGAATTTTGTCCCGTTTGTTAGGGTCCCAGTATAATTAACCGTAACTTTTTTCCCGGTTACAGCTTCGCTTCCCGTTCCGATTACTTCATCTTGAATTACCAATTTGTTATCCATATTTTGTTTTGCCGACACGCTTGCCTCGGGAGTAGCCAGTGTCTCAGCCCCCAGAGTATCGGTACCAGTACCACTTATATTAGCAGAAGTCGAGGTGTCTTGTGAGAGCTGTTTTGGAGCAGAAGCAGGAATCCTATAAATAAAAACCCCCCCGAGAATTACAAGTATTCCTAAAAATAAGGCTGCAAATAAATATTTTTTGTCCATTCCGAGAATTATATCAAAGAAATAGAATTCTACACCAGTCCTCGCAAGATTCCCAGAAGCACTTCTTTATTTAAATTCACAAACCAAATCAGATAAATACAGATTGCCGGGAATACAATGAAGTTTTCCACCCAGCCCCCGGTTCGAATCCTAAGTTGTTTTATCGGCGGGATGCCGATGGAGAACCTGAGCGGGAAAAAAAGCGGAACCCCTTCTTCCGTAAAACTATCGGCGACAAGATGTGAAACATAACCAATCATTATGCTTATAAAAATAATGTGCGGGTTTACAAAACTAGCGTTGAAGATTCTCGGCAGTAGCCATTCAAAAAGTTTATAAACTAAAAAGAAACCTAAGAGTGAATGTGTTATAGTCCTATGTTTATAAAAAATCTTTCTCAAAAACTCGCCCAACTTTTGTCCTTGTGGGAGAAGCCCCCAGAGATAATTACCTCCTGTATCCATATCGGGAATAAGTGCTCCAATATCCGTTCCCACTACACCAACAATCAAAGTCAATAAATTTAAAGATTGGGGAGGAAAGTATGCCGCCGCGGTAACAAGGGAAGCAAAAGCAAATGCGTTATGAGTACGGGCTGTCATAATTGGTAAAGTCTAGTTCCCAAGATGTTTCAATGCAATAAGCTGAGTGAGGTTTGAGGCAGAGCCGCTGTCGTCTTTCCCGGTTCCAACGCTTGTGAGCCCGGCCGTCGACTTTAGTGATTGAGATATTTCTGCAGTCTTACCGTTACTTGAAGCGGTATTATTAATATCATAGTTCTCGGTAAATCCGGAGGGTGGAGTTACTGTAGTATTTCCGGATACTCCCACAAAAGCAAGAAGTATTGTATTTGGAACGGTTGTCGTAATCTGAGTAAATGTGTCCGTTGCAGTACTGCTGTTATATTTCCAGCTGGCGACATTGATTGGGCTAACCGGGTCGACATTGATATAACTTTCTATTCCTCCGGTTGCAGGCTGACTGGAATTAAATGTCCAGGTGTATGAAACTGGCTCTGATCCGGTCGCGACTTTATAAAAAGTGCTTTCCGCAATGGACGAACTGGACTTCGCAGCTAAAATCAAATTCCACCCAGTAGGAGGAGTAATAATTGTACTTGCAGAATTGACAACAACTTGCGCAATAAGGAAATCCCCTGTCTGAACACCGAGAGGCACATTTAATAGCAGACTAGTCGATCCTGCATTATTTGTGCCGGTCGAAGAAGAACGCAGGGAAATTGACGACGTTGGGGTAGATGTAGGTATGGCTGTGGGAGACGGTGTTGGACTTGGAGTTGGAGTTGGCACTACAGTAGGTGTAGGGGTCGGGGTTGGCGTAGGTGTCGGCGCAACCGTAGGAGTTGGAGTAGGAGTGGGTGTGGGTGTTGGGGTCGGCGTATTGGTCGGGCTAGGAATAGGCGTTGGGCTAGGGGTTGGAGTTGGTGTAGCCCCTGTTCCCTGAGGCAGGACCGGCAAATATGTATTTAAAACATCAATGTACGAATTTCCAAAAGTCGCGCCATTCGGGTCAGCTATGGCTGTACCGGAGCCAGTAGTTTGGATTTCTTGTATCCCAGGTTCTACCGACGTTCCCTCACCCCACTCATTCCACGTTTCAGTAAGTTTCCAGGTTGTGTTAGATGCAACCATATTTTGGACGGAAGAGGTAAACGCGGACAAATCCCTAGGAAGCCTCACCGTGTCCCCGCTTTTCCAAAACCCCGGAGAAACCATAAACGAATAACTGCCTTGTTGATCCGAACCAACTGCTGGAGCATATTGATGCCAAGAGTCGGGTTGGCAGGTACTTGTATCAAAGCCTGGAAAAACTTTAAGAACTACATAAAACTTTGACGCGGCCTGGGAGTTCGCCTGATACCATCTTGCCAACATTGAGCTATCGCTGCATGTCAAATCCGTGGTACCAATATCTGCTAAGTCCGCATAAACAAAAATGACCGGCTTCCCGTTCACCTTCAAATAGCCAGGCTGGCTCGCATAATTCGTAGAAATATAATTTAAGTCAGATGTTATTTGCGATACCGAGGGATCCGATGTTCCCCCACAAACATTACCTTCACATTCATAATAAGTTGCCCAACGCAAGTTCGGGTATGGATTATCGGATCGGTTCATAAAATCGGTAATGTCTTTAGAAAAAGCCGTGTCCGATCTATCCCCCTGCCCCCACCATGAAGCAATGGCGACTTGCTGTTTGGCTTCTGCTAACTTGGTAACTTCATATTTAAAGTTGATATAATCATTTGAGCTATACAAACCGGATGTCGGCAAATAATTGGAATACCAATTCCCCGGAGGTGAATGAATACCAGAAACATCGGCATCACCCCAAATTCCCCACTGGTTAGCTCCGTCGGCTATCGGATTTTTGTACCAGTTGTAATAAAAAGTTGCATAAAAAGGTGCTATAGGTTGAAAAGAAGTCGGTGTTGACGTAGGGGTCGGTGTAGCTGTTACTATTGGGCTCGGAGTTGGTATAACGGTCGGACTTGGTGATGGGGTTGGGGCAGCTGTTGGTGTAGGAGTTGGTGAGGCAGTCACACAAGCAAAGGCCCCAACGAACGTACCGTTTTCCCCACCTGCACACGCTGAAGATACAGATTGAAGGTGATAATCCTCCAAACCCGGGTTGATGAAAAGCGGATCTACGGTCTGCCACTTATCTGTGGCGGAAAAATAGGCGCTATCCCTGGTTGGCGCTATGCCACTAGGATTGTAAAAGATATTATAACCACCCACAACCCCAGTTGAGTAACTTGGAGCTATGATAATTCCGTTTGTGGTGTTATATACAATATTGTTTTTGAAAGTCGAATTTGTAATAACGTCAAAAAACACATAAGACGACCCGGCATTGGGGTCCCCTACAAAAACATTATTTGCGGCGTTTATTATGTCTCCCCGCATATTAAGGCCATGTGCCACATGGAAAACATTATTGCGGATAGTAATATTATGAACGTTACCGACGTCAGTTTGAACCCCCGTTGTCCCTATACCAGACGCAACCAATTCCAAGTTGTAGCAATGGTTATTTTCGATGGTAGCGTTGGTGAGTGTTCCCCATGATTGAAAACAGTCAATATGCGCTGTGGGATTTTCTATCGAAGAAATATCGTGGATATAATTTCCGTCGACTATATTCCCATCGGCAAATAGTCTGATTCCATCTGCATCTGAACCATTACCAGGACATTGATGAGATTTTAGAATTTCATTATTTTTAACTAAGTTACTACTACCGTTAAGAACAATTCCTGCCATGCAAGCTTTTTCCACAATATTGTTAGAAACAATGTCAGAATTTCCATTCACGATAATCGCTCCCTCGTAATTATTCGAATTTAGGCTATAAAACCCATCTACAGTTGCTCCATTACCATTGATA
>JBGQJK010000032.1:0-7697 GCA_041499035.1 Patescibacteria group bacterium
ATGGAATAAAAGCCATTTGGCTGAATAAAAGAAATAATCATGATAACCCTAACTTTGTGACAATTCATAATCTCTTAGAACTTCCGGGAATACTGCTATAATTAGTTTGATATGGAATCTGCTGCCCAAGAAATAAAAGTTCTAATCGATAGAGTTACAAAGGCAGATTTGCCCGACAAACTCCGCGATCTGGTTCTGATACGGCTTAACCAATTAACCAAGCTAACCAATTCCCCGTCTTTCCTTCCGGAATTTGACAGCGTGGAAAAGTATATCGATTGGATCACCATTCTTCCGTGGAACAAAAGAACTCAAGATACGCTGGACCTTGAAAATGCCAGAAAGATTCTGGAAACACACCATTACGGTTTGGAGGATATCAAAACCCGCGTTCTGGAATATATGAGTGTGATGAAGCTCAAGATTGAAAAAGGTGAAAGCAAGGATATTTATAGAGCCCCGATACTTTGCTTCGTGGGTTTGGTCGGTACAGGTAAAACCACAATTGCATATTCGATCGCGGAAGCACTGGGCCGGCCCATTGCCCGTATTCCTTTTGGAGGAATGGGAGATCCACTGGATCTTAGAGGGCAGAGCCGGATGCACGCGGAAGCGGAACCCGGAAAAATTATCAAAGCTCTCAGGGATACCCAGACCAGAAATCCTGTAATACTTCTGGATGAAATTGACCGTGTTACTGAACAAGGTAGGAGCAGCATCATGGGTGTACTCGTCGAGCTTCTGGACCCCAAACAGAATTATGCTTTTGTTGACCATTATATTGATTTTCCGTTTGACCTTTCCGAAGCACTTTTCATCGCAACAGCAAATAACACAACGAGCATAGCCACGGCCGTTATGGACAGGTTGGAGCCGATTGCAATGCCGAGTTATACCGATCAGGAAAAAATTGTAATAGGACAAAAATATATTCTCCCGGCTACACTCAAGGCCTCGGGGCTGCCCACGGAAGCTTTAAAAATTGACGATGATGTCTGGGCAAATATAGTTAGACCCCTGGGTTACGATGCCGGAATCCGTACGCTTGAGCGCAATATCGACGGGGTCGTAAGGAAAGTTGCCAGGACAATAGTAGAGGGAAAGGCAAAGGATGTGCATGTAACTTCCGCAAACGTCAAAACCTTCATGCCGCAATAAGACTAAAGTATTATTTTTGATCCCTCAGGAATTTTTTCCGGCATGTCACCCTTGGTCGGAGGTTTATCCGATTCTTGAAAGATTTGATAGTTTTCGATGGCAATCGCAATAACTGGAACAAACATTCCCGCAATGAGGATGTGATGAAATGCTCCACCGAGTCCAAGTCCCAAAGCTTCAACTCCCGCAATGATTATTTTTTTACCGTGTTCATTTTGCCGGGAGATTCTTTCCTGGTTCATAGAGAAATTATACTCGGTGGGTCAAGCAGGAAATGATAAAATCACTTTATGAAAATATTAATAATATCCGACAGCCATGGCCACATCGTAAACCTCAAAGCTGCGATTGAGATTGGGAAAAAAGCAAATATCAAGTCTATTATTCACTGCGGAGATTGGGATGATCTCGCTGCGTTCCGGGCCGCTCAAGCTTTTGGCCTTCCGATTTATTCGGTTCTGGGGAACGCCGATGTTGATAGTGACTTGGAAGATGCCCTAAGGTTTGAATGCAAAAAGTATGATCCTTACTTACTTGAGCTTGAATTTGAGGGCAAAAAAATAGGTGTTACACACAGGGTCGATATAAAGAACGAAAAATTATATGATTTCAAGATTATTTTCAGCGGACACTATCATTCTAAAGAAGAAAAAGTAATTAATTGGACAAAGTTTATAAGGCCAGGGGCTCTTATTAACGGTATTAATTTCGCTATCTACGAAACCGTCTCTGGTACAATAGAGTTTATAAATGAAGAAGGCTGAAGAACTTCAACAGTTAAAAGCGCGGATGGAAGTGGATGATACGCTTCCACTTAAAAAAGGCGCGAATAGGTTGGTCTTTGGAGTAGGTAACCCCGAAAGTGAAATTTTATTTATCGGAGAAGGTCCGGGCTATTGGGAGGATATGAAAGGTGAACCTTTCGTAGGCAATGCAGGGAAACTACTTGACGCGGTTCTTAGGATAATTGAACTTCCCCGCGAGAGCGTTTACATTACAAACATTGTTCATCACAGGCCCCCAGAAAACCGCGATCCGCTCCCGGAAGAAATCTCCGCTTATGGAAAATACTTGGACGAGCTGATAAAGATAATCGATCCTAAAGTAATAATAACTTTAGGAAGATTCTCGATGGGCAAGTTTTTGATGGGCACCTCAATTAGTTCTATTCACGGCAAGGTTCAGAGAGTAAAATGGAAGGATAAAGATATTGTCGTTGTCCCCATGTACCATCCCGCGGCGGCACTAAGAAACGGCAATATGATGTTTTCTTTTAAGGACGATTTTAGAAAAGTTCCGGAAATATTGGAGGAAGTGAAAAAAGAGTCCGCCAACGCTAAAGCTACGGACGGACAAGGAAAAGTAGAACAGATGAATTTGATATGAAGCCAACTTTAAAGTTCATTGCCCTTTCGGGCACAACAGATGTAACAGAAAATCTTTACGTCTATGAATACGGAGACGATATGATGATCGTCGACTGCGGCGTGGGCTTCCCGGATCTCGAGATGCCCGGGGTGGAACTGGTACTTCCCGATTTTTCCTACATCGTTAAAAATAAAAATAAACTTAGGGGGATTCTTGTTTCCCAGGGGCACGACGATCACGTTGGGGCTTTGCCGTTCCTTCTTAAGGAACTTAGCTCCCCTATTTGGTGCACACCGATCGTCACGGAATTTTTAAAAGTAAAGTTTAAGGATTATAAAGTTGCGAATTATAAATTAAACACTTTTAATCCCGACCGCGATACAATCGAAATCGGCCCTTTCAAGATAACTCCTTTTAGGGTTACCCATTCGGTCCCCGACACCGTCGGTTTTGCAATTGACACTCCAGTAGGGCGTGTCTTCCATGTCGCGGAACATAAGATGGATCAGACTTCAACGGACGGAATGAGTTTTGATATTCCGAAAGCCAAGCGTTTGGCGGAGGAGAAGCCGGTACTTTGCCTTATGTCGGATTGCCTTGGCTCTAATTCTCCGGGTTATACACCAAGCGGAGTTTCGATTGAAGAAAACCTTTTTAATATTGCAAAAGGCGCTCCCAAGGCTGTTTATATGACCGCTATCAGTTCAAGTATCGGCAGGTTCCAGCAAATGATTCGGGTAGCCCAGCGGATAGGCAGGAAAGTGGTTCTAGTTGGCCGATCCGTTCAGAGCAAAATAGAAATTGCCCACGAACTGGGTTATCTTAAGTATTTGCCGGACCAAATAATTGACTTAAAAGAAGCGGGAAGTTATAACCCAAGCAAAATTTTATACATTATTGCGGGCTGCTACGGGCAGCCGGGGAGCTCGGTTTACAGATTGGCATTAGGTGAACATGACCGCGTCAAAATAAATCCTGGCGACACATTTATCTTTTCCGCCGATCCCGGTCCGGCCTATTCAAAAGAAAGCGAAGATTTTATAGTAGACAATCTCGTCGACCGAGGCGTGGATGTTCATTATTACGATTTGCATGAAGGACTGCATGTCTCGGGGCATGGCGGCCAGGAAGATATAAAAGAATTATTTAAAATGATTAAACCAAAATACTACATTCCTACAGGCGGAACTATCAGGTATATGAAGTCTTATGAAAACCTTGTTGTTTCGATTGGAGCTTCGGTATCGGACGTGTTTAGATTGAAACCGGGCGAAAGTGTGGTTTTTGAGAACGGGATTGCAAAACGCGCGGAAACAATTCCCGTTAAAGAAGTTATGGTCCACGGACTTGGGATTGGGGATATCGGTAAAGTTGTTCTTGAGGACAGGACTGCATTGGGTAAAGAAGGGATTGTTGCCGTTAGCCTTGCGGTCGACAGAAACGGCCGGATTGTTCAAAAACCCGAAATGCTGAGCCGTGGGTTTGTTTATGAACAAAAATATGGAGGCATTTTAGATGATGCTGCGAGCAACCTCCTTAATAATTTAAACAACAAGAGGGCAAAGAATGTGACAGAACTTAAAGGCTCAGCTGAGCGGTTTTTGGAAAAGTATTTCTTCGATAAAACTAGGCGGTCCCCAATGATTCTGCCTGTGGTGGTTGAGGTATAGGCAATCTTCAAGAGTTGACATATAAGAAGAACACGAAGTAAAATCGCGGCATGACTGGGGGGTGGTTGTAACGGTTAAAATAGATATGGAGTGGGTTCAGGAAGGTCAGAAGTTTGCGGGTGGCTCGTTGACGCGGGCGGGGGCGGCTGAAGTTAACGGAAACAGGCTAAAAGTTGTAGCGGGTGAGAAGCCCACTGTGACTATTAGAGTACTTGATGCACTTGGGAATATTAAAGCTGTAACCCCTTATGATATTTTGGAAGCCCAAAGGTTGTTAAAATCTACACCCTGGTGATAATGATCTAGTTACTTCCGGTCCGGTTCGATATAATGTATCTGCCATGGCACTCAAGAAAAGGCAAAGATTCACAAAACGGGGGTTCAAAGTAAAACTTAAAAGAGAAACTACTTTTTCTATCGCTAAAATATTTTTCTTCGCAGTTGCGGCACTTATCCTTGTTTCCTTTTCCCGGGAGGGCTTCATCCTTCTAAAATTTAACGACCTTCTGGTTACATATTTTTCCTGGTCTTCAATATTTTTGCCGTTTTTATTTTTGGCATTTGCTTTCCTTATGACCAAAGTAAAGTTTCCCCTGGGGCAACCCAACGTAATCGTCGGAGGCATGCTTTTCTTTGTTTCTATAATGTCCTTAGGCCGCGCCGGAGTAATAGGGCTCAATTCATGGGAAGGTATATCCGCGCTTGTTACCCCAGTGGGAGCAGCAATTATTTTAATTGGCACTAGCCTTGTGGGTCTTATTGTCCTTTTTAATACCTCGATTGATGCGGTTTTTAAAATTCTAAAGAACTGGTGGGGAGTAGTGATGGGTTATATTTTTGGGACGTCTCAAATGAAAATCGGGGGGCTCGGGGCCAAAAGTCTTTCCAAAGGACAACTTAAACTCTCGGCGTCGGGCAATATGAATGTCAATTCACCAAAACCGATCACCCCTGCAGGATCTCAGGCAAAAGAACCCCTTGAGCAAAAACTGGTGAGTAATGTTCCGGGGCAGGATTTGATTTGGAAGTACCCGAGCCTTGATCTTCTGGGCGAAACCGAACTCGGCAAGGCAGAACGCGGAGACATCAGGGGAAATGCGGCAACTATCGAAAAAACTCTGGAATCTTTCGGGATTGACGCAAAAGTGGTTGAAGTTAACTTGGGCCCTGCCGTTACCCAATATGCTCTGGAAGTTGCGCTTGGAACGAAGCTAAGTAAGATTACAGGACTGGAGCGGGACCTAGCTCTTGCCTTGGCTGCCCCGACGGGAACAATCAGGATTGAGGCGCCGATTCCCGGAAGATCTTTAGTCGGAATTGAGCTCCCAAATAGGGCCGCTGAATTTGTATCTCTTAGAAAGATGTTGGAGTCGGAAGAAATGCAGAGTCATAAATCTAAACTTGCGGTTTCCTTGGGGCTTGACGTTTCGGGAAAGCCAATTGTTGCGGATATTGCCAGAATGCCTCACATACTCATTGCCGGACAAACCGGATCGGGTAAATCGGTTTGTATCAATGCTTTTTTGGCATCACTTTTATTTAGGGCTGCCCCGACCGAGGTTAAGTTGATCCTTGTTGACCCGAAGCGGGTTGAGCTTACTGGATATAACGGGATTCCACATCTTCTGTCCCCCGTAATTGTCGACCCCGACAAAGTCCTTTCGGCTCTAAGGTGGATTATGGCGGAAATGGACAGGCGCTACAAACTTTTTGCGGAGGCGGGGGCCAGGAATATTGACGGCTATAACGAAATGTCCGGTTTCCAGGCCCTTCCCTATATTGTTCTTTTTATCGATGAACTTGCGGATATCATGCTTTTTTCCCCGGTTGAAGTTGAAGACGCAATTACCAGGATCGCCCAAATGAGCCGGGCAACCGGAATTCATATGGTTTTGGCTACCCAAAGACCTTCTGTTGATGTTATCACGGGTCTTATTAAAGCCAATGTTCCAAGTAGAATTGCGTTTGCAGTTGCTTCCCAGGTGGACTCCCGGGTTATACTTGACACTCAGGGTGCAGAAAAATTACTCGGTAAGGGGGACATGCTGTATTTACCCCCAGAGCAGGCTAAGCCTATGAGGATTCAGGGGGCTTTTGTTAACGACAAAGAAATAAGCGCCCTTACATCTTTCATCAAAAATCAGGGCATCCCGACACAATATACGGATGAAGTGACTACCATGGTTAAAGCCGGAACGGTTACAATTGCGGGGGTCAGCGGGGAAATCGATGACCTTTTTAAAGAAGCGGTTAAAGTTGTTTGCCAGTATGACAAAGCCAGCTCCTCCCTCCTTCAGCGCCGGCTTTCAATAGGCTATGCCCGTGCCGCCCGCATTATGGATCAGCTCGAGGCTTCCGGGGTAGTTTCCCCGAGCGACGGAAGCAGTAAATCCCGCGAAGTTTTAATACAAAATGCGGAAGAATTTTTGAGTTCTTTCGGTAATCCTCCTACCCAAGCTTAATTTACTATGAAGACAATCGGTAACATTCTTAAAGATGCCCGCGTCAGTAAAAGTTATTCCCTCTACCATGTAGAGGATGTGACGAAAATTAAAGCGGGTTTTATTGATGCAATAGAAAAAGAAAAGTGGGAAGATCTCCCCACTTTCCCCACAGTTCTCGGATTTGTAAAAAGCCTGGCGGGTACCCTTTCGGTTGATGAAAAATTTGCGACAGCTGTTCTTAAGCGCGATTATCCCCCCAAAAAGCTCAGGATTGCCCCCAAACCGGATGTTGGCAAGAAATTTGTTTGGAGCCCTAAACTGACATTTACGCTTGGAGTTTCCGCAATACTTTTAACGCTTTTTGGCTACCTGATTTTCCAATATATTCATTTTATCTCCCCCCCGCGTTTATCCGTTGATAGTCCCAAAGAGTCGCAGGTTGTAATGGGGAGTAGTGTTGCGGTTTTTGGTTCAACCGACACGGACGCTAAAATTACGGTCAATAATCAACCGGTTCTAATTTCCGATGACGGTAAGTTTTCGGTAAGCCTGGATGTTGTCAAAACAACCAGAGAAATTGTAGTCAGCGCATCATCACGCTCTGGTAAAGTAACCACCGTTTCGCGTAAAATAACTGTACAATAGCAAAATGGACAATGTTCAAACACTTTTAGTAATAGTCGTTATAAGCCTGACAGTTCTTCTCGTCATTGTAGGGTTTCAGGTGATGCTTATCATTATTGATCTCAGGCGCGCCATTAAGCGTCTCAATTCCATTTTGGAGGATTCAATTTTGGGCGGGGGCTTGATCCGCCCGGATAAGCTTACGGGAGTTCTTGAAATGTTCCAGAAAAACAAAAAGATAGAATCCCACGGTGGCTAAAAATGTTATACTTTAGCCATGACGACAAAGGAAATTAGGGAAAAATATTTAGACTTCTTCATCAAGCGCGGGCATAAAGAAATAATTCCATCGCCGCTTGTTATTGATTCCGATCCCACAACTCTCTTTACATCTTCCGGTATGCAACCTTTAGTCCCTTATCTTGAGGGTGAA
>JBGQJK010000033.1:0-6662 GCA_041499035.1 Patescibacteria group bacterium
CGGATTTTCCATATATCATTTATTTTCAATTTCTCAATCTTATGAATTTTAAATAAATGGAAAATGAAAAATGGTAAATGGTAATTCTAGAGTTCCGAATGCTATACTCTAGCTATGGACAAGGCTATTATTGTAGACCGGCTAGTCAAAAATTTTGAAGTTAGCGTTAAGGAACCGGGCTTAAGTGGTGCTTTCAAATCTTTAATCTCTCCAAAGAAAAAAGTTGTAAGAGCACTAAAAGGAATTTCTTTTACTATTCAACCCGGCGAGTTGATTGGCTTTATTGGACCAAACGGCGCGGGCAAAACTACCACACTTAAAACGCTTTCCGGGCTACTCTACCCCACAAGTGGTTTTGTGGAAGTAATGGAGTATGACCCTTGGGACAGATCTCCCGAGTATTTAAAGCAAATAGCCCTTGTAATGGGACAAAAAAACCAGCTCTGGTGGGATCTTCCGGCTATAGAAACCTTTGAACTTAACCGGGCAATTTATGAAATTCCAACAAAAACATACAAAGAGAATCTAAAAGAACTGGTTGACCTTCTTGAAATTGGAAAATTGATCAATACCCCCGTAAGGAAACTGTCTTTGGGACAGCGGATGCGGATGGAGCTTACTGCGGCCCTTCTTCATAAACCAAAGGTTTTATTCCTGGATGAGCCCACAATCGGACTTGATTTAGTGGCTCAGCAAAAAATGCGTGATTTTATTTATGCGTATAACAAGAACTTTGGAGCAACAATAATTTTGACTTCGCATAATATGGACGATTTAACGGATTTGGCGCGCCGGGTGATAGTTATTGATGAGGGCCAACTTCTTTTTGACGGAGCTCTGGAGGAGCTGGTAAGTAAGTTTGCCAAGGAAAAGATTATTAAAGCTACACTTGGCAGTGAGGATAATCTAAAAGGGCTTGATAAAATCGGAAAAGTTAGAAGGTTGAGCTTTCCGGAAGTTACCATATCGGTTCCGAGGGAGGCAACTGCTGTAGCCGCATCCGAGCTTTTGCAAAATTTTCCTGTGGAGGACCTGACAATCGAAGAAGTTCCGATTGAAGACGTTATACGTAAAGTTTTCAGGGGAGAATTGAAAAAGTGAGAAAGTATCTACAAATCTTCAAGATTTCTTTTCAGGAAGAATTTGCATATAGGTTGAATTTTATTCTCTGGAGAGTTCGGAATGTGTTTCAAATTCTTTTGACATTCTTCCTTTGGAGCACAGTATTCGCGAACCCGGGCACTGTTATTTTTGGCTACGATAGAAGTAAAATTTTAACTTACGTCTTTGGCATAATGATCGTCAGGGCCCTCGTTATGTCGGCCAGGGCGGCTGACATTGCAAGTGATATTGCCCAAGGGGATTTATCCAATTATCTTCTAAAGCCGATAACTTATTTCAGATACTGGTTTACTAGAGATGTTTCTAGTAAAGCCTTGAATTTAATTTTTGCATCAGTTGAGTTCGTGCTGCTCTTTATTATTCTAAGACCCTCATTTTATCTTCAAACGAATCCGGGAACCCTTGTTATTTTCTTTGTAAGTATTATTTTGGCGGTATTCATCTATTTTTTTATTTTGATCGTCGTTAGTTCATTGACTTTTTGGGCACCGGAGATGAGTTGGGGTGGGCATTTTTTAATTACGATTGTTCTTGTAGAAGCTCTTTCGGGTGCTCTTTTCCCTATTAATATTTTACCGGCTCCGGCCCAATCTGTTGTCATGGCAACGCCGTTTCCTTATTTGATTTATTTTCCGGTTCAGGTCTATTTGGGTCAGATTACCGGGCAAGCAATGCTCGGAGGACTTATGATTGCGGCTGCATGGGCCGGAATACTTTGGTTCTCGATGAACTTTATTTGGCGAAAAGGGTTAAGGGTCTATGAGTCAACAGGCCGCTAATTATGAAAAAATTTAAAAAATATTTAAAAATTTGGTGGATTATGAGCAAGAATTCCTTTGTAATGGTGATATCCCAAAAACTTTCACTTTTCATCTTTTTAATAGGGAAAATTATTAGATTCGGTTTCTTCTTCATTTTTCTTTTCTTTATTCTTAAGGGTTCAAATACTCTGGCCGGTTATTCCGGGACGCAAGTAATATTTTTCTTTCTAACTTTTAATATCATTGATGTTATTTCCCAATTTTTGTTCCGCGAAGTTTACAGATTTAGACCCATGATAGTCAACGGAGATTTTGATTTTGTTCTTGTCAAACCAATAAGCTCACTCTTCAGAGTACTTTTAGGGGGAGCAGATGTTGTTGATTTAATTACAATTCCACCGCTTATCATCGCCACCATTTATTTTGGGAGTCTCCTTCAACCAAATTTCGCGGAAGTACTTTTATACTTAGCTCTTCTTCTAAACGGGTTTGTGATCGCGACAGCTTTCCATATAGTTGTTTTGTCTTTGGCAATATTAACAACAGAAATTGATCACATGGTTATGATCTACAGGGATATAACAAGTCTGGGCAGACTTCCGGTTGATATTTATAAACAACCTCTTCAAATGTTTCTAACATACCTGATTCCGGTTGGGGTAATGATCACACTTCCGGCTAAAGCTGCAATGGGGGCACTTTCCTTATGGGGGATTGTTTCTGCATTTGGCATCGGACTACTTGCCATGTTTGTAGCCTTAAGATTTTGGAATCATGCGTTAACAAAATACACCAGCGCTAGTAGTTGAGAATATGAACAAACTTCTTGTTATCTGCGGGCCAACCGCTACGGGCAAAACTTCACTGGGAGTTTACCTTGCCAAAAAATTTAACGGGGAAATTATTTCTGCAGACTCACGCCAGGTTTATAAAAATATGGATATAGGGACCGGTAAAGAATGGGGAAAAGGAGTGAAAATTTGGGGCTATGATTTGGTTTCGCCAAAAGAAGAGTTTAGTGTTTCCAGATACTTAAAGTTTACTCAAAGAACTATCTCGGATATTGAACGCCGGGCAAGACTGCCTATTTTGGTAGGCGGGACAGGACTTTATATAAAAGGTGTAGTGGACGGGATTCCTACAGTCAACATTCCCCGAAATAAAAAACTGCGCCAAAATCTTACTGAAATGGATACCACTCAGCTCTATGAGCACTTGTCTCAACTCGACTCGTTTAAAGCTGGATCAATGAACTCTTCTGACAAGAAAAACCCAAGAAGATTGGTACGTGCTATTGAGGTTGCCATGTGGAATATTGATAATTCCAGGAAAAAGAATCCCCACACCGGGAAAAGTTTTGATACGCTCCTTGTTGGTCTTACCGCTCCACCCGATTTTTTGGAAAAGAAAATAAACAAAAGAGTGGATGACCGGATTAAAAAAGGTTTTGAGGATGAAGTTAAAAAGTTGACCGACATGGGAGTTGATTGGAATGATCAATCAATGATGTCTTTGGGTTACAGGCAATGGCGGGATTATGCAGAAGGGGCGGTGGACCGCGACTCTGCCGTGGACGAGTGGAAAAAGGAAGAAAGAAAGTATGCCGGACGGCAGATGGTGTGGTGGAAGAAAGATCCGAGGATAAATTGGTTCGATGTTTCGGAGGCTGAATATCAAAAAAGAGTGGAAAAGTTGGTCAAAAAATGGTATACAGTTAGTCATGCCACGTAAAATTGAGGTTTCTCACAAGACGATAATTTTTGCGGTTTTATTGCTTCTTAGTCTGGGGCTTTTATTTATTTTAAGGGACTTGATTTTAGAGCTTTTTGTTGCGCTTCTTTTAATGACAATCTTAGGCCCGATGGTTGCCGCTCTGTCAAGGTACAGAGTTCCCAGGGTGGTCTCTGTCCTCCTGACATACGTTTTGGTACTTGGGGTTCTTGTTGGGGTAATCTCGCTTATCGTTCCTACCGTTGTCGATCAAACAACAAGTTTTGTAAACGCTCTTCCGGACTACCTTGCGAATATCGGGCTGACCTCAACCATAAATTCAGACATCTTGAAGGGTTTTGTCAATAATGCAGGAATGGCGCCGGGAGCTATTTTTCAGTTTACCTTTTCGGTCGTAAATAACCTGATTGCTATTCTAACGGTTTTGGTTTTCGCATTTTACATGTTGATTTCCCGCGACAAACTGGAAGACCAATTGGGACTTTTCTTTGGCGAGGAAAAGAAGAAGGAACTTGGAGAAATTATAGATACTTTAGAGAAAAAGATGGGTGGCTGGGCAAGAGGAGAGCTGACTTTAATGTTTTGCATCGGAATAGCAACGTATGTAGGGCTTCGGTTGATTGGTATTCCGTATGCGCTACCGCTTTCGATTTTGGGCGGGATATTTGAAATAGTTCCTTTTCTAGGACCGATATTAGCAGCAATTCCGTCAGTCCTAATTGGTTTTGGGATATCGCCGTTAACCGGAGTAGGCGTTGCAGCCTTAACATTTCTAATTCATGAGACTGAGGGCTATATACTCGTACCCAAAATTATGCAAAAATCGGTAGGTGTGTCCCCTCTGGTAATTTTAATTTCCTTAGCTATAGGAGCCAGACTGGCAGGTATTGTCGGGGTAATAATTTCCGTTCCGGTTGTAATTACGCTCCAAATTTTAGCCAAAAAATATCTGGTAAAAGAATAAGAAACTCCCGTTTGTGGTATAATAGCCTACTTTAGAGGAAGGATGATCGCTGCGCACAAGCTTTGCTTATGTGTAGAGGAAAGTCCAGGCAGCAGAAAGCAGGGTGCCGAGCGTAAGCTCGGGACTAGCCTAGGGCAACCTAAGCTTGGCCAGTATAGAGCCACAGAAACTATGTCGATTTTTTTACCCTAAAGGTAGAAAAAAACGAGTGAAAAGAGGCAATCCTCCCCGCTGCAACCTCCGAAAGGGACGTTATCAGGTAGCTTTCCCGAGTCCCGAAGTTCGAGGGCATAGATGGATGATCATCGAGAAACAGAACCTGGCTTACTAACCTCTAAAGTAAAGAAGTACCCACGCAAGTGGGTATTTTTTTGCAAATAACGGTTAGCCAAGCTTTGCTTACTCTCCTCTAAAGTCTAAAGTAACCCACCTGAAAGGGTGGGTTTTTTAATGGATTAATAAAGTATTTATATATTCAATACTTCGAAACCGTATGCTAATGTTAATTAATGCTTGCAAAAGTTACTTCGGGGGCAACAGTCGGACTTAATGCAACTCTAATTGATGTTGAAGTTGATATCGCAAGTCAGGGACTCCCCATCTTTACAATAGTAGGCCTTCCGGACAAGGCTGTTGAGGAGTCAAAAGAACGGGTTAGGAGTGCAATTAAAAATTCCGGCGCGGATTTCCCGATTAGCCGGATTACGGTTAATTTGGCTCCTGCGGACTTACCTAAGGCCGGACCGGCCTACGATTTGCCTATTGCACTCGGAATTTTAATAGCTTCAGGCCAAATTGCTCCGGAAATTGGAGATTCGCTCTTCTTTGGCGAGCTTTCACTTGACGGGTCTCTAAGGCGTACCAACGGAATTTTACCCATGGCTTACCTAACTGCTCAGAAAAAATTCACTAATATCTTCGTTCCAAAAGTTAACCAAGAGGAGGCCGCGGTTGTGTCCGGAATTAAGGTTTATCCCATAGATTCACTTCTTACTCTCGTTCGGTTCTTTAATAAAACCATTGAGTTAACCCCTGCCAAGAAAATTGACTTAAAAACTTTGCTAGTCAGGGGTGAGGCCGAATTTGATTTCTCGGAAGTCATTGGTCAGGAGCAAGCCAAGCGTGCGCTTGAAATTGCTGCGGCGGGCGGCCACAACATATTCATGAAAGGGACTCCTGGTTCAGGTAAAACCATGTTGGCCCGGGCGATTTCCGGGATTCTGCCGGCTTTAACCGAGGAAGAAGCTCTCGAGGTCACTAAAATCTATTCAATTACAGGAAACCTGCCTGAGGGCGAGTCAATTATTACAAAACGGCCCTTCAGAAGTCCGCACCATACAACCAGCCGTATAGGGCTCATCGGAGGGGGTACAAGTCCCATGCCCGGCGAGATTTCCCTTTCCCACCGGGGAGTACTCTTTCTGGATGAGTTTCCCGAATTTCCACGGCATGTACTGGAGGCCCTACGCCAGCCAATGGAGGACGGAGTTGTTACGATTTCCAGAGCAAAAGGCTCGGTTACATATCCTGCAAAATTTCTTCTTGTCACAGCCAGTAATCCCTGCCCATGTGGCTACTTTGGTGATGCGAAAAAAGCCTGCACCTGCCTGCCCGGAATGATTTCGCGGTATCAAAAAAGAGTTTCCGGGCCAATCCTTGACAGGATTGATATACACATTGATGTTCCGTCCGTAGAAACTCAAAAGTTGATAATCGAAAGTAAAATCAAAAGCGAAAACTCAAAACACATCCAAGCCCGGGTTCAGGAGGCCCGCAACCTGCAAATTAAGAGATTTAAAGGCACAACCATTAAATCCAATTCGGAAATGACAACAAGGGATGTTAAAAAATTCTGCAATCTTGCCGAAGAGTGCAAAATAATGCTTACAAGCGCAGTTTCAACAATAGATTTGTCGGCCCGGAGTTATTTCAAGGTTATAAAGGTGGCACGAACCATTGCGGATTTATCGGGAGACAGGGGTATCTCAACTCTTCATATAGCCGAAGCCCTTCAATACAGACCTAAAAATATTGATTGATAAATGAGTTAAAATGAATAGATAGCAAATTTAAAACTGTAGGAG
>JBGQJK010000034.1:0-6243 GCA_041499035.1 Patescibacteria group bacterium
AGACGGAGCCGGCTTCTTCATGGTAATAGTGGGCAAAAACTCGGGTGGAGCAAAAGGCAATATCACGGTTAGCACCTCAGTGGGCGGTGGAGCAGGACCCAACCTGGAAGGCCTCTACCTTGCAGACGGGACATTCAGTGACGGAGCAGGCGCAACCAGGCTCAGTGTCAGGGGAAGTGTTGTTGCTAACTCGGCTAACCTGCAACGTAACCTAGGAGGTGCAGCCAACCTTAACCCATCGGAGCTTTTTGAGTATGCACCGGATCAGACACTCCTTTTCCCCTCAATATTCGGTGCCAGGAGAATCAACTGGAAGGAAGTGGCACCCTAGTAGTTCCGGAGAAACACCTCGGTGGAAGTAGTAACAACTGCGTTTTCCACCCCTGTAGCCGAAGCATCCGAGCCCTGCAAATTAATTTTTACCGAAGATGGAGTACCGGCAGTACCAAGCTTACACGTAAAGGAGCAGCCGGTAACATTTACCGTATCATTTGTAAGCTTGGCGGATTCGGAAGCCACATACCCGACTTTACCTGCAGCGCCCACATTTACGCAGGAAAAAGAAGTAGTAGCACCCTCCTGGTCAAGATAATTTATAGCCGCGGTGTTAGTGTTGCTACAATCCGTAATTGCATTGGCATTTCTAAGCTGACGCTCAATTACTCCCATAGAATAGTTTAAATTCTCCCTAACTCTTATTAACGATTCGCTTTTTTTGCCGCCACCGAGAGTTGAAAGCACGGACCTGGTAATCAAAATGCCGAGAACCGCAAAAATTGAAACAACTACAAGGATTTCCAAAAGTGATAACCCTGCTTCTGTTTTTTTAATCATCTTTCCCTCCAGTCAGAAAACTGAGTTGCGCTGGTAACTATATGAACCCCGGTAGAATCAGTCCACGAAACTTTGACATCGGCCTGAACAATGGTCTTAGCACTAACAAGCTTTGAAGAAAAGGAAACCTGCCTTATAAACGGAGTCCCCGTAATAAAATCGTTTGCATTGCAGACTCCGTTTTTTGACCATGAGGCATCAGTTAAAACACTATCTTTTAAACACCAGTCGGGGGTAAGCCTGTTGGTCATAAAAGTATCTATTCTGTTGTCCCGTTGGCCCCGAAGCCACTCTGTTGCGGCTTGAGCATATCTGCCGGCTAAGGTTTCGTTTTTGGAAAAACTGGCATTTGCCAGGGTTTTACTCACAAGTGAGACTAAAACCACAATAATAAGAGCGCTAATGCCGATAGCAATTACAAGTTCAAAAAGGGATTGTCCTTCCGATAACTTTAATTTAATCATTGAATTTGTCCTCCGGAGCTCAGGGTTGTAACACTCTTGTTTCCCGTTCCTGTCTGAGTCAGAGTTAAAGTTACTGTTGTGTTAAGGGGAATATTGGTTCCGTTTCCGAGGACATTAAATGTTATCGGGTTTTGGCCAACTGGAGCAATTGTCAGGTTTACGTCGACCGACAAAAATATATCTTTAGTTGTAACCAGCCCCCCGCTGCAATTCGCTTGAATTCTATACTCTGAAGCAGAAACAACGTTGAAATTGTACCCGATAAGACTATTTGGAGCGTTGCATTTTGGATCGCTTGGTTTTTGACCCGCCAGCGCAATTTCTTGGGCAAGGCGTAAATCTCCTTGAATCTGCTTATTGGCATCAATCACTGCCTGCCGCCTCGAAAAAGTCCTAAAACTGGCATAGCCTGCCCCAAAAAGAATTCCAATAATTGAAAGGGTTACTAAGATTTCAATTAAAGTGTATCCGCGGAGCAGTTTTGTCATTTTCAACTATATACAATATACAACATCAGAAAGATTTGTTGAAGTTTAAGGACTAACGACCTTGTAATTACAGGTACTGCCTCCGCAATTACTTGAACCTCCGCAGGTGACAGTTGCTCCGCCTTGTTCCAGAGATGCGCAAATTTCGTAGGTAATTCCTCCCACACCCGCGTATACGTATGCCGCCGTGGGCGAAACCGGGTCAAGAGGTGTCGCAGCGATATAAATATTGGAAGAAGAGCAGGCAGGGGAGCTGTTGTCGCCTTTTAAGGGTCCCGACACGCTAAGGTTAAGTGTTAAGG
Source organism: Patescibacteria group bacterium (assembly GCA_041499035.1). Taxonomy (GTDB): domain Bacteria; phylum Patescibacteriota; class Microgenomatia; order UBA8517; family UBA8517; genus DATFUL01. Next base: position 2,089 of record JBGQJK010000034.1, read on the forward strand.
GATAGCCGTTACAATCGGCTTTATACATACCAACCCCGGACCTAACCTGTTCAAGATCGGACTTTCTAATTGCATCCCGCGAGGCTTTGCGGGCGCCCTGAAGTCCAAACACGGATAAGCCAACCAAAATCCCTATGATGGAGATCACAACCAAAAGCTCTATGAGTGTGAACCCCGAATTGTAAATTGTTAATTGTAAATTGTTAATTGTTTTTGTCATGGTGTTAATCCTGCCGGGCAGGTTCCTCCAGCAAAAACTGTAGCTGAGCTAATTTTTCCCGATTGCCCCGTAGAACACGTAACCCAGAACATGTTTGCAGTATTTTCCAACTTTGACCAGAGTACATATTGCGTAGCCGAAGCCGCACCGGTGTTACCCACGCCGTCGGATTGGTACTGATATCTGGGGTAAGTATTGTCACTTGGATATTTAGGATCTTCGGGGCAGGAACCGGAGAGTCCCAGAGATGTATTTAAAGTTGTACATGGGGTACCTGCGGCCGGAGTCGAAGCCGAATAGAGGGGATACAGGCTGTTATTTTTATTTGCGAATGCCTCAAGTAGGGTTCTATACTGTGCAAGGTCGGATTTTCTTGCAGTATCTTTTGCCTGTTTTTGACTGGAGGTAAACGAAGCAACCGCCAAAGCGGCCAAAATTCCTATTATGGAAATGACAACCAAAAGTTCAATCAAGGTGAAAGCTTTATTTCTCATGGTTTTAATTGAAACATCTTTCCGCTCGCGCACCACGCCCCTGACGCTATGCCATTTACATCAGTTGAATTTTCCAAACAGGCCTGAAACGTAAAGTTATCTGAATCAATATAATTATAGCGGTAATTCTGCGCCGGCGCTTTCGGATCTTTAGGAACGGTTTGCATATACACTGTGGTGCCTACCTGCCAAGGTGAACCCCATACACAAGATGAAGTGCCTCCCGGGTCGCAAGCTTGCATTTGGAAGCTAGCGTCGCTTTTGGGATATGCTCCTTTATCGTTAAAATAAATCCTGAGGGCCGTTTCCATATTTTTAATATCAGATTTCCTGGCTGCGTCTCTGGCCCGTTGCTGGGAACTGGTGAAAGTAAAAAGGCCGAGTGAGGATATAATGCCGATAATCGAAATTACCACAAGAAGTTCAACTAGGGTGAAACCTGTATTCAGAATATTGTATTTCATATATTGGGGACTGTGAAGTTTTTTCATTGGCAGTTTCCTATATACAATATACTACATACAAAATACTTTACCAAGTCATTGTTTAATACATTTCACATCCTTAGGATGTTGTCCGCAATATATCTGCAAATCATATTCTTCGATAGTAATGTACATAGGGACATTATTGACGCGCCCGAAGTTACATGACCGGTTCCCGCACATTACCCCCCGCGCAGCAAGTTTCGCGTCATACCCCGGTTCATCCAATCCTTCCAGCGCTCCAAAAAGTTGATAGCGGCTGCCGTCGGAAAAGTAATCATAACTTGTACCCTTACTCAAATTTGGATCGCCAGGGATGGTGCTCATATAAACCTTATTTATCCCCGGAGTTAAGTTTATCCATGTGTCGTGGCCCCAGCTGCACCGGGTTAGTTTCACCGTAAAGTTCCCGTTAGAGTCGGGTGCCGGAGTAGAGTTTGGGTCTTTGCATACAATCATTTTTCCTTCAGTTGTCGAAAGGGGAAAAACGCCATAATCCGCGTAATAAGCGTCTATTGCCGCCTGAACATTGCCGATGTCATCCCTTCTTGTTTGATCTCTAGACCGCTTGAGGCTTAAGGCAAAGTTCGGCCAGGAAACCGCAACCAAAACAAGAAAGATAATGATTAAGGAAATCGTTTCGGACTTAGAAAATAATTTCATTTTAGCGCGCCACCAAACCTAAAATAGCTAAAAATCCTTGCCCCCAGATTAATGTCACCGGAATCGCTGCAACTAAAAACGGGCCGAAGGCAATTTTATCTTTAAGCCCCGCCCTTTTACCCAAAATAAGTATGGTTCCGACTATGCCGCCTGTCAAGAATGCAAGAAGCAGCCAGATTGGGAAAAGTGCCCCTCCCGTAATCATTCCGCCCAATACCGCAAATTTAACATCTCCAAGACCCATGCCCTTACCTTTTGTGGCAAGATAAATTAAAAGGAGGAACGAGGCGGCAGAAAACCCCGCAAGACTATTGGCGAAGACTGATAGCTGTCCCGGAGCCAAAAGGTGAATCAAAAGGGCAACAAAAATAAAAACATCGGGGATTATCTGTGTCTCTAGATCAATGACAAAAATCAGCTCCAATAGGCAAAGTAGAATCAGTTGGAAAACCTGAAAACCTATCAGCACAAATCCGATTGCAGTGGCAAATTCGATCAAAGGATACCGTAAGGAAATTCTGTATCCGCAGTGCCTGCACTTTCCAAATAAAACTATGTAAGAAACCAGGGGAATGTTGTCATACCACTCTATTTTCTTCTTACAATTATCGCAAAAGGACCTGCCGCCTAAGATGGAGATTTGCTTAGGATAGCGGTAGCTTAGGGCCGCCACAAACGAACCAAAGGCCAGACCTGTTACAAGGAGGAAGATTTGTTGAAGAAACATTGAGACTATTCAGGCTCGCACTCATCGCACTTCCCGCTAGTCCAGTTAGCGTCATTGGGAGTAGTGCAAACAAGTGACGGAGCAGGGACTCCGGCTGCGGTAAAGGCAGCGGTTGTGTCGACCATTTTGTTACCCGTAGCCTGACTGGCAATTAACGCCTGCCTGTTTGAGGTGGACTTGGGAACCCAACAAACGAAAACGGGGGAGGCTGTTCCCGCTGCTTTTCCAACAACCAACTTAGCGTCAGCAGGCACCGCCGCACCTACCCAGGATTTATTCGTAAATTGAGCCTGAAGCTCCAAAGCCGCAACCAAAGCTCCCTGATTTGCTGACGTTTTACAAGCTGCCCCTGCAGCTCCGCAAACACCAACCGAGGGGTCGTTAGCCGTTATAAAGGGAAATACCAAGTCACTCGTTGCCGGACACTGCGCACTTCCGTTTGCTGCGCATGATGCATCATTCCAAGGATAAAAACCGTGGGAAACAGAATAACGGTTGATCGCCGAGACCATAGCGCTGGCATCCGCTTTCTTTCCGGCATCACCGGCTCTATTCGCCTGTTCAATAGGATTTATTGCAGTAATAACAATTGTCGCGATAATTCCAAGTAGTGCAATAACTATCAGAAGCTCTACCAGTGTGAAGCCCTTGGACAGATATTTTTTCATTTCTTTATTAAGTATTAATCTATGAAACCATCTTGTCAAGTGGCTTATCAAGGCCAATTTTTAAACCATCAAGAAACTAAAACTGACTCGTCAAGTTGTAAATAGGTAGTATTACGGCAATTACCAAAAATCCCACTCCAAGTCCTAAGACTATCATTACCAGGGGTTCAATCGCCGCTGTGAGTCCTTTAACCCGCTCGTCACTTTCAACTTCAAAGATATGGCTAACCTTTGTCAAAACTTCGTCCATTTTGCCGGTTTCTTCACCAACGGCAACCATCTGGCTCAAAATAAACGGGAAGGACTCCGGATGTCTGCCAAATGAATAGGCTATCGGGAAACCGCGTTCAACTTGTTTGGCACTGTCTTTAAGCGCGTCGGAAATTATACTGCTATTCACTACTTCACTGGTTATAGTAAGAGCCTCGAGTATGGGGACCCCCGCCCCGACCATTAAAGACATCGTCCGTGTAAGCTCGGTTAAAACTATCTGCCGCTGCAAATCCCCAAAAATAGGAATTTTAAATTTCCAGGTATCGATTTGCCTCCTGCCAGACTCAGTCGCGTAATATATACCATAAATATAAACCAGGAAGGCAATTAGAAGGAGAAGAATCCACCAGAAATGGATAAAAAAGTTAGAAATGGCAATTAATATTATCGTCGGAAGGGGGAGTGTGGCGTTAAAATCCGCATAAAGCGATAGGAGCCTGGGGATAACAAACACCATCATTACAATGCTGACAACGATCATGCCGGAAATAATTACGGCAGGATAAATTAAAGCGCCTTTTACTTTTCCGCTAAACTCCTGTTCTTTTTCAAGATTGTCGGCCAGACGGGCCAGAACACTCTGGTCGCTGTAGCGCGATGGAATCAGGCGGTGAGTGTCGTCTTG
>JBGQJK010000035.1:0-6209 GCA_041499035.1 Patescibacteria group bacterium
ACACCGTCGCCCACCCCAAGTCCTACACCCACTCCTTCTCCCACGCCTACTCCGGTTCCTCAGTGTAATAGCACCTGTACTGCAAATAGTGACTGTATAAATAACCTGATCTGCTTTATTCCAAGCGGATCAAGTACCGGTAACTGCAGAAACGTTAGCTGCACAGGAGAATCAGACTGTATTTGTGCCACAGCAACACCAACGCCAACTCCCACTCCCACACCCAATACCCAGATTGCCTTTGTACCAACTCCGACTCCTACTCAGCCGGCGCTTCCTCAATCAGGAACAGATTGGCCCACACTCTTCGGAATTGGAATAGGAATACTAACAATAATCGGGTCACTAATACTGGCACTATAAGAAGCTCTACCTCCAGGAGCTAACCCAATAGTAGCTTTGGTCAAGCCAAATCGGAACTCTGAGTCCTGCGTAGTGCGGATAAAAATAAATAAAAAGGCCGATTGCAAAAACAAAAAAGGGCACTATTAACTTCGAATTTCTTCTAAGAATATAACCCGCTGCCACGCACATGAACGGAATTGACGGCAGATAGTGATACAAAAACATAATTCTTGGAGATAGGGCCCATGGGACAAAAAATATAAAATAGGAAAAAACAATTAAGGCTAATTTTTTATTTCTTTCCAAATAGGCATATATTAAGCTCATAACTATCGACACAAAACCAAACCAAAAGACCGCAGGGTTCCCAAAAGCATAAATCCTGCTTACCATTCCGCCCACTTCTTCGGATGTATAAAGGTATATCGGACGTATTAGAAGAGGCCATGTCCACCAGGAGGATTGATAAGGATGGGTAGCCTTAAGTCCTGTGTGATACCACCACATTTGCTCCTGCATCCCCCACCAAGTGGATAAGTTGTGGCCGGTCAAAAACATGTCAAAATAACTCGCCAGATAAATTATGATTGGAATTGTAAAGAACCAGAGATAGCTGAGGCTTATTTTTTTCTTCTGCGACAAGAATATAACCGCGAAGATGGGTATTGCCCAGATGGCACTCCACTTCGATGCTAGCGAGAGCCCGAAAGCGAGGGCAGAAAGAAAGTTTTTGTCCTTGAGATATAAATAGATCGAGAGTAGCGCAAAAAACAAAATATAACTGTCATTCATGCCTATCCTGCTCATGACAAGGGGGAGCCCGTCCAGGCTAAACACTCCTGCGGACAGGAGTCCTATCGCCTCGTCATCAAAGATTTGTTTGGCAAGAAGATATACTAAAAGTACAGATCCTACACCAAGTAGCGCCCCAGGGATTCTCCAACCGAACGAGTTTTGGCCAAAAACAAAGATCCCGAGTACCATCCCAAGTTTAGCCAGAGGCGGGTGCGTCCACTCATAAGCAAAGCCTTCGGGCGGAGTATCCCACCACTCCCAGGCTTTGGCTACGTCTTTGCTCATGATCACCTTTGCAGTAAAGGCATGGTAAACCTCATCAAAATACATTGTGGTGGGTGACCCCAGATCAAAAACCCGGGTAATAAAAGCAAAGGTCAAAATTCCGGCAAGGATATATCTTGACTTCTTTTTGGAAAGGTTTAATTTTGGAAGCGTAAAACTTTTTACCTTGTGACTACTCCAACCGTTCACAAGCTTGCTTTTGAAAGACATTATTTTGCTCCAATTCCAGCTAAGGTTCCGCGCCAGCGCGTAAAAAATAATTCCTACAAATCCGATGTTAGCCAATTCAAAAAGTTTGACCGTAAAATCCGAAAAAGCGGCTCTGAAGTTGTCGACGATATAAATATACGAATAATACAGGTTAGCAATATAGGTCAGAGAAAAGCCAAAATACGGGATAAGAAGGATTGGGTTCTCGATAGCCGCGATAGCAAGAGGTGCAAATACGGGAAGCAGGTGCCTCTCATGTATTCTTGTAAAGAAAATAAAGCTCGCACCAAAAACAAAGGCCATAAGAGAGTACTCGGGGCTTTTAGTTCTCCTCTGTTTGAAGAAAAGAAAAACCGCGGACACTAAAACCAGGGCATAGCCCCCGATTTGAAAATAGAGATTGTCCGGTTTCCAAAAGCCGGGTAAACCCCAGAAATTAAAGGCGTTAATCGAGGTGTATGGATATTGATTGGCGGAAACGTTAAGCCTTTCGTAAATAAAGGCCAGGAAGGGCCCGTGATTCCAGAACGGAACAAAGCCCAGAGCAAAAACAAATAAGCCGGCAAGCGAGTAAATGGTTATTTTTTGAACTCTCCACTTTTCCTTAAGCATCAAAAATACTATCACCGGAAAAATAAATGCAGTTTGGGGTTTAATTAAAGTTCCGGCCGCTAAACTGAAAGCCGATAAAAGATAATTAAAAGGTAAAAGATAAATTGAAAGAATGGAGGCGAGAGCGGTAAGGGAATCAACTTGGCCCCAAACTGCAGAGTTACCTAGTACAGCCGGGTTAAAAAGATAAACTGCCGAGCCGATCAGCGCCCATTTTTCTCCCTTCGATTTTTTAAGAATTTTATAAATCAGGCACCCGGTAATAAGGTCGGCCAGAATGGCGGGGAGTTTAAAAAGAAGCGGTTCGGGCAAAAACCCGAGCAAATTTATCTTTCCAAGCCCCCAAAGAAAGTAGAGGTACCCCGGTAAATAGTCGCTCCAGGAGTTGTAGAAGTTTTTAAATCCATCACGCACGAGCATATTGCTCCAGGCAATGAATGAGCCCTGGTCAAGATGCACCGTCCCGAAAAACGACAGTACAAGCCTGAGAAGGAAGGCTGAACAAACAAGAAAAACAATGCTAGAATTGATCTTGTGAATTCCCAAAAACCGGTCTTTCAAATCTTTAAACATGTTTTGATATGTATTTTGCTCTTTGTCGGGACTTATATTATATATAAATCCGTATATTCTCAACCCAGAAACTGGTATGACCACTACCTTTACCTGGCCAGAGCCTTCGTTAGCCTCAGGGTCGATGTTTCCAATTTACCTGACTACTTCCAGGACAAAATAATTATTAACGGTAAAACACTACTCCCGTTCCCGCCGCTGCCTGGAGTTATCCTCATTCCCTTCATTTTACTATTCAAAGCCGTTACACAACAGCAGGTATCTATACTTTTAGGATCAGTAAACGTTTTTCTTGCCTACATTCTCCTTAAGAAATTTGCCGGTCAGAGAAACGCAATACTTCTCTCCATTTTCCTTTCGGTCGGAACAGTCTACTTTTGGGCGGCGGTTGTGGGAACAACCTGGTATTTTGCACACGTTGTCGCAACTACATTTTTACTGCTGAGCCTTATAAGCCACTTCAATAAAAAAGATTTTCTTGCAGGAATCCTATTTGCTCTTGCTGGTTTGTCCAGATATCCGATTGTATTTGGAGGTATTTTTTTCTTATTTGAGCTTATAAGTGAAAAAAGAAGGCTATTTAATTTTCTGGCAGGGGCAGCTATTTTTATTCCCATACAGCTCGGGTACGATTGGCTAAGATTCGGGTCCTTATTTGATACAGGATACCTGGAAGTGTACAAAAACTATATTAATTCAAGCTACCCATACACAATCCTCCAATTATTTAATAGTGCCACCCCGTATTTTGGGTATATGGACCTAAGGAATGTCCCGCTTCATCTTTTTACATTTCTAGTCTTCCCTCCAATAATTTCACCCAACCTGGTGGTCAGTCCTTCTCCATATGGAATGGGGATACTATTCACAACACCGCTTCTGTTGCTTGGCCTGTGGCCTCATTTTAAAGTGAAGCTGGAAAGAAATCTTTTTTTTGGCGGCGCCTCAATTGCGCTTATTGATTTTCTTCACTATATGCAGGGCTGGGTTCAATTCGGGTATAGGTTTTTACTGGACTTTCTGCCTTTTGTATTAATCCTGCTGGCAATCAAATTTAAACTAAACAAAAAAACAATTCTGCTTCTTTTGATATCGGTTATCGTAAATTTCTGGGGGGTCACCCAGGCCGTAAAACTTGGATGGTAAAAAAAATAATTTGTTTACTTATAGCATCAAGGATTATCTTTTTCGTCGCTTCGTACCTACTCTCCTACAATTTTGAGCCTAGTTTCGGTAAACATATCCTGGCGTTTGCCAATCAATGGGACTCACCGCATTACCTTTACATTGCGGAGAACGGCTACACAAAAATCGGAGACGAATCGAACTTTATAGTTTTTATGCCTGCATACCCGATTATTATTAAGCTTATTAATTTATTTCTTCAAAACATTAAGATTGCGGGCCTTTTCACCTCAAATTTATTTTTTATACTTGGCGGAATAATGTTTTACAAATTATTAAGAATAGATTACACGGAAAAATTTTCCGTCCTGGTAATCATCCTATTATCAGTTTTCCCTACAAGCTTTTTTTATTCCTCCGTATACCCGGAGTCTTTATTTTTGCTTCTCTTTTGTTCATCGCTATATTTCGCAAGAAAAGGCAGGTGGTTGCCGTCACTGCTTGCGGCAACTGTATTAACACTAACCAGACCATTCGGGTTCATCATTTGGATTTCGCTAATCATAGAGATAGAACCGTTAGTGCTATTGCGCGACTTTCTTAAAAACAAAACATTTCCACCTCACTCACGAAAACTAATATTTAGCTTAACGTTTTCCGCAGTACTATCCGGCGCTATTTATTTTTTAACTAATTACTATGTTTACGGCGATCCGTTTGCTTTCCAAAAAATTTTATCCGAACACTGGCTCAAGTCTTTTGCCTTCCCGTGGGAGGGTATTCGTCAATCCTGGACCGTCGCTATTCACGGAAACGGTTGGAATAGCTATAGAATATATGTAGGTTTATCCGAAGCCTTGGCGTCAACGATGGTATGGGTTCTCGGTTTAGTATCGCTTATTAAGAAGGCAAACGTCAGAATTTCTTATTCTTTATTTCTGATAATTGGGGCTCTGCTTTTTACTTCAACAGGTTTTATATTAAGTAGCCCCAGATACATTCTGTCTCTGCCTCCATTCTTTATTGTCCTGGCAAAAGTCTTACATTTTAATGTCTTGACAACAGCATGGATTATGGCCTCGGTAGCTCTCCTTATCTTCCTGGCAACCAATTTTTCTATGGGCCTTTGGACATTCTAATTTAGGATTAAGCTGACCCATTTGGTTATTTCTTCCCATTTGCCGTTTCCCGCTTTCGGAATAAAAACTGACTGCATATCATAAGTTTTATTAACCGGGGGGTTAATCATTAAATCCTGGGGAATCAAATAATTATTTATCGAGTTTCTGGCATCGTAAACTTTCCTTGCCACTATTCCTGCTGTCGGGTAATCAATATCCGTCTGAATCGAATTTAAGATAACTCTAATAATTGCAATGTCGCGTATGGGGTTCGCATAGGTCTTTTTATCAAGCAGTTTATTTTTAATCGCATCTGTTACTTTTTGCTGCCTGGCCTCACGTGCTATATCCGTCCCTTCCACCCCCAAGCCGTGGCGCGACCTTACAAACTTCAACGCAGTGTCTCCGTTCATTGTTTGTAATCCTGAATTAAAAGTTAATGTCTCGTATCTGCACATAAACTGCGGGTCAGTGCCACCACAAGTATCATTCTCTTTTCCTGCTATCGGATAGTAATAATCGGTAAAGGCATTTTCTACATTAACTTGAATTCCACTCAACTGATCGACAATATCTTTAAACCCGGAAAAATCAACCACGGTTCCATATTGGATGGGGACTCCAACAACCTCCTGGGTTATTGCTTTCGCAAAAGTTATCCCACCGCCGGGAGTTTTCTGATTTCCCCAATAGTAGGCGCTATTAATTTTTGCGCGAATTTCGGGGATCCAAGTATCCCTGGGGATTGAAATAATTTTTACATCAGGCGAGGTTAGTGAGACCGAAACCAGCATCATCGTGTCTGTCAAATCCGGGCCGTCGTGCACTCCGCCGGCCTTACCCATCACCAAAATATTTGTTCTACCCGCGCTTGAAGCCAGTTGCCCGACAGGCGCCGTCGCAAAGTTATAAACTACATTAAAATAAAGTGGAATATTAAGTTTCCTAACCCCAACTATGGCTAAAAGCCCCAAGAGAACCAGGATTATTAGAGAAAAAAATGCAATTGTCACTCTTACCAAGGTAACATGGCTCAAAATCTTCCTTCGCCATTTTGAGTAGATGACCATGGCTTTTTCCATGTTAAAATTGTTAGGCATGTCTAATGATAGTATAACAGCATCAAATACTGGTTCTGCATCT
>JBGQJK010000036.1:0-6189 GCA_041499035.1 Patescibacteria group bacterium
CTCGGTCTAAATCATGGGAGTATTTTAGATGAGCACTTGCTCTCGCAATTGTGGGTGGACTAACCTTGAGCGTAGTTCTAATAGATTCGTAACTATTTCCTTTGGCGAGCATAACGTATATTGCCATTCGTTTGGCAAAGACTATCTTCTCGGTTGGTGTGAAAAAACCGTCAATAAAGTTTTTGGTAGTTTCTTTGTCTGGTATGTTTAATAGTGTCTGAACAAAAAGTTCAAAAGTTCTCTCAAGGGTATCTCCTCCTAATTTATATTTAGAAATAAGAGTCACACTTACATAATATATATTATGTAAGTGCTGTGTCAAAGGGCTTTACGAATGATGTCAATTAGCGGTACTTAGATTTTGAAGACCTCACTCTTCCCTCATACAGGCGGGATAAGACCGATAAACGAAGTTTGTATACGCTTAGTGCTTCCCGGGTTTGAAGAAATTATCAAATCTATTCCTTATGTCGTCTTCGAATTTTTTAAAATCAAACTTTCCGTGATCGTCGTCATGTTTGGGGGTAGGTGTGGGTGTTTTAGTGGGAGTCGGGGTAGGTCTCGGTGTTGGTGTTGGGGTAGGTCTGGGGGTGGGAGTTGTTCTGGGTGTCGGCGTTGGATGATTATGACCGTCGTCATTATGATCGTCATGATCGTCGTGGTCATCTTTCTCGTCATGCTCGGCCTTTACATCTCCCGAAGAGCTGAATTCCAAATTGAACTTAACAAATTTGGTCTGATATTCGTTACCTGCCGAGGTCGGGAAACTAACCGTAAATACAAAAGATTTAGTCTGGTTTTTATTGAGGTTTCCTAAGGAGAGTTTGGTTAAACCAAAGAAGGTGCTGAGTTTGCCCGAAAATACGGTCGTAGCTCCCTGTTTGATTAACAGGTCAAGGACACCTTCTATTTTGGGGTTTCCCGGACTGCCATCTGTTTTAATGCCGCGAACAAAAACTTCGGCGGTTTTATTCCCATTGTTTTTGACGTCAATGGTTTTGGTTACCAAGTCCCCCGGCAAAAAATTGTGGATGTCAAAAACCGCATTGCCGGGAAGGGAAGAGTGGAAATTAACGGTTAAGCTTCCGAACGATTGGGCGTAACTGGGACTCTGCGAGGATTTATAAAAATCGTAAATGCCGACTATTGAAACCAGGACTGCTATTAATAATAAAATTTTCTTCATAATTATTAAAGACTGACCGAAACACTCCTCAGAACTTGGCCGCCGCCAACCGCACTGATCCAAAATTTAGTTGCACCGGAAACTACTACCGCACTTGCACTGCCTGTTCCGTTTCCTGAGCCATCCGTAGTTATTGCAGCGGGAGCGGTTGGAGCGCCGAGCGGGCAGCCGCCCGGGTCCTGGTTTAGCCAAATGTCATATGAACTATTTGGCGTTGCCCCTATTAGTTGAACAGTAGCGTTAATATTTCCTCCAACTTTCTTAAGAACCACTACTTTTGCCTGGGGTTTACTAAAATTGGTTGCTCCATCGGTACAGGTAAATTCGTTGCTGTCGAAAAGGTTTGCGGTTTTTTCGCCATAGGAACCGGCAGCCCCCAAGATATTAGCGGATGATTTTTCGCTATCGGAAAAAAAAGCGGTAGTGACGGAAGCCAGAACCGCCAAACAGGCAAGGATCGGAACTAGGATTGAGATTTTTGGTAACGACTTATGGGGAAGAAGCTCTTTTTTTTTGGCCCTGAGTTTTGCCAGTAATTTGGCGAACTCACTTTTTAAAAACTTAAATTCTTCATAAATAATAATTGTGGCCGGAATGATAACAAACAAAATAAAACCTTTTGGCGTTTTGGCAAAGTTTGCAACATAACCTGCATAAGGGAGTGTGAAAACAACCTTGCCTATAATTTGACTTTGCTGAGTACTGCCGTTGTCGATGGTTTTATTGGCATCGCCGGCTGTTACATACTCCTTCTCCTTTATATATTTATAAATAACTCTGTGGGTAACAACTACGCCGTTTGCGTTTTTGAAAGTAATCACATCGTTCCTGTTATAAAAATCCGACTTCACCGAAAAAACCAGGCTGCCGGTTTTAATATGGGGTTCCATGGAACCGGACTCAACTATGAAGACTTTTGGCACAAAGGAAACCAACAGAGCTAATGAAGCCAGTATAGTGTTAATAAACTGCATAAAAATTTCTCTCTACTCAACTCACTCCTCAATCCCCCAACTTTCTAAACCCGAAGTTGGGGGTGTCTAAACCAACATTAAGCCGGCGTTGGCGTCGGTGTCGGGGTTGGCGTCGGTGTCGGCGACGGAACCGGTGTTTCCAGCGGTAAACTTGTAGGGAATGTTACGTTAGCGCAATTGAAATTTGGATTATTTCTCGATTGCTCAGCGTAAAACCTAAGATCTCCCACCAACTGATCCGTTTGCGAATCGTTTGTAACTGTTGAGCCGTCGCAGGTAAAACCTGTTCCACGGTCAACCGGTGTGCCGTCTCCTGGTGTTACGGGATTCAGTGTTATTGCTCCGTAACAAAAGTACTTACCGATGAAATGGGTATCTGCTCCGGTTAAGGGTGTGTTTCCGAACAAAGCCTGCCCTGATGGTTGAGCCAAAGCCAAGGTTGCACCATTCAATACGTTTGATGCGGGCCCCTGGACAAAGATTGTTTCATTAGACTCAAAAACGTTGTCTCCGTCATCTGCCCAGAAGACAAAATTGAGATTAGGTGCCAGTTCCCCGGTTGCGTTAGTATCATTTAACGCCAGCTCGGGTCCTGTTAAGCCGTTTTCAAAATTGCCTGTGATCTGGGCGTTTGCACATGCCCAGGCATCATTGGTATTTACATGAAGACTGATTGTGTCTTCACCTCGATCACCCGGTTTGAGGTCATAAAAGTTAAAAAACTTTTGGACGGTCAGATCTGTGAGTTGCCATGATGTAGGTGTACTGGCTACAAGTACCCCGGCATTATTTGTTATGTAGCTGGTGTTGTCGATTTTTAAGTCGAGAGCGCCGGCTTGTAATACGTTTCCGGTTGATGTTTCTGTATCACTAAAAAATGCTTGGGTCACGCCAAATACGGTTGCACCAAGCGCTCCGATTGTAAGTAAACTGATTAAAATTTTCTTCATTATTTCTCACCCCCTCTCATGGAACCGCAATACTATTTAAAGCTTCTATTGCGTCAAGATCGTAACCCAGGGACGGGAATGTTACATCCGGCCCTCCCTGGTCAGTTAGGCGGATACATTGAACTGCTGCTAAAGGAATAGTACCGATATCGAGGTCGACGTTGGCAGTGTCGGAGACTATTCCCATGGAATGCCAAGTTGTTGTTGAACAATCCGGACCTGTACCAACCTCAACCAGAGCAGTTGCGGGGAATAGCGCATCATAAATATGGATTCTGATGTCCGCTCCCGGTCCGTCAACCGCTTTGTTATCTACAAATTTGGCAGTTACGGTAGAGCCCTGGGAAATCTGAATAAAATTAAAGTTTGGAGGACTGTCGGGAGCCCCTGTTATTGATGCCGCAGCAACCGCGGGATCGTTTGAAAGGTTATTTACATCGCAGCAGTGGCCAAAAGTTCCAAGAACGGAGGTAACTGCATCAACGAATCTTTCACCCGGATCAGTTGGAGTTGGAGAAGGAGTTGGGGTGGGAGTGGGCGTTGCAACCGGTGTTGGTGACGGAGTCGGGGTGGGAGAGCGGGGGTTACATAGGAAATTTGGGTTGTTTCTTGACTGCTCGGCGGTAAAACTTATATCCCCCATTACAATATCCGTCTGGGTTGCATTATTTAGGCTAGTCCCGTCACAAGTTACGCCACCTGTAGTATTGGCGGGTGAGTTTGGTCCGCCGGCTCCGAAACCGTCTTGCGGGAGCGGCGATTCGCTCAACGTGCCAAAACACCAGGCCTTGCCGATGTAATAGGTTTTAGATCCAAGGAGGGGCCCAGAGGGTTCGAATAAATTTGAAGATGAATCTGCCAAAGTCCAATTGCTGTCGTCAAATAATGCTTGAGCAGTGCCTTCTTTGAAAACAGTTTCACCGGTTTCCAGAATGTTGTCCCCGTCATCTACCCAGAATGTAAAATGCAAGGCCTGAGCAAGCTCTCCCTGCCCTTCGCCCGGGTTGGTACAAGTGGGATCGTCAATCAGTTCCGGCTCGGTACAAGTGTTATCCGCATTTCTGGTCAAGTTGACTTTCATGCAAGCCCAGGCGTTATTGTTGTCGACATGAAGACTAATTGTGTCCTCGCCGATATCACTGGGTTTAAGGTCGGTGAAATTAAAAAATAATTTATCCGTAAGATCATTAAGGGACCACGAAGTACCCTGGTTAAGAAGATGGTTATAGTAACTGGTATTGTCGATTTTCAAGTCAACCTTGCCCGCCTGTAAAACATTTCCGGTGGAACTTTCCGTATCGCTGAAGAAGGCAGAAGTGGCCCTTATCGCGCCGAGTGCAATCACCAAACTAACCAGCAGACTGGGCAGTATTTTTTTCATCAACTTATCCCCAGAGCAGGAAATAATTAATAACTATGTGATGAGAATAGCATTTTCACGCAGTGGTCTGTCAACTCTATCTTTTTATATAGATATACTTCTTAAGACATTAAATGAGGGCAAATTTTAAATATCCAATGTTGCCAACTTCGCGTGGGTCTGGATATATTTCTTTCGGGGCGGGACTTCCTCCCCCATCAGCATCTCAAACATCTTTCCGGCTTCCTCGACACTTTCCACTGTAACCTGTTTTAGAGTGCGGGTCTCGGGGTTCATGGTTGTGTCCCAAAGCTGGGTGGGATTCATTTCTCCCAAACCTTTGTAACGCTGGATAGTGACTTTTTGGCCTTTGCTACCTGACATAATAGTATCGCGCTCTTCTTCCGTGTAAGCATATTGCACATCTTTACCCATCTGAACCCTAAATAGAGGCGGAAGAGCCATGTAAAGGTAGCCCCTCATTATTATCTCGGGCATGTGTCTGTAGAAGAAAGTTAAAAGAAGAGTTGAAATATGCGCCCCGTCGACGTCGGCATCCGTCATAATAATAATGCGGTGATAGCGCATTTTATCGTAATTCAGGGTTTCGCCGATTCCCCCACCGAGGGCAATTATCAAATCTTTGATTTCTTCAAATTTAACTATTTTATCAAGGTGCGCCCGTTCGGTATTTAATATTTTTCCGCCCAAGGGAAGAATAGCCTGATGTCTTCTATCCCTGCCCTGTTTTGCCGATCCGCCGGCGGAGTCCCCCTCTACTATATATAGTTCGGAAACTTCGGGGTCGCTACTTTGACAGTCGGCAAGCTTGCCCGGTAGCGTTGCGCCTTCCAAGGCACCCTTCCTAAGAACTGCGTCTTTTGCTGCACGGGCCGCCAAACGGGCTCTTGCTGCCAAAGTAATCTTCTCCACAACTTTCCGCGCTTCGCTCGGATGTTCCTCAAAATACTGATCAAGACCTTCTTTAACGGCAGTGGCAACAAAGCCCTGAATTTCGGGATTATTTAACTTGGCTTTGGTCTGACTTTCAAACTGCAAACTCTCCGACGGCATTTTAACGTAAACTATAGCGGTTAAGCCTTCCTTCATGTCGTCCCCTGTAAGCGCCGCTTCGTCCTTGCCCCCGCCGTTTTGTAGCTTTTTATAATAATCTGTGATGGCCCGGGTTAAGGCAATTCTAAAACCGGTTACGTGGGTTCCGCCGTCGGTTGTGTAAATTCCGTTTACATAGCCTTTAACGTTTTCGTTATATGAGTCGGAATACTGAAGCGCAACTTCGCAGGAGATTCCCCCTTCGTCCTTTTGGAAATAAATAACATCGTTTAAAACATTTTTTCCTCTATTACTGTGGGCAACCAACGATTTTATACCGCCCTCAAAATAAAATGTGGCCTTGTCCCCGTCGTTTTCATCCACAAAACGGAATGTTAGACCGGCGATTAGATATGCCCTGTCCCTGAGGAGGTTTTTAACTTTAGTGTTTTCCAAGACTACATCCCCAAAAATTTCTTTATCGGGAATAAAATTAGTAACAGTTCCCGTCCCTTCAAGTTTTATTCCCCAATCGTCGAGCTGTTTTTGGGATGCAATTGCTATGGGTTTTAGTGCCAGTCCCCTTTTGTATTCCTGAAAGTGCGCTTTCCCATCCCTGAGGACCACTACTCTAAAATAGCTTGAAAGAGCGTTGACAACAGATGC
>JBGQJK010000037.1:0-5869 GCA_041499035.1 Patescibacteria group bacterium
ATATCTTTTACTTTAGTGTTGACAGCGGAGAATTCAAAAAACTCTCTCTTAAGTGTATTGGCAATTATTCTTGCGAGAGTTGTCTTACCTGTTCCCGGCGGGCCCCAAAAGACAAGCGATGGGAAAAAGTTGTCGGCTTTGTAATTATCGAGAAGTTTTTTAATGATGCCGTCCTTACCAACCAGATTTTCCTGTCCCTCAAAATCCTTTAAAGTTTTGGGTCTCATTAGCTCCGGTAGTGGTACCTGGGTCATGCCCCATTCTATATCCAAACAAAACCCAAATCAATTATAATGGAATTTATGATCGGAACAAAAATTCTGGAGGAAAGGAAATCTAAATTTAACGGGGACCTAAGGGTTCTAAAAACTTTAGGTTTGGGAACGTATATCCAAGCAAATGGATTAACACAGTCCGGCGGAATTGTTGAAACATTTTGGAAACAAACCCTCAAAAGAATTTATAATTCAGAATTAATAATTAATAATTGTTTGATATTGGGCTTGGGGGGAGGAACGGTAGCCAAACTTGTAAGAAAATTTTGGCCGGATGCTAAGATTGCCGGGGTTGACATTGATCCGATGATGGTTGAGCTTGGTGAGAAATACCTGGGTTTAGATAAAAGCGGTATCACGATCAAAATTCATGACGCTGATAAATATCTTTCCGGCAAATTTGATCTTGTAATTGTTGATTTATATAACGGAGATCAGTTTCCCAAGAAGTTTGGAAACGAAAAGTTCCTTAGATCTCTAACCAAAAACAAACAGGTAATATTTAACAGGCTTTACTACAAGGATAAAAAGCATGAGGCGGAAGAATTTGGCCTGAAACTAAAGAAAGTTTTCAAGAATGTAGAATATTATTACCCCGAGGCTAATTTAATGTTTATTTGTAGTTGAACTTATTATTTTTAGAACTATAATTTCGCTATGGAAGTGGCTGGCTTTACCCCAAATAAAATCATTCGTTGGATCCGTCTACATTTGCCGGCTACAGAGGGAGACATAAAGTTTGCAGAATATTTTGTAGAGAATAGTCGTATAGTTACTAAAGCTGAGCTGGAAAGAGTAGAACATGCATTAAAAAGCGGAAGAGTGAACCGATCAAGGCCTCGGGAAGGTGCATCAATAAGACGAGAAAGAGGTTAAAGTAATCCGCCCACTTCGAAAAATAGGTGTTCTCTGCTAGAATTATAGTTTGAATATGTCAAATATCTTTTCCAGAATTCTTGACCTTAACGCGCGGGAGGTGGATAGGCTCAAAAAAGTTGTCGACAAGATTAATTCTTTTGAGGATAAGACTAAGAAGTTAAAAGATTCGGATTTCAAAAAAAAGACGGAGGAATTTAAGAAACGTTTGGAGAAAGGGGAAACCCTAGAAGATTTACTTCCTGAAGCTTATGCTCTTGTCCGCGAAGCAACCGACCGGGTTCTCGGTAAGCGGCATTACGACGTCCAGCTAATGGCTGCAACTGCGCTTTTTGAAGGCCGCGTTGCCGAGCAAAAAACGGGCGAGGGAAAAACTCTCTCTGCGGTTCCCGCACTTTATTTGCGTGCTCTTACCGGACGTGGTGTTCATCTTGTTACAGTTAATGATTATCTGGCACGGCGCGATGCCGGCTGGAACGGACCCGTATTTCATCTTCTGGGCCTGAGCACAGGTTCAATAATCCAGGAAACAAAATCCTTTGTTTATGATCCAGAGTTTTATGATTCGAGCCATGGCGATGAACGTCTCGCGCATTTAAAACTAAGCGACCGCAAGACCGCTTACGGCTGCGATATTCTTTACGGAACAAATAATGAATTTGGTTTTGATTACTTGCGCGATAACATGGTTTCAAGCTTACCCGAAATGGTTCAACGCGGACATTATTTTGCAATTGTAGACGAGGTTGACTCAATTTTAATTGATGAGGCGCGCACGCCTTTAATTATTTCCGCTCCCGATACGGAACCGACTCAGAAATATTACAAGTTTGCCTCGCTTGTAGAAAAGCTAAACCCGGATACTGACTTCAAAATTGATGAAAAGGCCAAAAGCGCAACCTTAACGGAAACAGGAATTACTCGAGTAGAAAAAATACTCGGAGTTGACAATCTATATGAAAAAGATTTTGACTCAATTCATCATATCGAAAATGCACTTAGGGCAAAAACTCTTTACCTACGCGATAAAGACTATGTAGTTAAAGATAACCAGGTAACAATTGTCGACGAGTTTACAGGACGACTTATGGTAGGCAGGCGTTGGAGTGATGGTCTTCACCAGGCGGTGGAAGCCAAAGAGGGAGTAACAATTCAGCAGGAAAGTAAAACCTTAGCTACGATTTCTTTTCAAAATTACTTCAGAATGTACGAGCACTTAAGCGGTATGACAGGTACAGCTTCAACCGAAGCAGAGGAGTTCAGAAAAATTTACAAACTTGAAGTTGTGGTTATTCCGACCCACCGTGACATGATAAGAAAGGATCAACCAGACATGATTTATAAGACTTTGCGGGGGAAGTATGGCGCAATTGTTGAGGAAATCGGCGAGCTTTATCGGAAAGGCCAGCCGGTCCTTGTTGGCACCACTTCAATTGAGAAAAATGAAATTATTTCGGAATATCTTAAACGTAAGAAAATTCCTCATAACGTGCTAAATGCCAAAAATCATGAAATGGAGGCACAGATAATAGCCGAGGCGGGTAAACCTGGGGGAGTTACGGTTGCTACTAATATGGCAGGCCGGGGTGTGGACATAGTTCTAGGAGGGGAGTCTCCGAATTATGTACCCGGAATGCCGACGGATAAATTCCAAAAAGAAAACAAGCGCTGGCAGGAAGAGCACGAAAAAGTAGTCAAGGCGGGAGGTCTTCACGTTATAGGAACCGAACGCCACGAAGCCCGTAGGGTTGACAACCAGCTGAGAGGCCGTTCCGGACGTCAGGGAGACCCGGGGAGCTCACGTTTTTATCTTTCGCTTGAGGATGATTTGATGAGAATTTTCGGCGGGGAACAGATCTCAGGAGTTATGGATAAGCTTAATCTTCCCGAAGACCAGCCAATAGAAAACGGACTCATCAGCCGCGCTATTCAACAGGCGCAAGTAAAAGTTGAAGGATTCCATTTTGATATACGTAAACGACTTGTAGAATTCGACGATGTTGCCAACCAGCAGAGAGATATTATTTATAAGCTCAGACGTAGGATTCTTGACTCCTCCGATGTAAAAGAAGAGGTTTTGGAAAAACTTAAGCATCAGATCGAAAAAGCAGTTTCTCTCGAAGTCGATTTATCGGTTGCACTTGCAGAAATAATTCCCTTTGACGATGTTTCTCTCAAGCGAATTAAGGGTGAGATAGAAAAGCAGGATAACAAGCAGGAATTTTTGGAGAAGATTTTACTCGATATCTATGAAAAGCGCGAAAAAGATGTAGGCGATAAAGTTATGCGGGAAGTCGAGAAATACGCCTACCTTGGTTCAATAGACCATCTCTGGATGGATCATATTGATCGTATTGACGATCTTAGGGAAGGGGTAACCCTCAGGGCTTATGGGCAGAGAGACCCTTTGGTTGAATTTAAGAATGAAGCTTACAATATGTTTGAAACTTTGATCGATAAAGTCGATGAAGAGCTTTCCCACAGGATTTTTAGAATCGGCGTTGCCATGCCCCAACCGGAGATACCATTAAATCTGGCTAGAGAAAATGTTGATCAGTCCGATCAAATAGGTTTGTCCGGTAATGCTGATCAAGCAACTAAGACAGGGGAACCCGCCTTCGCTAAAGCTGCGGCGGGGCAAAGAAAAATTGGGCGTAATGATCCCTGTTGGTGCGGGAGTGGTAAAAAGTGGAAGCACTGCCATTATCCCCAACTCCCATAATATCTTGATAGAGGCTTTTGTTAGTAGTAATATGTCTTGAAGTGAAAGATGGTCGTGCTTTCTTCAACCGAATAACACTTGCAGTCTGTCTAGTTTTTGTTGCAGGGTTAATTTTTCTCAATTCACTATCTTTAGTTTACGCGGCCTCTGCAATTTCCTTTCGTTCTTTTTCGGCGGGGACAAATGGAGCCGGCTCAACAAATTTGGTTTTTGCGAAGCCTACCGGAGTTTTAGCCAACGACGTCCTTGTGGCGCAGATAGTTATTAATGGATCAAGTACCGTTATTACTCCACCCTCAGGGTGGATTTTGATTCTCAATACAAAATCGAGCTCGTCTATCGAAGAAGCTTCCTATTACAAAGTTGCGGGAGCTTCAGAACCGTCCTCGTACAGTTGGACATTTGGAACAAGTCAGCCTGCAACCGGCGGAATTTCCAGCTATTCTGGAGTTGATTTGTCTTCACCGGTCGACGCAAAAAGCGGGAAGTACAATGCTTCCACAGCTACAGCTACATTTACCCAAATTACCACAACGGTTCCTAACGATATGCTTCTGGCATTTGTTGGAGTTTCCGGTAACACGACAATAACTCCTCCTTCCGGATTTACGGAAAATTATGATTTAAAAAACACCTCTTCAAGCAACGGCAAAACTGCAGAAGTTTCTCAGTTTCTTAAAGCAGCTGCCGGATTAACGTCAGTCGGAACCGGGAAAGAAGATACACTTACTGTATCAAATCTAACTCAGCTTATTGCCTTAAAACCGGCTGGAAGTACATCAACGCCAACTCCGACACCGACCCCGACGGCTACTCCCACACCCCCGCCTTCCACTCCGACCCCTTCACCAACTTTGGCTCCAACGCCTACACCCCCTCCGCCTACCCCGACACCAACCCAGATTGCCACTGCGACTCCGACTGCTGTGCCCACACCAACCCCAAGTCCAACTCCTACACCAGTAGTTTCAGCCCCCCCGTTTATTGCAAATATTCAAAATGTATTTGTAATTGTTATGGAAAACAACAATTGGTCAAACATTCAAGGGAATTTAACCAGTGCCCCATATCTAAATAGTTTACTAACTCGCTCGGATGCGTCCTACGCCACTCAGTATTTCAATCCGGCGGGAATTCATCCTTCTGAGCCGAATTATATTTGGATGGAAGCTGGGGATAGTAAAAACTTACCCGGCACAAATAATTTTCCGTCGGACGGGGCTCCATCTGCTAGCAACATGACAACAACAACCGACCATTTAGCAACGTATTTGCAGAACAAAGGAGTTTCCTGGAAGGGCTATATGGAGGGAATGACAACGGGCACATGCCCGCTCGGTGGTGGAAGTTCTTACGCGGTACGGCATAATCCGTTTGTGTTTTTTACCGACGTTTCCGGCAATCCGCCTTCTTCATCTAACTCTAATTGTATTTCACATATGGCGCCCTTTACTCAGTTAGCGGGGGATCTTCAAGCCGGAACCGTTTCAAAATATGCCTTTATAGTGCCGAATACTTGCGATGACATGCACGATGCTTGCGCGCCGCTGAGTAACGGAATTCTTCAAGGTGATACCTGGCTTGCGAATAATCTTCCGACGATTCTTAACTCACAAGCTTACCTAAACGGGGGAGCAGTTTTTATAACTTGGGATGAAGGAAGTGGTGGAGATGGTCCTATTGGAATGATAGTTTTATCGCCGTCCTCTAAGGGCAATGGCTACCATAATAGTATTCATTATGATCACAGTTCTCTATTAAAAACGGAACAGGAAATTTTTGGAGTTTCACCCCTTCTTAGAAATGCAACAAGCGCCACCGACCTATCGGATTTATTTGTAGCTTCCCCAACACCAACACCTACCCCGACCCCGGTACCTTCTATTCAATCCCAGGTTGATGCCGCATCCGTTGGTTCCACCATCGTCATACAACCCGGAACATATAATGAAGTTGTAACAATCAATAGTGGAATCACTTTAAAATGCGCGGTAGC
>JBGQJK010000038.1:0-5601 GCA_041499035.1 Patescibacteria group bacterium
CCCTTCTTATTGCTCCGTTTTTGATTTAAGAAGAACTTCCCGCTTTTACAGGAACCGCCTGGACCATAAACCTCATCGAATCAAGAAACCCCGTACAAGTATATATAGTTAAAACTTCAAAATTCTTGGGCGCTATATAGTCCGTATTATCGGGCTTAACTGTATCGGTTTTAGTTACGATGTAACTGTGAAACCGGCCATCTTTACTTATTACATCTATGTTATCCCCGACACGGATAGAGGGGAGCAGGCCGAAAAGGCGTTTAAGATTATGACCGTACATTATAATATTTCCGCCTCCACCGGGAATACCGGAAATATTCAGGTGGGATGCGCCCGTACCGGAAATTTGCCACACGCCCGAAAAAATTTTCCCTTCTGATACGGGGAGGTCAATTTTTAGGGAGGGTATTACAATTCTCACCGGAAGAGAATTTATATATTGGGGGGTTCTTACGATTTCCGGCGTTGTATCAAACGAAAGAACTGTCCGTTCGTAGCCCAAAAAGTAGATCCCCAGAACAGTGAGAGCAGTACCCAGAGAAATTAACGAGAGAAGGGTATACTTCTTAAAATCCTTTTTTGTTGTAAACATACGCTGATGTTAGCGTAAGAGCAAACCCAAATACAAGAAGACCCGCCCCAATATAGTCATTCATATACCCCGCAGAGGCTGTTGTGGAAGCTCCGAGTACCTGGCCTACCGGGCGCCCCGGGTCGCCTCCCCCGCTTGTTCCGCCGCCGCTACTGCCTCCGCCGCCCGGGCCGGGAATATCAAATTGTCGGCAAATTGTTGAGTCGGTATTTAGCTGGTACCAGCCGTCGGGAATAGTTCCCTGAAATCCGTCAATATTGGTA
The DNA here is from genome assembly GCA_041499035.1 of Patescibacteria group bacterium. Classification (GTDB taxonomy): domain Bacteria; phylum Patescibacteriota; class Microgenomatia; order UBA8517; family UBA8517; genus DATFUL01. The sequence goes on from JBGQJK010000038.1 coordinate 859, forward strand.
CACATGTCGCCAGGAGTTGGAGTCGGATCGGGTGTGGGAGTATCGCAAATAACCGGAAACTCCGAGTTCGGATTATCCACACAAGGTGTGGGAGTTGGTGTTGGAGTATCGGTGGGGGTAGCGCAAACCCTGTCAAGACATGGGTCAATTGTTTGCTCAGGAGTAGGTGTAGGTGTCGGCTGATCACAGAATTCACCGCAAGGTGTAGGGGTTGGAGTAGGTGTATCGGTTGGAGTAGGCGTTGGACATTCTACAGCCTCGTCAAGATCATCCAGATCACCATCATGATCACAGTCGGCTGGGGTAGGCGTGGGCGATGGGCCTGTAGTTTGGGCTCTGGAAGTTCGCGCCAAAAGGAAGAAGCTTAATAGAACTAGCCCAAATATCAGAACAAATTTCTTCATTTCAGAAGTTGGGTCATAATGAAATATAATTTTAGAAAAATCAAGTGGCAGTTTATCCCATAATTCATAGTTGCGAAACTTCATTTCGAAAAATTATCCATTTGACAAACTACTCCTGAATGTATTAATGTTATTTTCATAGTGAAAAAACTTCTCGGCTTCGCTGTTTTTACACTAGGCGTTTTATCTTTTTTAATTAGTTCCAAGCAGGTACTTGCTCAAGGATTTGAACCCCAGCGCGAAAATTTTTTTAAGCGTCACGACTTTCGTGAATTACCCCATGTACCCGTTTGCGGAAAAGAAGACCAGGGGTCCGTTCGTTGCAACGCACGAGCGGTAACTGATCAAAAAGGACAGGTAATAACAAACACGACGCCCTCCGGTTATGGCCCGGCACAACTCCAGGGGGCTTATAGTTTAGGCGGGTCCGCATCCGGTAACCCGATTATCGCAATCGTAGATGCCTATGGGGACAGCAATATTCAAAGCGATCTGAATCAGTATAGCTCGACTTTTGGAATTCCGACTCTTCCGCCCTGCAAGGTTTCAATTTCGGGCTCCTTAGTGCCATGTTTCCAAAAAGTTGACCAAAACGGGGGAACACACTATCCATTTACAAACTCGGGCTGGGCCCTGGAAACCGGGCTTGATGTGGAAACTGCCCACGCGGCTTGCCCGAACTGTAGAATTTTACTAGTTGAGGCCAAGTCAAGTTCCTACGACAATTTAATGACTGCGGTTGACAGAGCCCGATTAATGGGGGCTAAGGTTGTTTCAAATTCGTACGGCTCCTCCGAATTCCCGTCCGAGACTTATTTTGATTCCCATTTCAATTATCCGGGAGTAGCATTCACTTTTAGCTCGGGGGATTCTGGATACGGCACCAGTTACCCCGCGGCCTCAAAATATGTTACAGCGGTTGGGGGAACTTCACTTTTAGTAAACCCGGATAACTCATATGGCGGCGAGACAGTCTGGAACGGAGCCGGAAGCGGCTGCAGCAGTTTCGAAGGAAAACCTGCCTGGCAAACCGATAAGTTGTGTTCAAAGAGGGTAGTTGCGGACGTTTCGGCAGATGCCGACCCTTCAACCGGAGCTGCTATTTATGACAGTGTAAGCTACGCGGGAGTACGCGGTTGGTTCCAGGTCGGGGGAACATCCTTGGCTTCACCTATAATCGCAGCAACTTATGCAATTTCGGGAAACTACGGAAGCCCCGCAAACCCTGCAAATTCGCTGCCGTACGGTTTTCCGGCCGGCCTCCATGATGTGCTCGTAGGAAGTAACGGCAGCTGCGGAAGCTATCTTTGTACTGCAGGAGCAGGATATGACGGCCCCACAGGCATGGGAACCCCAAACTCGACCGGCGCTTTCTAATCCCTTCATTTTTAATCTCCTAGTCATACGGTTATTGCATCTTGAGCCGAAAATCTTTATAATCCCATAACCTCGAAGGAAAGGCCCTAACTTCGAGCCTGTTTTGTTTACCAAAAATATGAACAAAGTCGACATTGTTGTCCCAGTCCTCAATGAGGCCAAAAGCCTGTTTGAGTTGACAAACAGGATCGGAAAAAGCTTAACAAGGTCAAAAATTCCCTATGGCATTATTGTTGTTGATGATCACTCAACGGACAACACCAAAAATGTACTCAGGAAACTTTCAGCCAAATATCCTATAACTATTTTATTTAAGCGAGGAAAAATTGGTAAGGCTTATTCCATTTTGGAGGCGGTTGAAAACTCAAGCGCGGAATATATAGCCATGATTGACGGGGACCTGCAGTATGCTCCCGAATATATCCCGGAGCTCATCAAAAAAGCCCAAAAGGAGAATTTGGGAATTGTAATAGGGAATAGGAAAGTCCACCACGAATCGCGTATCAGACAATTTATTTCCAAAGTCGGTCACGCAATTTACGCCAAGCTCATTCTGGGAATGAATACCGACACACAATCAGGGCTCAAGCTCTTCAGGCGTGAAATTATCGGCTATATGGACACAAAAGATATTAAACCCTGGGCTTTTGACCTGCCGCTTATTCATACGGCAAACGAGTTGGGCATGAAGGTCGGGTCAATTGACATAGATTTTGAGAGAAGGAGGAACGGTAAATCAAAAGTAAATTTTGTTCTGGGAACCATTCAAGTTCTGGTAACCGCTCTCGCTCTCAGACTGAAAGCAAACAAGATTATTCATCTCTTACCCGACTCCGACGGTTCTATGCTTGGAGCAGGCGTAGTTTACAAGAAACGCAGGTTCATAACCCACACAACGCTCCATCACAGTAAGTCGGCCCTTGTCACATTTACATTTTCTCAGAAACTCATTATATTCCTGGCCATTTCCGCATTTGTAATCGGTCTTTTCTTAAATTCCCAGACGACTGCAATCGTTTTTATAGGACTTCTTTCTTTTGTCTACTTTTTGGACGTATTTTTCGGCCTCTACTTGGTTCTTAAAAGCCTTCACCACCCGCCGGAAATCACTTTTGACGAAAAAAGGCTCAAAAGGATCACAGATGAATATCTTCCGGTTTATTCCATTCTTTGCCCGCTTTACCATGAAGCACAAGTTCTGCCCCAGTTTGTGAAAAATATTGAAAAGTTGGATTGGCCCAAAGAAAAACTCGACGTCATGCTCCTTCTCGAGGAGGACGACAAGGAAACACTCAAAGCAGCAAAGAAGATGAACCTGCCGGCTTATTTCCACATACTTGTAGTTCCGGACAGCCAACCCAAAACCAAACCTAAAGCCTGCAACTACGGACTTGCTCATGCTAAAGGGGAATATGTAGTTATTTACGACGCCGAAGATGCTCCCGAACCCGAGCAGCTTAAAAAAGCCTTCCTGGGATTTTCGGATTCACCGGTTGAGGTTTTTTGTCTTCAGGCAAAATTAAATTACTACAACCCGCACCAGAATATTTTAACCCGCCTTTTTACCGCTGAATATTCTTTGTGGTTTGATATAGTTCTCCCGGGACTCCAATCAATTCAAACTTCAATCCCGCTGGGCGGAACCAGTAATCATTTTAGAACCGAAGGCCTTAGGAGTGTGGAGGGCTGGGATCCATTTAATGTGGCAGAGGATGCCGATCTTGGCGCCAGGCTTTTTAGAGCCGGCTACAAAACCGCAATTATCGATTCAATGACTTTAGAGGAAGCCAACAGCAACGTTAAAAACTGGATCAGGCAAAGAAGCAGGTGGCTAAAAGGCTATATGCAAACGTATTTTGTCCAGATGCGCGAGCCCCTTAAGTTCATAAAAGAAAAGAAGGAACACTACTTTATTTTCCAGCTAGTTTCAGGGCTTAGGGTCAGTTTCATGTTGATCAATCCTTTTCTTTGGGCGATGACTTTGGCCTACTTTTTGCTTTATAGGTTTGTAGGGCCCCAAATAGAAGCACTGTACCCAACATCGATATTCTATATGGCCGTATTCTCGGCTGTTTTTGGCAATTTCCTTTACATCTATTACTACATGATCGGCGCAGCCAAGAGGGAGCAGTGGAGTGTCATTAAGTATGTTTTTCTGGTTCCTTTTTACTGGCTCCTGACCTCGGTAGGCGCTTTTGTAGCAATTTATCAACTCATTGTTAAGCCTCATTTCTGGGAAAAGACTGTCCACGGATTGACCAAGGTAGAAGCTAAAGAGAAAAAAGTTGTCAAACGTCTGGAGTTCAAGTTTATTAAAGACCTCGGAATTCCGGCATTCCCCAACGTAAAAGCATTAATCAAATCCGAATACTTTTCCGGAGCTTTCCTTATTGGAGCCTCAATGTTCGCCAATGTCCTGAACTTTTTGTACAACGCCTATTTAAGCCGCCGTGTTAGTCTGGAAGACTTTGGGCTAATTGGCCTAGTTGGCAGCTTTCTCTATTTAACAACCGTACCCCTCAGTGCCCTATCAAGCTCAGTAACTCATAAAAGCGCCTATTTACTCGGAAAGTACAGTACTCCAATTAAAAGTTTTTGGGCAGCTACCAGAAAAAACAGCATCAAAATCTCGATCGTCGTAGCGGCCGTCTGGCTTATTCTTACACCGGTTTTGACACACATCTTTAAGTCAAATTCCGTTTTGCCTTTTATTATATTTGTTCCCGTTTGGATAATTGGTTTTGCAGGAGCTGTTGACGGGGGCTACATAAGCGGAAATCTACTTTTTATCATTACGGGAGCAGTAGGAATAATTGCTCCTTTAACTAAACTGGGACTCTCTGCCGCTTTTGTGGAAACAGGGCACCCAGAACTGGTCTATTTAGCAATACCGCTTTCAATGCTTATCTCATTCTTAATTGGTTGGTATTTTGCAAGGCGAATAAAAAGCAAGGAAATAGAA
>JBGQJK010000039.1:0-4846 GCA_041499035.1 Patescibacteria group bacterium
ACCTCGCCGGACCTGATCAGGGCCATATAGGTTTTACTGAATATTTTGGGGTGCCGGTCAAGGGCACTCGAAAGGGATTCTCCCGCTTCCACGTCTGCCAGAATTTGGGCCACTATTTTCTGCATAGAACCTTTGGATTGCGACCTCAAGATCAAAAGCGCCTCGGTAATCGGGAGGCCGGCGTTAATCATAGTGGAAAGCTGGCGTGTAAATGTGGCAACATCGGAGGGAGTTATCCTATCCCGCCATCTTTTTACGAAATTAAACGGCGAGTCGATTTTGGCTCTTAGGGAAATTATAAAAAGGCCTTTACCGCGTACCAGCCTGGCTGCTTCGCTTAGGGTATTTGCTTCAACTTCTCCCGCAACAAGACGGCCTTCCTTGTCTTTAGCTTTGTAGTTAAATCTGTTCATTGACTCCTTACCAACCTTGATAGTTCTTCGGGGCGAAGACTCCAGCTTTCGGCAACTTCCATTGTGATTAAGCCTTTATTAACGAGCTCCGCTAAAGATCTTTCAATCGTACTCATTCCGGCTTCCTGTGAAGTTTCCAGAATACTTTCTATCTGGTGAGTTTTACCCTCCCTGATCGCGGTTTTAACGGCGGTGGTCCCGAGCATTATTTCGTAAGCCACAACGCGGCCTTTGACGGCCGAGGCAATAAGTCTTTGGGAAAAAACCGCTTCTATGGTATTACTTAGCTGGAGCCGGATTTGTTTCTGCTGCTCGTCCGGAAAAACATCGACAATTCTATCTATTGATTGAGCAGCCGAATTTGTATGGAGCGTTGCAAAAACCAAATGTCCGGTTTCCGCAACCGTTAGGGCAGCCGCAATTGTCTCGTAGTCACGCATTTCGCCGACCAGCACAACATCAGGGTCTTCCCGCAGAGCCGACCGGAGGGCGATTTCCCAGGAATGGGTATCACTACGCATCTCACGCTGACTGATAATAGATCTAATGGGCTTGAAAATAAACTCAACCGGGTCCTCGATGGTAACAACGTGGCTGGCACGGGTTTTATTTATTTCATTTATCACTGCAGCCAGAGTTGTTGATTTTCCGTGTCCGGTCGGGCCGGTTACCAAAACAAGCCCCTGTCTGAGAGTTGTAAAAGAGTGCATTATCTTGGGAAGGCCAAGGCTGTCAATATCCGGAATCTCCAAGGGGATTAGCCGGAATGCGGCTGCGAGGGAATTCTTCTGTGTGTAAGCGTTAACACGAAACCTGCCTTTATCCGAAAAGTTCAGTGAGAAATCAATTTCCTTATTTACAGATAACCTTTCCAACTGTTCGCTACTTAGTACCTGTTTAAGCACCTCGCCAATCATGTCGGGTGTCAGTACCCCGACTCCCGGCATGGGCACCAGCTCGCCGTTAATTCTCAGGGTCGGGGGTAGCCCCGCAATCAAATGAAGATCGCTGGCTTTACTGTCAATTACATTTTGTAAAAATAGCTTAATATCCATAGGCAGTTATTACTCTTGTGCAACACCTATCACTTCTTCTACGATGCGCAAATCTTGCGCGACGAGAAGAAGTACATTATTCCTGTGCAACACGTATCACTTCTTCTACTGTAGTAATTCCTTCGGCCACTTTCAAGTACCCGTCCTGTTTTAGCGTGATCATTCCCTCAAGGCGGGCTTCTTTATTTATATCCGTCGCGCTTGATCTCTCAAGAATCAACCGCCCAATTTTTTCGGTTACCGGAATTACTTCGAAGAGTCCAATTCTGCCAAAATAGCCCGAACTGCCGCATTCGGGGTCGCCCTGGCCTTTATAAAGTTTTACGTCCCCTTTTGGCTGCCAAAGCGCGCCCAGTTCCTTCTCCATTTCGGCTAGAACCGGAGGCTCAGGAGTGTAGGCAACCTTGCAATCATCGTGAATTTTCCGCACAACTCTCTGGGCAACTATACAAGTAATGGATGAGGCCAAAAGGTAAGGTTCGGCTCCCATGTCCAGTAGTCTGGGAAGCGCGCCGGAAGCGTCGTTCGTGTGCAGTGTGGAAAAAACCAAATGTCCCGTAAGGGAAGCCTGAATAGCCAAATCGGCGGTTTCGCGGTCCCGGATTTCTCCGACCAGAATAATGTTGGGGTCCTGTCTTAGGAATGACTTAAGCCCATCCGCAAATGTCAGGCCTACGGCAGGATTAATTTGAACCTGATTGACACCCGGGATTTTGTATTCAATCGGGTCTTCCAAGGTAACAATATTAACTTTCGGAGTATTGAGTTTGGAAATAACCGAGTAAAGAGTGGTGGTTTTCCCCGAGCCGGTAGGGCCGCAAATCAAGATAATTCCGTGAGGCCTAAGAATTGCGTCTTGTAGGTGTCTAAGTCCGTTACCCCTCAGGCCAAGCTCGGGAAGGTCCGGAACCGCACCCGATTTTTTAAGCAGTCTCATGACAACCTTTTCACCCCAGCTTGTTGGAAGGGAGCTTATACGAAGGTCCACCTCTTCCTCAGAGCCCTTAAAGTTAAAGCGCCCGTCCTGGGGAATCCGGCGCTCGTCAATCTTCATTCCCCCCAAGATCTTGATCCTACTCACAAGCGAGTCGTGGAGTTCGTGGGGGATTGTAAGTTTTTCCTGTAAAATTCCGTCAATGCGGTACCTGACCCGCGTGGACTTTTCCTGGGGCTCAATGTGAACATCGCTGGCCCTGGACTTAATGGCAAAGTCTAGAATTTGGCTTACTATCTGGGCAACTTTTTCTTCCCTTATAAATCCGTTCTTACTGCCCTCAAGCGTACGCACGGTCAGGCGTTCGGGAGCAACCTCTTTCATAGCCTCTGTTACCTCCTGTGTCAGGGTGCTTGAATATCTGTTTTGAATAAAATCTTCAATCTGAGTTGCCTCGGCCGCTCTGGGTTTTACGTGAAGGCCCGTTTTTTGCTCTATAAACTCGATTGCGGAAAGGTCCAAGGGGTCCGCCATAGCCAAAATCAAACTTTTTTCTTTTTTGTCGGCGCTAATAGGGAAGACTTTAAATCTTTCCGCAACTTCCGAAGGCAGGGCCGCAAGCGCAGCCGGCGCCACGGGGGTTGTCATCAAGTCAACATATGGAATGTTATAAAGCTGGGCTTTTGCCTGAACCAGCTTGGAGTCAGGGACAAGCGCTCCTTCCCTGATTATATCTTCCTGTGCTTTTCCGCTCTGGACTTCGGCAAGTTTTACCTGATCGGCACGCGCCTTGTCCATTGCGCCAAGACTAACCAGTACGTCGGCCAGCGTTCCGTTTGGAAGACTTTTGTCTATCGAAACCGGCGGAACTGTAGGGACAGCGGGCATACATTCATAATATCATATAATCAACGATGGTTTAAAAACTTAATCGTTGATAAATTAAGACTTACTTGATACATTAAGCGGATGTCTATTGTAGAACAAGGAAACCCTCTTCTTACAGCCTACAAAAGCAAGCTCGCCCAGGTGGTAATTGAAAACGTTCTTCAGATTGGCGCTAACGGTTCTTTGTTTACCCTAAACTCCGGTCTGAAAAGTCCTTTTTACTATGATTTTAGACCTGAACTTCTAAATCCCAGAACTACCGAACTTATCGGCAAAATAATTTGGGAGGAAATAAAACAAGATAATGTTGACAGTGTCGGAGGACTTGCAACCGGAGCAATTAATATAGCCATTGAGACAGCCAGAGCCTCATTGGGTTCCCCAAAACCTACAAGGGCTTTTTATACACTCAAAGAACCAAATGAACGTGGAAGTTTTGTAGAAGGGAATTTAAGATATGGTGACAATGTTCTTATTGTTGATGATACAACTACAACGGGCAAATCAATGTTTGAAACAATCGAAAAAATTAAAGGTTATGACTGTACCGTAGTTAAGGCTATGTGCATTTTGGACAGGGAGCAAGGGGCCGCCGAGGCATTCCAAAAGCTCGGTATTCCTTATGTACCGATTCTCCAACATTCGGATTTCGCAGAACTAATCGAAGATTAAATCTTTGCCAAAACTTGACAGACTAAACCTCAAAATAGATACTGGTAACCGCAATGCACGCATTCCTCCTGATCGGAACAAATAAAGAAGAGTTGAAAGAAAAAATTGACGAACTTGCAAAAAACTTTAAATGCAAAGTGCTTAATTTTCCTTTAAAGAAAATTGAAGAAGTACGGGATTTAAACAATCTTCTAAGACTTAGCTTTAGTGAACCGACATTAATAGTATCGGAAAATATTGAGGACGCGACAGAAGAGGCGCTAAATGCTTTCCTCAAAAACTTGGAAGAACCACAAGAAAACATTTACTTTGCCTTAACGGCCGCCTCCACCCGAAAGGTATTGCCGACAATAGTTTCCAGGTGCCAAATCATCAAAATTGGAAATTGGAAATTGGGAATTGGAAATTCAACGGAAATTGGAAATTTCCTGGCTATGTCCCCCTCGCAAAAACTCGCTTTTTTTGATAAAATAAAGGGTAGAGATGAGGCAATCTACTTTATTGAAAGCCTTATTTTTTTTCTCCACAGTAAGGGAGAGCTCACAAATATGGAACTATTAATAAAAACCCTCACTGGACTTAAAGCAAACGGCACTGTAAATTTACATTTGACTAATTTAGTAACTCATTATGGCGAATAGCGATTACACAGCGGAACAAATTCAAGTATTGGAAGGGTTGGAACCGGTAAGGAAGAGGCCCGGAATGTATATAGGCTCCACGGACGCCCGCGGTCTCCATGAGTGCTTACGCGAAATTGTGGATAATTCGGTTGACGAAAGTTTTGCCGGAGTCGCCGACACAATTTGGGTAAATTTAAATAAAGACGGCAGCGCCACAGTTCGGGATAACGGCCGGGGAATCCCTACGGATATCCATCCCAA
>JBGQJK010000040.1:0-4528 GCA_041499035.1 Patescibacteria group bacterium
AGGCGGAGCAAATATTATTAGAGGAAGGTATTCTTTGTTCTTCTGTGAGAGCGCCTGCAGTAGCACCTGGTAAGGCTCAACTTAGGATCACAATTAGTTCTCCTCATACAAAGTCACACATCGATAGACTTATTTTTGGTCTTGCTAAAGTAGCTAAAAAACTCGAGATACCATTGTCCACAATTAGTCAGCTAGAATGGAACAAATTCGTTGAAAACCGCCTTCCCGATTATATATCAGTCGTTCGCTAGACAGTGGGAGTTATATAATATATCAAACTATATCAGATCTGAGATTTGAGACTTTTCCTTTTTATAGTGTCCAAATGTCTCATTTAGCCTTGGATGTGGTACACTTGGGATAATTGGTTATGGGTCTATATGGTCCGAGACCCGTAAGCTCAGCTTTGCCGAGAAGTCTAAGACGTAGGACGCCCTGTCCCCCAGCCCTAAAGAGTACTCAGATTTTGCTATAATTCAGTTATGTACATCGGGATTGACGTTGGGGGATCTTATATTCGGATTGCTTCATTTAAATCGCTCGACTCGCCTGAGTTTGATAACCGGGTCAGATTAAAAGTCGCCAACGATTATAAAAAAGATCTTGAGCTAATTACCCAAAATATATTAAACCTGTCCAAAGAAAAAATAGACAGTATCGGGATAGGGGTTCCGGCGGTATTAAACAAAGAAAAAACACAAACAATATTTGCGAACAATCTGGTTGAGTGGAACAACAGGGACATAAAAAAAGATCTGGAAGAAATTTTTAAGTGCAGCGTCGTTCTCGAAAATGACGCAACCGCAGCCGCTGTCGGCGAGGCATATTTCGGTCACGGAGGCGGAAAAGACTTTTTATTCGTTATTTGGGGAACCGGTATCGGTGGAACCTTTATTAAAAGACTAAACGATAGTATTTATCCCGAGTCTTCTGAACTGGGCCACCAAATTATAAAATTAAATGGCTTACCCGACAGTTGCGGGCAGAAAGGATGTTTGGAGGCTTACTGTGGAGGGGCTACAATAGAAAAAAACTATCAAAAGAAAGCCGAGAATTTGACAGATGAAGAGTGGGGCGAGGTTGAGAAGATGCTTGCGCAAGGAATGATTAATGCTATCGCGGTTCACCCGGTTGAGCTGGTCGTATTCGCCGGCGGGGTGGCCTTAAATCAGGAAAAAAGGATACACAATCTGCAAACATTACTGAATGAGAGTTTGAAGATCGTAAGTGTCCCCCGGCTTGAATTATCAAAGCTTAAAGAAAATGTCGGAGTTTGTGGGGCACTTGCTTGCCTAAAGCTATAAAAGTTCCGTTAATAATAGTTGCCGAGGTATGCAATGGTTGACAAAAAATAACTAATTGGTGTATAAAAAACTATGAGGAAAATATTATTGGCGGTTTCAGCCTTTTTACTTCTACTATTTATATCCGCCTCCCCCGCCGCTGCAAAAGTCCTGATGCAACAAAAAGGAAACCTGACAGTTACAAAGGGGGAAGTGATTAATGATGATCTTTTTATAGGTTCCGAATCGGTTGATATGGACGGAGTCGTAAATGGGGACGTGTTTGTTGGAGCTGGTACGGTAAATATTAACGGCACTGTTAATGGCAACCTGATAATCGGCGGAGGGGCCGTGACTCTAAACGGAACTGTTAAAAATGATGTCATTGTCGGCGGCGGCAACGTTTCAGTTCAAGGTGCAAAAATAGGCGGTAGCTTGATAGCCGGGAGCGGTACTCTGCAAATAGACGGCAGCTCAACTGTTGGCGGGTCCCTAATAGCCGGTGCCGGAACTCTAAACAGTAAAGCCGCTATCGGAAGAAACGCTATGATCGGGGCGGGAAGTGTTAATCTTGACTCAAAAATTTTGGGTGAGGTAAGGGTCGGCGCCGGAGAGCTGACTTTTGGACCGGACACCCGCATTGGCAAAGATCTTTGGTACATGATTGATAACGGCAAAAAAGACTTGGTTCTGCCCGCAGGCGCAATAGTTACCGGACAGATTAATAAAGTCCAAAATCCTCCAACTGTAAACATGAATCTTAACACTGCCAAAAATGATTTTAATAAATTCGCCAAAACCGCCGGTGCCGGCTTAAAAGTAATTTCTTTCCTGGGAGCTCTGGTTGTCGGAATGCTTTGGATTAAGTTTTCCGGAAAAAAGGCTATGGCAATTGCTTCGCAAGTTTTAAGTTCCCTCAGTTCAAGTTTTGTGGCCGGACTATTGGTCTTGTTTTTGACCATACCCCTAAGCTTGATTTTAATGATAACCATTATCGGGTTCCCTCTGGCTTTGATTATTCTGGCTATTTATGCCGTCGCATTTTATTTCACAAAAATAGTTGTGGGGCTTGCCATCGGCAATTGGCTTAGCGGCAAATTTGGCTGGAAAAATACGGGTGTCTATCTTAACTTCTCGATAGGCTTGGTTGTTTTCTACCTGCTCCGTATGATTCCGGTACTTGGAGTCTTAATCGGTTTTGTTGTAGCCAGCGCCGGCTTGGGCGCAATGGTTCTCCATTTTAAATCCGAAAAATAATTTGACAAAGTTTTGTCGGGAATGAGATGCTAAGGAATGCAACCGGAACAAAAACTTTGTCCCCAGTGCCATTCTACAATTTCCGAAACGTATTATTTTTGTCCAAACTGCGGCAAGAACTTAAAGCCGGTTCCCCTGTCTACCACCATCCTTAAACAAATCGGTATATATACATTGAGCATTTTTCTTCCTCCACTTGGTCTTTGGCCCGGGGTTAAATATTTAAAAGAGAATAATAAAACAGCTAAAATAATAGGCGCTGTGGCTATAATCCTGACTATTATTTCTACTGTGGTTAGCGCCTGGTGGTTTATAGGCTGGTTCGGGAATATTGACAAAGCGGCCATTCAGCAACTAAACACCTACCAAAACATCGGATACTAAGAAGCATTTACCTTCCCCCCAAAAAGATTTAATATAGGGCCAAGTGCTCTTACTTTTATGAACAAGCCTAATTTAAAAAAGAATATATTTCTTTGGGCCCTTTATGATTTTGCCAACACTCCAATTTCGATTGCCATGGGCGGTCTATTTTTAGCCCAATGGGTAGTTCTTGATAATAAAATTGACGACATTTGGTATGGAGGAACTTTTACTTTGGCCACTATTCTTCTTTTGATAACTTCACCGTTTTTAGGCGCCTGGTCAGACAATATGGGTAAAAGGATGCCGTTTATAAAATGGACTACCTATATTCAACTTTTACTTGGTTCGGCACTCGGTATTATCGCCGTTACCAAAATGGCGGCAGTTCCAAGAGTGGCAATAGTTCTGATTTTGTTTTTCTTTCTCCAATATTTTTATCAGATCAGTATAATTTTTTATAACGCCTTACTCGAGGTTCTATCAAAAGCGTCAAATCTGGGGAAGATTACGGGAATAGGAGAAATGTTTAACAATATCGGCTGGCTCCTTGGTCCTGCTCTTCTAATTCCCTTCTCACTCGGCTACATAAAACTCTTCGGCATACCGGGCCGCGCCCAAGTATTTTTACCTGCCGTTATCATCTTCGCGCTTGCAGGCCTCCCCATGATCTTTTGGTTTAATGAACCAAAAATTAAACCCCTTTCCAAAAAAGTCAGTTTTAGGTCAGTCTATAAAAATTCAATAGCAGGTTTTAAGTTATTGATAAAAAAGGATAAAAACGTGACTGTTTTTTTAGTAGCGTTTATGCTTCTTTCAGACGCGCTTCTTACTGCAAGTCTATATTTTGCTATTTTTCTGGATCAAGTTTTTAAAATATCCGATGTCCAAAAATATATTGCCCTCGGACTGGTTGAAATTACGGCAGTACCGAGCGCTTATTTAGCAGGGAAGATAAGTGACAAAATCGGAATAAAGAAAATGTTAATTCTTTCCAGTATTATCTTAACAATCGTTTACGGATCAATGGCCGTAACATCTTCGTTAATGCTAACATATATTCTTTCTGCAATTGTAGGAATTGGGTATGGTGGTTTTTATACAGCGGCACGCGCTTTACTTGTTAAAATTTCGCCGAAGGAAAAATTAGGAGAGTATTTTGGCTTTTACTCGACCTTCCAAAAATTTGCCTCAATTATCGGCCCGGTAACTTGGGGTGTAGTTGTACTATTACTTAAAAACTATGGAATATTCAAATATAGAATGGGGATTCTTTCATTGTCTATTCTTATGTTGATGGGAACAATAATGCTGCTTTGGGTAAAAGAAAAAAGGGTAATAGGAAATGATTGAAACTCACCCCTATGGCAGTTTTGTTCCTCCAAACACCAATTTCCTTTTCCTGGGAACTTTCGCAGCAAAACCCGAGCCGGGATACGACTGGTTCTTCGGAACCAAAAGGAGCCAATTCTGGCCTATTCTGGAAATTGTTTACGGAACTAAATTGGATACGACCGAAGAGAAAAAGAAATTATTTAAAAAACTCCAATTAGCAATTACCGACATCATTTTATCATGTGAGAGAAGTCAGAATAGTAATGCTGATACTAACTTAATCAATATCA
>JBGQJK010000041.1:0-4117 GCA_041499035.1 Patescibacteria group bacterium
ACGGTTGAGAACTTGAGTTTGGTCGTTGCGTTTGTCGGTTCTGTTTTTCTCTATTCCGAAGCGCTAACTACAAATAAAGCAATCGGAGCGTTTTTAATAATCACTTCACTTGTCCTAATTGGGTTTTCAAAAACTAAAATTAAAAATTTTTCTCTGAGGGGCTTGGGAATAGCTATATTAATATCAGTATTTTTGGGACTAGGATGGTTATTGGACAAAAAAGGCGCTTTATATTTTAATCCAACAACATACACACTACTCGGATGGACAGTTCCACTTATATTCATTTATTTACCCTATTTTAATATTAAAGATGCTATAAAAGAAGCAAAATCCTCGGGTTGGAAAGTAATATTAATGGCTGCTTTAAATGTTATTGGTTATTACTTACAGTTAAAAGCATTGGAAATTGGGGATGCAACTCGCGTTATCCCAATAGTCCAAAGTTACGCAATATTTACAGTTCTTTTAGGAATATTTCTTCTCAAAGAGAAAGACAACCTTTGGAAGAAGCTTATCGCTGCAACCCTTGCTTTTATGGGTGGCTATCTTCTTGTAGCAACTCACTAGTCTAAGGTCAAATTTTGATATACTTGGTGTATGAAAATAAAAACTGCTCAGCCTGATGATTGGCAACTAATACAGAGTTTAAACAACCAAGTCTTTATTAACGATAAGCACCATGACGACGACTTGGATATGGAATATCCATTTTCGGAGAGAGGAATCAAATACTATAAGCGCTTGGCTAATGGGGAATACGGAAAATGCTTAATCGCATACGCTGATGGAAACCCGGCAGGTTATATTGCCTTGGCAGTAAAAGATTTTGGATACAGAAAAAGTAAATATATCGAGGTTGAAAATATTGGAGTAGATCCTACTTACCGTTCACAAGGAATTGGACGGTTATTGATTGAGGAGGCAGTTAAGTGGGCGAAAGAGAAAAATGCAGTTAAATTATATGTTTCCGCGTACTGGCAAAACAAAAGAGCAATAAATTTCTATAAGAAAAATGGCTTCTACGAAATAGCTTTGGAATTGGATAAGAAAATATAGATTCTCTAAATTCTCCAAAGGTCAAATCTTTTGAAGTTTTTTTAAATCTATTTCAATCCTCTTATCCACATATTGACCATTAACAAATTCGCCCTCAGTCAATTTCGAAGCTTTGTAGGGAATCGCCTTGTAAATTCTCCAAACTCCGTCTCTTGTTACTTCTCCAACTTTTTTAATTCTAAAGTCATCTTGAGTAACTCTCTTATTGAACAAGTCTATTGCAGCTTTTATTTCCATTTCATTTTTAACCACATCTACTTTCGTTTCAAAGTAAACTCCGTCTCCTTGTCCCTCGATAGCAGATGAGTCAAAAATTACGATCGCCGCTTGTGGGTTTTTATTAACCAATTTTGAATGTCTAGCATTTTTATTTGAAACCCAATATAAGTTGTAATTATTGTCGTAGACAAAAAAGACTGGAGATATCCATGGCTTGCCACCCTTTGAAGATGAGGCAATGGTCATGTAGATGTTCTTAGAAATAATCCGTTTAGCCTTTTTCAAATATTTATCCATTTGAGAAGATTATATCACTCCAAATTTCCCAAAGGTCAAATTGATGTTACAATTCAATCATGACTTGGCAGATTTTGATTTGGATTAGTGTACTTCTATACGCAGTCTCGCTACTTCTCCAAAGAGTGCTTCTTAAAGATGCTAAAAGCGATCCCATTTCCTTCTCTATTTTCTTTCAGGTTGGTGTCGCCGTGATTATTGGAATTATAGTTTTTATAATTCAAGGAAAAATACCAATTCCAAATCTTTCGAATGTGTCCTGGAGTCTTTTTGCAATGGTTGTACTTTACTCTCTCGCCAATATATTTATATTTAAATCTCTAAAAATTACTGAAGCTTCTAGATTCACGGTTATATTCTCGAGTAAGACCTTATTTGCTGTGATTGGGGCCACACTATTTTTTAAAGAAGGCTTAGTTGGACCTCAGTGGGTTGGAGCTATATTGATTATTTTAGGTGTTATGGCAGTCTCTTTTAAAGACTTTCACACAAAACTAAACGTTGGAGACGTAATGGCTTTTGTAGCGGCTATACTTTTCGGCCTAGCCAACACCAACGACCGTTTCTTAGTAAAGTTTTTTGATCCATATTCATATGTTGTAATAGGATTTTTACTCCCCGGAATAGCAATCGGATTGTTTTATCCTAAAAAGTTGGCGGGGCTTAAAGTGTTTATCAAAAAGACTTTTATTTTTAAAATGCTGCTACTTTGTCTGATGTACGGACTATCAGCCGTATCATTTTTTGCAGCACTGCAGATTGCGCCAAACTCCTCCCAAGTGTTTACAGTTGGTGCTTTCGGCGCAATTGTTACCGTCGCACTATCCATATTAATACTTAAAGAAAGGGATTTTATAGCTAGAAAAATTCTTGGCGCGGCTATGAGTGTGACGGGACTTCTTTTAGTTAACAAATAAACCTTAAACTTTGTATTTTCCTTGAAGCGCGTTTAGACGGACCATGATTAAATCTTTTAGGCCGTTTAATGAATCTTTTATCGGGTCAACTGCGGAGTCTCCCCGTTCGCCTTTATCATGCCAATCAACGTTTACTTCCGCTACTTTGAGTTTTAATTTTCTGGCGATATACAAAACTTCCAAATCAAACCCGGCAGTAACCGAAGCTCCTGTATCGCGTCTGCTTTCATCAAAAATCTTGAGCCTTTCAAAAATCTGGAGAGCAGACTCCCGTCTAAAAGCCTTAAAACCACATTGCGTGTCTTTATATGGAAGCCGCAATATCAAAAACCTTAGAACCGAAAAGCCGAATGCTATGAATTTTCTAATGAATGGAGCACCGGGGCGGCCTTTTCTAGAACCGATAACTACGTCATAGCCCTGAGCAAACCTCGGCAACATCTTTTCGACCTGATCAATAGGTGTCGCCTGGTCGGTGTCTGTAAAAAGAACTATTGACCCCTTTGCTTTAAAAATTCCGGCCATAACTGTTCCGGCTTTACCACGATGCGGTTCATTAAGAACGAAGAAATTTTTGTGTTTTTGGGCAAAGTCTTCTGCAAGACGCGAAGTATTGTCGGTTGAGCCATCATCAACAAACAAGATCTCCCAGGAGTAATTTTGCTGAATCAGATAGTCATAAACCGAATCCATTACTCCAGTACGCAGGTTGTACTCTTCGTTATACGCCGGTATGATGATGCTTAAATCGGGTTTCATTTTTTAGTTATTCTCTGCCGTTCCTGAACGGTAATTCCCCCGAAAGTCTGCTCCCTTATAACCCTGCCGATACCTGTCTGCCTATCCAGCCAAGCCTTTAGCCGTTCCGGGTGCGGTGGGTCTGCTTCATATAAAGTGTATAGAAGCGAAACCTGGGAGTCCAATGAAAGTTTATGGTACTTGGAGGTCCCAAGCCATTTGAATAGATAATCGTACGCATAGGGAATCACCGGGGGGACGTATTCGTCAACGTTAAAATCCCGCGCTCCGGCATTTTTGTAAACCCAATCAATAGCCTGCTTTTGATTGCTCAAAACTATCATATCCGGTTCGGTTCCCGTGGTATAAATGTACGGCCTAATCCATGACCAATTCTGGGAAAGAAAGAAAAGAAGAAGATAAATTACGACGATCTTCCCGAGAAGCGACGATTCAAATAGCGAATTAAATAGTGCCGCAGCCAAAATCAGGAAGATTAAATAGTAGCCGGTCAAATAATATTGATAGAGATTGCCGTTATTGCCCTGAAAGAATAAAAGGCCAAAAGTAACCGAGCCAAGCAGAATAAATATTATTTTTAGCCTATCATTTTTGAAAAGTTTGGGCAGAAAAGCTATAAATAAAATAAAAATAAGGAGCATGTGAATCCATTCCTTGGCATATGGGCTATGGAAAAGAAGCGAAGAAAAGTAAACACCAGTGACGCTTAATCTATCGCTTATAAATTGCCAGTTTGGTATCCCAAAACTTTTGCCGCTTCCAACAAGTCCTGCAATATTATTGCTTAAAATATTTCCATGCTTTAGATTAAAAATAAAAAGCGGAGAAAATGTTATTAGGAAAACGACTATTGAGGAAACAATTAT
>JBGQJK010000042.1:0-3381 GCA_041499035.1 Patescibacteria group bacterium
ACTTACAGACTCCAAAAGAGAAAATGGGATTTGGTTTAGCAGTGCTCTACCAACACGAAAAAGTTAACACAGATATTGTTGACGAACATCAAATAATTACAGGGGATTTGTTTTCCACATCAGATTTCTTAGAGGAATAATTTATGATTACTTGTGTTTTTGAAGATAATGGTAAAGGTCAGCTAAGGCACGTTGTTGTAGATACCCTTGTCATAAAAGATGATAAAGTTTTGTTCGTAAAAAGAGTTAAGAAACTTTTAGAAGGTGGCAAATGGGGTTTAGTGGGTGGTTTTGTCGGGAGAGATGAAAATTTGAAACAAGCAGTTGAGAGAGAGGTATACGAAGAAACAGGCTACAAAATAAAAGATATTACTCTACTGGCTATCAATGACAGGCCTAACCGACCACACGAAGATAGACAAAACATTTCGTTTGTTTTCTTTTGCAAGGCTTTAGAAAAAGAAGGAAAGGCAGACTGGGAGTCTGATGAGCAAAAATGGTTCCCTTTATCAGAGCTTCCTAAAGAAGAAGAAATAGCATTTGACCATTATAGTGATATTCAACTTTATCTGAGGTTCATAAATAAAGAGATATCAATACCTGTTCTTGAATAAAGGTTTCAGGCATTAGCAAAGTTTGGGATATAATACTGTTGGGAAGCTGGAAGTTGTGCGTAAAAAGTTTGAACGTCATCTACGAGCTTCCGCCCACAAATATGGGAGAAACGATACCGAATGGTGGTGGTGATAAGCCGGAAGGACCCGACGATAAACCCAAAAGTGCTATGGAGGAAGCCGTTGAGGCAGGCCTTCCAGAATGGTCCAAAAAAACAGGAAAACCAATCTCCCAAATTATCAACGAACAAGAAAAGCGAGCGGAAGATCAAGAGGATACTACACTTATGAAAATCTACAAAAGAGTAAAGAAAAGGCTTTTCGGAAATTAAATCCCCCTTGACTTCAATCAATGCTTCAGATAAATTGAGCCAGTTTAAAAATCTGCTCAAATTCCAAGGTGGCATGCCCCTCCGAAGCCTTGGCGAAGGGGGGTGAACATATTTGAACTTTGATCTAAAAAAATTCCTCAAAAATCTAAAACTCAATGAAGAAAGCATTAGTATGGTACTCGGAGCGCTGGTTATAGTGATTGTAGGCATATTAGTGGTTAACTATTTTAAAGATAAAAGAAGCCAGACGCTTCCCGAAGCTTTAACTACAACCAACCAATCCCAGATTGGTAAAACTCACAAAGTAGTAAAAGGTGAGACTCTGTGGTCAATATCGGAAGATGTTTATGGTAGCGGTTACAACTGGACCGATGTATATAAGGCCAATAAATTAACGTCCGAAAATCTTGAAGTGGGACAGGAGTTGACTTTACCTGACGTAAGCAGCAAACAGCCGACGGCAACAAAGCAGATTTCAACAATAAATAAAACCGCCACGGCAATTTCGGGTAGCACCTATACTGTGGTAAAAGGCGACTTTCTTTGGGAGATCGCGATCCGGGCTTATGGAGACGGTTACAAGTGGGTGGAGATAGCAAAAGCTAACAAACTTAAAAATCCCAACATTATCCACTCTGGAAATGTCTTAACATTACCTAGGTAACTATTATGTACCTGACATTGTGGTCTGAAGCCTGGCTTTTTCAGCCATTGCGGGTATCTTGCCTCGAATTTGAGCGCCTTTTTCCAACTCTTTTCCTGTCGGACTTTCTCCCGTAGGGGGTCCAAGCGGTTTCAACACAACAGCAATTTTATCCGGAACCCAACTGCTCAAAAATGTAATTCCACCTTTTCTTTCGCCCACAAAATAAAACTTTACAGGATTTCAAATTTTAGTCAAGACTTTCTTGTGTGAAAATCATAGAGTATAATTTGCACTTAACCCGCGGGATTAGTTAAGCGGCCTAACGCTACCTTCCCAAGGTAGAGAAACGGGTTCAACTCCCGTATCCCGCTCCAGAGGGGATGGCACCCCCATCAAAGTGCCGAATGTATTGAAATATCGGGCTAATCTGTGGGTTCAATGTACCTGTATAGTCCCAAGCGACTCCATATGGGAAGATTGAACCCAGAAGCACTTTGAGCTGCCCTATTGTTGATCTTCTGTATGATTCTCCTAGATCAGCAAAGATTGTTTTGATAAAAGACGTCACCGCATCAATGTTGTATTTATCAATAGTAGAGTCGTCTTTGAGTATCTGTGCCCGAATCATCTTATCTTCAATCATGGCACTTTGCTCCTTAAAGATTTCATCGGAATAGACGCCGCTAAGATTTTTCTCAACCAGCGTCTTTCGTAGAGTCCGTAACTCCTCTATTTCATTGTCGGCATTATTTTTAATTTTTGTTAGCCGAGATAACCGATTGTGATAGCACTTATAAACAAACTCTATAAAGAGCTGGAGGCATTCTTCTTTGGGTGTTATTTCTTTAAGTAACAATATGAGTGTATTTTCAAGTGTGTTAACCGGTATACATTTATAGTTACACTTACTAGCGCACCAATAGTACGCGTATTTCTTGCCCATCTTGCCTTTACTCCACGCGCCGGTGAGTCCCACGCCACATTTAGCGCATTTTACAATTCTCCGTAGGGGAAAATCCTCATTTTCAAATGTTCTTCTGGCGAGAGCGATTTTGTTAGGATTTCGACCGTCTATGATCGCCTGTACCTTGTAATACTGTTCTTCCGAGATCATTGGCACATGTTGACCCTTCACTTCCTCGGGATAGGTTACAGAGGTCAATTTACCTGTATAAAACTTTTGTCTAAATATTCGATCAGCAGTTTGCGCACGTAATTTATATTCTCTCTTGCCATGTATTTCACGAAGCCCCCACTCGGTCATGACTTTCGCCATGTCATTGAGACTTTTTGTTCCTGTTGCCATTAAATTCCAGGCATCTTTTACTCTATCCCACGTTTTGGGATCTTTAACGGCAAAGCCAGCTTGGAACATATAGCCGATCGGTGGTTTTCCACTAATAAGTCCTGACAGAAACCTTGCTCGTAATCCGTTTTTAGCGCGTTCACTACGAATATCGTTATCAAGTTGCGCAAATCCTGCCAAAATGGTCTCGACAAGTTTTTCTGTTGGACTATCACCTGTTGGCTCTGTTGAGGAAATGATGGAAATATCGTTTTCGCCGAGCTTTTTTCTAATTGCCAGATAATCAGAGGTTTGTCGGGAAATACGATCCAATCTGTAGGTAAATACTGCTTGAATAAGATTTTTATTCTTTCTGCAATATTCCAATAAACTGATAAGCACCGGACGCCCCACAATGGTTTTTGCGGAGCGGCCTTCTTCTCGAAATACCTCTATAACTTCATACCCTCGTTTGGTAGCTTCTTTCCGGCAGATATCTTCCTG
>JBGQJK010000043.1:0-3039 GCA_041499035.1 Patescibacteria group bacterium
GGAACATTGCCGGACGGCCTTGAAATATATTTGAACAGTCATAAACAAATTACGGTTGTCGGGGTCGGTTTAAATTTTAGCGTAATTCCCGACCCGCTTATTAATTCTCAAAAAGCGGGGAACTCGACATTTCTTCTGATAAATAATGACCGTTTTAAGGGAGATGCCGAGAGTGTTGGGTTAAAATTAGTTGCCGAGTATCCCAAAGCTTCACGCCCAGACGGGACTCACGAGTCCTTGCTTTTCTTTGAGCTTCCTCAAAAGACAAAGTAATTATGCTATCATCATAACTATGCAGTTTCTTCAAAAGATCTTTAAGTCTCCCAGTTTCTGGCCGCTTTTGATTGTTCTGGTTGCTGCAATTCTCGCCGGGCGGACTCTGATTTTTGAAAAGGGTTATTTTACGATGCATGACGATCTTCAGATGATGCGGCAGCTTGAAATGGAAAAGTGCTTTAACGACGGACAAATCCCCTGTCGTTGGGTTCCGGACATGGGCTATGGTTATGGCTTTCCTTTATTTAATTTTTATCCCCCCATGCCATATTTTGTCGGCGAAGTTTTCCGCATTTTGCAATTTTCATTTGCCGATACGGCCAAACTTACCTTTGCTCTCTCTTTCATTCTCTCCGGCATTACAATGTATTTTTTGGCCAAGGAGTTTTTTGGCAAATGGGGCGGGGTAATTTCTTCAATTTTCTATATATGGGCGCCGTATCATTCCGTTGATGTTTATGTCCGCGGGGCGATGAACGAAGCTTGGGCTTTCATTTGGTTTCCGCTAATACTCTGGACTTCATACAGATTAATTCAGAAGAGGAAAAATGTGGCCAAATGGATAATCGGTCTCGCACTTTCCTGGACAGGACTTCTTCTCTCGCACAATCTTATGGTCATGATTTTTACACCTGTTTTTGCCATTTGGTGCTTGATGTTCTGGCTAAAAGCCAAGGATTGGAAAAAGTTCTTCAACATCCTCTCTTCCGGGATAATTGCTGCGGGACTTGCGGCATTTTTTACCCTGCCTGCGGTTCTCGAGCAAAAGTATATCCACGTTGATACACTTACCCAGGGTTATTATGAATATAT
Source organism: Patescibacteria group bacterium (assembly GCA_041499035.1). Classification (GTDB taxonomy): domain Bacteria; phylum Patescibacteriota; class Microgenomatia; order UBA8517; family UBA8517; genus DATFUL01. The sequence goes on from JBGQJK010000043.1 coordinate 1,090, forward strand.
TGCTCACTACGCGACCATAGGCCAGCTTTTGATCTCGCGTTTTTGGGGCTTCGGGCCTTCTATCTGGGGGCCGAATGACGGCATGCCATTCCAGGTGGGCCATGTCCATTGGATTCTTTCACTTTTTATACTATTAATTGTTGGGTACCTTCTACTTAAGAAAGCAAAAAACAAACCGGACTCAACAAGTTTGTATGTGATCCTCTTTTCAATAACTTTTGCTTGGTTTGCTGCTTTTATGGCGCATCAGGATTCGACGTTTATCTGGCAGAGGATTCATTTTCTGGCCTTTGTTCAGTTTCCCTGGAGGTTTCTATCGTTGGCTATTCTTGGATTTTCTTTGGCTTCCGGTTCGGTTGCAGTACTTCTTTCTAAAAAAATCTCAGTAGTTGTGGGGAGTTTGCTGGTTATACTTCTCGTTTCTTTGAATTGGAATTATTTCCTTCCGCTCGGGGGTAAAATGGGACCTCTAACCGACGCCCAAAAATTTTCGGGAGCCGCTTGGGATTTACAACGCACGGCAGGCATCTTTGATTATTTGCCGGAAACGGCCAAGCAGAATCCAAAAAACCCGCCGCTAACTGTCGCCGAAGTAACGGACGGACAGGGTACGGTTACGGGCGGAGCGCAAGGAACCGATTGGGCCAAGTTCAATACAAGTCTAACAACGGATTCCATTGTTCGTGTAAATCTATTCCAATTTCCTGTTTGGAAAATAACTCTAGACGGTAATTCTATTAAATCTTATATACCGGAGTCCGAAGTTTATGGCAGAATGTACCTGAATATCCCTAAGGGTCAGCATTATGTTTATCTCCATCTGACAAATACACCTCTCCGGAGCTTCAGTAACAATTTATCCCTTGCGAGTTGGGTTATTCTCTTAACTTACCCGCTTTGGAAAAGGAAATTATTTAATGGCAAGCTGGCTTTATAAATACCGGCTTAATATAGGCATTTTCTTAATCCTCCTCCTTAGTTTTTTTGCCCGCACTTATTTTGTAAATAAGGTAATTGTGGGCGATCTTCTAAGTTACGTGGAGTGGGGAAAACACTTATTTCAAACGGGGCCCAAGAACTTCTATTTTGGAGAAGAATGGTATTATTCGGCCCCAAATTATCCCCCCCTTGCCGAGTGGATATTTGCAGGACTTTTATGGCTGAATGACAAAAGATATGTACTTGCCCAAATGCACAACCTGGTCAGGTTTCCGCCTTCAGCGTTTATTATCTATTTTTACAAGTGGGGAGACGTTTTTGTTGTTAAACTATTACCAATTCTTTGTGATCTGGCAATTTCCCTGGTTGTCTATAAGTTGATATTGAATTTGACCAAGGATACTAAGAAAGCTGTTGCAGGGCTATGTTTTTTTCTCCTTAATCCGGTAACAGTTTTTATTTCAGGAGCTTGGGGGCAGACGGACAGTGTTGTGGGGCTTTTGGGGCTTTTGGCTTTTTTGGCACTTCTTAATAACAATCTGATTCTCTCGATTCCACTAATGTTTTTAAGTCTTTACTTTAAACTTAGCTGGGCCGTTTTGGTACCTTTTTATGTCTACTTACTCTTGAGCAGAAGGCCAAAAATAGTAGATTTATTTTTTGGCATCTTTCTTTCCGTTCTTCTTTTTGTTTTAACGACTAAGCCTTTTGCCGAGGGTAATGTTTTTTACTATGCCTGGAAGCTTATGTGGAACAGATATCCAATTACGTTGGGAATAACCGGAAAGGCCTCAATTTCGGCTTTTAATTTTCAAACAATTTTTTTCAGGACGGATGTTGACTTTGCTTACCAGAAACTCTTAGGGGTAGCCACGGGACATTGGGGACTCCTGCTCTATATAATCACGAATTTAGTAGCTATGTTTAACTTTAAGAAGCAGCAAAATAAATTGGTAGGGATGATTTCAGGAATTTTTATCGTTGGAATGGGAAGCTTTTTATTTTTGCCCA
>JBGQJK010000044.1:0-2937 GCA_041499035.1 Patescibacteria group bacterium
CCGGAAGCGGAAAAACCAAAGTTTTGACCCACCGAGTAGCCTACTTTATAGAGCATGACTTAATAAAACCTGAGAACGCGCTACTTTTAACTTTCACAAACAAAGCCGCTAACGGGATGAAGATTAGAATTGCCGCTATCACAAACGGCAACACACCCATGACAGGTACTTTCCATTCATTTTGTGCTAAGGTTCTCCGGATTGACGGCAAACATATCGGAATCCCCGTAAACTTTATTATTTACGACGAGCAGGACCAAAAAGACGCGGTTAAGCAAATACTTGAATCACTGGAGATTTCAACGGATCAATATAACCCTTCCTCAATCCTTAACGGAATAAGCGAGGCCAAGAATCAGATGCTGACTCCCGAGGAATATAAAAACTTCGTGAGAGGCGAGTGGCAGGAAATTGTTTCAAAAGTCTATGGTGAGTATGAAAAAATGCTCAAAGAAATAGGGGCGCTGGACTTTGATGATTTGTTGATAAAAACGGTCAAATTATTTAAAGAGGTGCCGGAAGTCCTTGCTAAATGGCAAAGAACTCTAACCCACATTTTCGTTGACGAATGGCAGGACACAAATAAAATTCAATATTCCCTCACTAAACTCCTGGTGGGGAAGAGAAAAAATATTACTGCGGTTGGAGATGCTTCCCAATCAATTTATTCCTGGCGCGGGGCAGATTACAGAAACATCAATTATTTGATACGTGATTACCCCGATATTAAAATAATAAATTTGGAACAAAACTACCGCTCAACTCAAAATATCCTAGATGCCGCCAACCTAGTAATTTCTAAAAATACGGGCCATCCTATTCTTAAACTTTGGACGGAGAAATCCGCCGGCGCCAAAATTAAACTCTACTCGGCCAGAAACGGTTTTAGTGAAGCCGATTTTATTGTTGATGAAATCAACCATTTGGGAAAATTTTCGGACATAGCGGTTCTATATAGAACCAACGCCCAGTCCCGCGTTCTGGAAGAAGCTTTCCTCCACGCCGGCATCCCTTACATTCTTGTAGGGGGAGTAAGATTTTACGATAGGAAAGAGGTTAAAGATGTAATCAGCTACATCAAATTTTTGGTTAATCCCAAAGACTCGGTATCGCGTAAAAGAATCGAAAAAGTAGGCCTCAGGAGATTCGAAAAACTTCAAGAAATGTCATCTATTGAAGGGTTAACAACGCTTGATATTCTGGATGGGGTTATTCAAAAAACAGACTATCTCGCGCTCTTCCAAAAAGAAACAGAGGAAAATTTGGCAAGGCTCGAAAACTTAAAGGAGCTCAGAAGCGTTGCCACCGAATTTCCGGATATTAATGACTTTTTGGAAAACATCGCGTTGGTTGAAGCGGGACCAAGAAATCAAACCAAAAATGCGGTAACACTGATGACCCTGCACGCTGCCAAAGGGCTTGAGTTTCCGATAGTCTTTATTGTGGGCATGGAAGAGGGCCTCTTCCCGCATTCGCGTAGCCTTATGGATACCAACCAATTGGAGGAGGAAAGACGTTTAGCGTATGTTGGGATTACACGAGCAAAAGAAATTCTTTACCTGACTTACGCCAACTCCCGGCTTTATTTTGGGGAAAAACTAAGCAACCCCCCGTCAAGATTTATTATGGATATACCGGAAAATTTGATTGAAAACTTGTCCTCGGTAGCATTTGCGAAGGAGGACATTGGCGGATTAGACTCAGTAGACAGTATCAAAGGCACCTTTGACGATATAATAGAGAAATATCTCGACAAATCAAACGATGATTTGTCATAGAAAAGTATTTACAGCATGACGACTAATGATTTAGATAAAATTGCCACACATCCTCTGCAAACAAGCTCGTGGGCGGAGTTTAGGAGAAAATGGGGAAACGAAGTCGCAGAAACAAAATATGGGATATTGACTCTCCATAGATTGGGGTTCAGTAATACAAAAATAGGCATTTTTGAAAAAGGCCCGATGCCGACTGAAGAAATGATTAAGGACGTCAAAGTTCTTGGAAAGAAAGAGGGCCTAGTTTTTATAAAACTCGAGCCAAATTATGTTGTCAAGAAAGGTGGAATGAGTTGTGCAGATAAAGATAAAGCTATAAATCTTCTCAAAAAATACGGTGCGGTTCCGGGTAAAACATTATTTACCCCAACAACTTTCTGGGTTGATTTAAAACCGAGTGAGGATGAGGTAATGAAAAGTTTTTCCGGCAAAACCCGCTATAACATCAGGGTCGCCCAAAGGAACGGTGTAACTGTTAAGGAAGATAATAGCGATAAAGCATTTGACAGATATTTGGAGCTGACACGCGAGACTGTAAACAGACAAGGTTTTTACGCCCATACGGAAAAGTATCACCGCTTAATGTGGAAGATTCTGAAAAAAGCCGAAATCGCGCATTTACTTGCCGCAAACTATCAGGGTGAAATTATCACAACTTGGATTTTGTTTGCTTGGAAAGACTTCCTGTACTATCCATACGGTGCCTCGACAGAAAAAAATAAAAATGTTATGGCCAACAATTTAATGATGTGGGAAGCAATTAAATTCGGCAAGAAATTAGGACTAACTACATTTGACCTTTGGGGTAGGGAGGAAGGCAAAGGCTTCACCAAATTCAAAGAGGGCTATAATCCCAAAGTTATTGAATTTTTGGGAACATGGGACCTTGTTATAAATAAACCGCTATACTCTATATATAGATTGGCCGAAAAAATCCGCTGGCTGGTTCTTAAACTGCTCGCCGGATTCGGTCTCTCTAAATACAAATTTTAAGGGGGTGAGAATCGATGATTAAAAAAATCGCAATTGTGGCGCTAGTTATTCTTGTAGGCTTTTTTGCATGGATGTATCTTAAACCCGCAAAAACGGTAACCAATCAACCAACCGGCCAAACTGTTACAACGGCAGATATAACAATTTCCAATTTCAGCTTTTCGCC
>JBGQJK010000045.1:0-2526 GCA_041499035.1 Patescibacteria group bacterium
TATAACTGGCAAAATCCTGATAGTACTTCTCCCAGGTTGGGCCAGTTCCATCAACATGTTGGGCCTGATATAGAATCTCCAAAGGCAACAATTTCTTAAGTTGGATTACGCCCGTTTCAGGGTCGATCAGCCAATCCATATCGGCAACCATATCTTTTTCCCTCTTTTGGGTCACACAGCCCATAAATATCGGGAAATTTTTAAAAGAATAAAGCGGTTTAAGACTTTTTTTCCCAGTAACTACACTAGCCGGTCGACTTATAACATTCTTAATTTTTTTCATTTATATATTCTTCTTAGCAAAATCTAAATCTATGAGATTGCCGGTATCATACCACTTCTTAAATTCAATAGCTTTAAATTTTATACCCTTGTCAACCATGACCTGCATTGCGGAGCAATCGTTTAGTGAAGAATCGCTAGGATTCTCACGGAACCTAATTTTTAAGGCTTTCCAAAACCCTTTATAATCTTTAAAGCCAACAAGGCCGATGTGGAACAGATTCCAAACTTCCGCGCCTTTTCTATTCATGACCCTCATAAATCCGTTTTTAACGGTAAACGAACTTAAAAACTTGGTATTGAATATTTCCTTATCAAGCCCCCTGGATCCCCCATTCCAATTAAACTTTTCGGGAGATGGAATTTTTTGACCGACAATTATTGTATCGTTGCAATGAAAAACAAACGGACATTGAAGTACATCCCCGGCCTGAAGCATTGAGTAACCCAAACTTGAACCTACCCCTTCGTATCTATCTATTTGGACGAAAGTAAATTTACGATTCGGATATTTCTCTAGGAGATGTTTCTTCACCTTATCGCCGTAATACCCAAGAGTAACCACTATTTCAATATTTTTAGGATAAAGATCAACTATATAATCAATAATTGGCTTTCTCTTTAGTAGGATTAAAGATTTATTTGTGGTCTTTGTCAGGTCCATAAGGCGTGAGCCCGTCCCCGAAGTAGTAATTAATACCTTATACATCAATATAATATTTTATCCTTCTCTAAAGTTTTTGTAACCATTAAAAACTTCCGTAACCACAGCTAATGCTCTTCCGTAAATTTCGGGATTAGACGCAGACAGTATTCCATCTTTGGTCTCTTTAGTTACAGGCTTACCTTTTAGGTCGGTAACAACTCCACCGGCTTGCTGAATTGCATTCGCACCAATAAGAATATCCCAAGGGCCTCCTATTGCATCGGTAATTTGCAAATCACCCATACTTCTACATAGCGCAGCTTGATTATTTATATTGCTTCCAGTAGAGAGTTCAGTAAAATCATGGCCTGGAAATGCACCAACAAGTCCAGTCAACAATGAGGCTAATCTACCAACAGTCGTTTTTCTCAAAGTAGTGTCATGCCATAAATAAATATGGTCTTTAACTATAGATCCATCTTGTTTCATCCTTCTCCCTTCTAATTTTCGTCCCAAAAGATCGATAGCCCAAACTTTCCCTTCTTGGGCAACAACCATCGAGTTTTGGAATGGATCTACTATAGCAGATGCCATCGGCTTATTTTCTATACTAGCCATAACTGCCGCCGTGGAAGCACCAACCCCTGCGGGAAGCATTCCGGTCCCATCAAGTGGGTCGAACATAAACTCAATCTTGCCAGTCCCCGTTCTAATTTTTTCCTCTTCTCCCCAAATAGTACTATCAGGATATTTTTGGTCTATAAAATGAGTGATTAAATTCTGTGAGGCATGATCTCCGCGTGTAACCAATGTCTGATCAAATGATTTTACTTGAACATCAAGGTCGGGTCTGTTTATAGTCCCAAATAATGGAGAGAATTTCAACACCCTCGAAGCTCCGATTAAAGCTAGCGAAGCCGTATCAATTGTAAGGTCATTTGCTCCCGCTAGGAACAACTTTTCCAAAACCGGATTTATATTATCGACAAAGTTCCGTAGATTCTCGCGCGCCATACCCGCGATTTTCCATCATCTAGCCTCATATGTCAACTCCAAAGAACTTTTTAAGAATATGTAAACAAGCCTCGCAAACAGCCCCTTCACCGGAGTTTGTTTTTGTTACAAAATCCGCAGCCTCTTTGGCAACATAAAAAGCATTTGCCGGGGCTATCCCATATGCCACAGCCTTAAATATTTTTGCGTCATGCATACCGTCACCCATATAAACAGTTGATTTAGAATCAAAGTTTTTCCTGAACCAATCAAGTCTAATCTCCTCCTTAACTACAGCTAAGGGGATTCCCATATCTTCCTCGACTCTTTTTTTTGTAATGGCAAGGCCTCGCTTGTCTGCAGTAACGGCGTACACTTTAAGATATTTTGAAATAAATTTGATTCCGTCATTGTCATGCGGTCCAAAAACCTTGGCATATTTACCACTTTTTGTATATAGAAACTGCCCGGTTGTTAATACACCATCAACATCCAAAACCAAATTTTTAATTTTGTTCATTTATCGCCCTCCAGAGATTATACTTGCCAAAATAGAAAAGGAAAAGGTCTAGCGGATCTTCGTGGAGCGGTGACATGTTCAACCA
>JBGQJK010000046.1:0-2251 GCA_041499035.1 Patescibacteria group bacterium
CTTAGGCCAAAAGACAGAAGCATTAGTAATTTGGCTTGTAATGTCTCTTTCCGTACTTCTCGGTTTCTGGAATGAGTTCCAGGCGGAAAGTATTGTACACGATCTGATTAAGAAAATTTCCTTTACAACAACGATTATAAAAAATGGGATAAAAGAGCAAATTCCTGTGCGTGAAGTGAAAGTCAATGATGTTATTGTTTTACTTCCTGGGTCCATTATCCCGGCAGACCTTAAACTGGTCCTTAGTGAAGACTTGGAGGTTAACGAGTCAATTCTTACCGGGGAATCGCTCCCTATTAAGAAAAAAGAAGGCGACACGGTTTTTATGGGAACAGTGGTTAGCGGCGGCACCGCCGAGGGCAGTGTAATTGCTATTGGAATGGACACAAAGTTTGGGGAAATTTCTAAAAATGTTAGTAAAAATCGCCCGCTGACCGAATTTCAAAAAGGCCTAAAAGATTTTAGTACTTTACTCGCAAAAATTGCGGGAGTAACCGTTTTTATTGTTATAGTTCTCGGCTACTTTTTGGGGCACCCGATTATCGAGACGGTTCTATTTGCTCTAACAGTAGCTATGGGAATAACTCCGGAACTTTTGCCTCTCATAGTCACAATCAGTCTTTCTTACGGTGCCAAAAAACTGGCTAAGGAAAGCCTTATCGTCAAGCAATTTGTTTCAATAGAGGATTTGGGAAACATGGAGGTTCTTTGTACGGATAAAACAGGAACCCTGACCGAAGGGAAAATTTCATTAAGCGTTTCCACTCCTAAGTCGCTCCAGCTCGGCCTCATTTGTAATTCGGCCTTTACTCATAAGCATGTCTACGGAGATTCAATAGATAAGTCTATTTGGGAGTATGCGAATAAGGAGGGAATAAAAATCGAAGGCAAATTTAAGAAACTTTTCGAAGTTCCGTTTAATTTTGAAAATAGGTTTATGTCGGTAGTTGTTGGATCGGAAAACCATGAGGCAGTAATTTGTAAAGGCGCCCCGGAAGCGATTATAGCAAGATGTAACCTTTCCTTCGGTGAAAAAATAAAGTTGGAAAATAAAGTGCGGGAGATGCAAGCCGACGGATTAAGAACAATCGCAGTTGCTTCAAAGGAGATTAAGAACTTTAATCCGAAGCTTGCCAAAACTGAATTCAGAGATCTGGAGTTTGGAGGGTTTTTAGGATTCTCCGATGTCCCTAAAAAAGATTTAGAAGAAGTTTTTAAAAAGTTTAAAAACTTGGGAGTTAAAGTAAAAGTTCTTACCGGGGACAGTGAGATAATCGCCGAAAAGATTTGCAAGGACGTTAATTTTGATTATAAAAAAGTGTTAACAGGGCCGCAAATAGAAAAACTAAACGAGGAGGAATTGGCTTCAAAAGTTTGGGAGACGGATATTTTTGCCAGAGTTACGCCTTCTCAAAAAATCAGGATTGTTACGGCCCTGAAAAAAGGCAATCACACAGTCGGATTTCTTGGCGACGGAATAAACGATAGCCCGGCCCTCCACATGGCGGATGTCGGAATCTCGGTAAATACCGGAGTGGATGTTGCAAAAGATGCGGCCTCTGTAGTACTTCTTCATAAAAGCCTTGGAGTTATTGCCGATGGGGTTCATCAGGGCCGGATTACATTCAATAACACAATTAAATTTATTTTAATGGGCACAAGCAGCGACTTTGGCAATATGGTCAGCGCTGCGGCCGCCTCCGTAGTTCTACCTTTTTTACCTATGACTCCTGTTCAGTTTCTTCTTAACGATATCCTTTATGATGTTTCTCAACTCTCCATCCCTACAGACAGTGTTGATGCGATCAAATTCTGCGTCCTAAAAATTGGGATCTGAACTACATAAAAAGATTTATGATTATTTTTGGCTTGATTGGTACCACTTATGACTTCCTAACTTTTGGAGTAATGTATTTTGTTTTCCACGCCCGGGGGAGCCTTTTCCAGACCGGTTGGTTTGTGACCTCGTTTATCACAGAAGTATTAGTAGTGTTTGTGATAAGGACCAGGAAGATTCCATTTTGGAAAAGTATACCAAGTCTGCCATTTTTAGTAACTTGTTTGGCAGTTGTTGCCATTGGATTATATTTGCCCTTCAGTCCTCTTGCTTTTTATCTTGGCTTTACGCATCTTCCCAAACTTTATTTTGGATTTTTAATAGGAATAACGTTAACATATTTAATATTTGTAGAAGTCGGTAAATATTTTCTGAATAGGGACAGAAAGGTTGTCAGATGAGGCTTGTAATTCA